>CAZQCR010000076.1:0-12589 GCA_964591745.1 uncultured Anaerolineaceae bacterium
CACCCAACACTCGTCCGCAAGGAGGCACTGTCCCAGAGGTCATGAACCAATACAGCAGCTTGTGACCGCCGCCAACGGTGATTACAATCCGGGCCTACGCGAAGACGCCGAAAACTACACGAAGAAGGAGCTCACCCGTGAGCGCAGAAGAGAACATCGCAAAAGTCCCCCTTTTCCAGGACCTGAATAAGAAGTCGATCGAGCGGATCGCGCGGTTCACGCGTGAGCGATCGTTCCGAGCAGGCGACACGATCTTCAAGGAGGGTGAGGAGGGGGTTGGCTTCTTCCTCATCACTTCGGGGAAGGTCGAGATTTCCCGCGCCGGGACAATCCTTGCGACGCACGGGGACGGCGGCTTCTTCGGTGAGATGGCGCTGCTGGACAACCACCGCCGAAGCGCGACGGTGAAGGCCGTGACGGACACCACCTGCCTTGCGATCATGCGGTCGGACTTCCTGGCGGAGCTGCGGAACAACGCGGACCTGGCCGTGGAGATGCTCGGCGTGCTGAGCGCCCGAGTGCGAGACCTGGACGAGAAGCTCTCGCACTCGTAGGTCACTTTTCCGACGCCGGTACGCTGATGCCCCCCCGTACCGGGAGGGCATGCGTCGTGGCGTGGGCAATATCTGAAACGCTGAAGCGGCCGCCCGGGATGCTCCGGGGCGGCCGCTTTGGTTTACGTATCTCCCTCACCCCCGGCCCCTCTCCCACGGCGGTGTGCGAGGGGGGCACCAGAGGCCGGAGATCTAGACGGCCGCCGGCGTGGGGTCGCGACCCTCACCCCGGGGTGCGGTTAAACGGCGGCTGGAGTCTTCGCCCGCTCGCGGACGAAGGCGCCGATCCGCTCGATCGCTTCCTGGCCTTCTGGCACGAGGCCCGCGAAGAGGTGCCAGACGTGGACCATTTCGTTCCAGGCTTCGAAGGTGACATCGACGCCGGCCGCGCGGGCGGCGGCATCGAAGCGCGTTGAGTCGTCGAAGAGGACTTCGCTCGTCCCGACCTGGATGAGGAGGGGTGGCAGGCCTTTGAGGTCGGCGTAGAGGGGCGAGGCGAGGGGCGTCTTCGCGTCCTTGCCGCCCAGGTAGAGGCTGGCCATGTTCCCGACGCCGGTTCCGCCGGTGATCATCGGGTCCAGGGAGGCGCGGGTGGTGATCGATTCGCCGGTGATGGCGAGGTCTGTCCAGGGCGAGATCATGACGCCGGCGGCAGGCGCCGGCCGAGCCTGGTCGCGCAGGGCCACGAGCGTGGCGGCGGTGAGGCCGCCGCCGGCGGAGTCACCGGCGATAGTGATGCTGCCCGGGTCTGTGCCCTGGGCGAGGAGCCAGTCGTAGGCGGCGACGGCGTCGTCGACAGCGGCGGGGTGGGGATGTTCGGGAGCCATCCGATAGTCCACCACGAGCACGCGTGCGCCGGACGCGCGGCTGAGGCGCCCGCACATCTCACGGTGGATAGCGATCGACCCGAGGACGTAACCGCCGCCGTGGAGATAGAGAATCGTCCGGGCGGCGTCGGCCCCTGGGGCCGTCACCCACTCCGCTGGGACACCGCCGGCGGTGACTGGCGTGCAGACGACGTCGGCGGCCGCGGGCTGGGCCATGGATTCGAAGCCTGCGCGCTGCTCGGCGACGGTCGCGCCTTCGACGACCGGACGTGAACGGAGCTGTGTGACGAGCCGGCCGATGCCCTCAGAGACGCCCCAGCTGCCGCCTCCGCCGGTGTAGGCGCGCATAAAGGCGCCGATCTCGGCGATCGCCTCGCGGCCTTCTGGGAGCATGGCGGCGAACAACTGGAAGACGTGGACCTGGCCGTTCCAGTAGCGCACGGTCGTGTTCACGCCGGCGGCGCGGGCGGCGGCGTCGAAGCGGGCGGTGTCATCGAAGAGGACCTCTTCGGTGCCGCAGTGCAGGAGGATGGGCGGGAGGCCGCGGAGGTCGCCGTAGAGCGGCGAGACGGTGGGCGTCTTCGGATCCGTTCCCGCCAGGTACCAATGCATTGGGCCGTCGGTCGATGTTTCGGTCGAAGCGCCGCCGAGCATGGGGTCGATATTCGTGCGGGTGCGCCAGGAGGCGGCCGTCATGGCCATATCGGTAGAGGGCGAAAGCATGACGGCGCAGCCGGGGAGGGTGATGCCGCGATCCTTGAGGGCGAGGAGGGTGCAGGCGGTAAGTGAGCCGCCGGCGGAATCACCCGCGATGGCGATGCGTGCGTGCGAGATGCCGCTATCGAGGAGCGATTGGTAGGCGGCAACGCAATCATCGAGGGCGGCGGGGTAGGGGTTCTCGGGGGCCATGCGGTAGTCGATGGCGAGGACGCGGGCGCCGCTGGCGCGGCTGATCTCGGCGGTGAGGGCGCGGTGGGTCTTCGGGGAGCCGATGACCCAGGCGCCGCCGTGGATGTAGAGGACGGCGCGGGTGGGGTCGGCGGCGGGTGTGGAGACCCATTCCGCGGGGACTCCGTTCGCTACCGTCTCCTCGACGGTGGCATCCGCGGCGACGGGCATCAACGAGGACATCTGTTCGAAGCTGGCGCGCATGGCTGCCGGGTCGCTGCTCACGGCTATGGGCTGAGCGCGAAGCATGGCAATAACGCTCGTGGATTCTGGGCTGGGCATGGTGGCACCTCGTGGGGAGAGTGGGGCGATTGAACACGGGCCGGGCTGCCTTCGCAAGTACCGGGCCGGACCTTTACTTCGGCCGGTCCTTCAGCCTTCGGACGAAGCGGAGACCTGACCATGTCTCGTCGATGGCGCAGACCTTGCTATCGACGAGGCCGGAGGGGAGGATGACCTCGCGGAGGACATCTTCGGTGATGTCGGTGGGCACCCTGGAGGCTCGCTTGGGCCAGGCTATCCAGAGGCCGCCGGCGGGGCGAAGGGCGGCGGCGATGGCGGCGAACCGGGCCTGGAGGGCGGTCCGCTCGGTGACGAAGAGGATGGCGATGTCGATATCGCTGTCGGACGGCTGAACGAAGACGACGCCCTGGGGGAGGCCGTCGATCGCCTGGTCGAACGCGGGAGGAGCGGCGACGAGGGCGACGCGAGCGCCCGAGGCGATACCGAGCTTGCGAGCGAGGGGTGTACCTGAGTAGCCGGCCATTGGCGAAGCATAGTCGGCCAAGCGGAGCAGTGGGACGGGCGGGAAAGCGGTGCGCGAGGTGGGAACGGACGCCTGGCCGCCGCTCCCTGCCGGTCGCGGTACTGACTGGCTGAGTCGGCGCCCCTGGGCGAACATCTGAGGGCACCCGGACTGGCGGGAGTCAGCACGAACCGTTGGTACGGCGCGTGCGCAAGCTGAGCGGAGGTGGCCACGGACGCCTGGCCCGCCGCTCCCTGCCGGACGCGGTACTGATTGACTGGCGAGGTGAATCCTTGCTATCGGGGCGAACGTAGTAAACAATGCGCGACAGTGTTGGCCGGGCGTCCAGTTTCTGGGCCTGGCCGGTGTCGAACATATTTCGAGGAGGGCAACCGACCACATGAGTGAACAAGAGAACTACTGGGGACGTTTCCGTCAGCGCAGCGTAAGCCGCCGCCGGTTCATCGCCGGATCAGGCATTGCCGCCGCGGGTTCGGCGGCGATCCTCGCGGGCTGCGGGGACGACGACGACGGCGGGAGCACTCCGGGCGCTGGCGCGACCACGGCGGCCGCTGGCGCGACCACGGCGGCCGCAGGCGCCACGACGGCTGCCGCGGCTGGCAAGCGCGGCGGCAAGATCACCGTCACCAAGGTGGTACCGGACACGGGCCTTGACCCGGCGATCACGGTAACCAACCCGCTCCACCCGGCCAAGGCGTTCAACCACATGCTGGTCTACCAGCTTTCCACGAACCAGTTCTACCTGGACGGTGGGACGGCGTTCGAACAGGTGGACCCGACGACGATGCGGTTCACGCTGCGCGATGGGATGAAGTTCAACCCGGATGCGGCCGGCGGGCGGGCGGTGACGGCGGAAGATGTGGCGTTCAGCTACGGCCGATTCCCGACGACGCTGAAGCAGTTCGCATCGGAAGTGAACGCGATCCAGTGGGGCTGGATGGACAAGTTCGAGACGCCAGACGCGAAGACGCTCGTGATCAAGCTGAAGGCGCCGTACGCCTCGGCGATCGCGACGATGGGTTCGAGCGCGTACGCAATCGTGAACAAGGAGCTGACGGAGGCGGCAGCGGGCAACCTGAAGGACGTGATGAACCCGGGCGCCGGCCCGTACATGTTGAAGCGGCGTGACTCCCAGGGAACGCGTTACGAACGGAACCCGAACTACTACAAGTTCGCCAGCCCGACGGGCACGTTCGTGAATGACGGGCCGTACGTGGACACGTGGGAGGAGATCATCACGCAGGACCCGGCGGCGATTGAATCCCGCTTCCTGGCCGGTGAAACAGACTTCCTGGCGGCGACGGTGGACAAGCTGAAGGCGGACGAACTGGTGAAGACCAAGGGCGTCGTCATCGCGCGGGCGAACAACAACGAAAACAACCCCATCACGCTCGATGCGGAGAAGTGGATGCCGCATCCGAAGCTGCGGGAGGCCTTCTCGCTGGCGATCGACCGGGAGAAGTACATCAAGACGATCCTCCTGGGCGACGGCGTGTACGGCTCGCAGGTTGGCCCTGGCTTCGATTCGGTGCTGAGCCAGGAGGAGCTGAAGGGCCTCTACAAGTTCGACCCGGCGAAGGCTAAGGCGCTGTGGGCCGAAGGGAAGGGGAACGAGTTCTTCCCCGGGGGCCTGACATCCATCCCGGCGACGTTCTCGCCGGCGAACCAGACGGTGCACGACTTCATCCGCAAGGAGCTGGAATCGAACCTGGGAATCAAGGTGACGCTGAAGCCGGCGGACCTGGCGGGCTTCGTCGCGCTGGCGACGGCGCGCCAGAAGACGTGGGACTACTTCATCGCCTCGGAAGGCTCGATCACGACGATCCCCGACTACAACGCGCTGACGTTCTGGGCGCCAACGGGCTACGGCTCGATCTTCGGAAACATGCGTCTCGATTCGCCGATCCCGGAGACGAAGGCGTTCGCGGAGAAGGCGCAGGAGTGGTTCGTGAAGCAGGCGTCGGAACTGGACCTGGCCAAGCGGAAGGTGATCCTGCAGGACGCGCAGAAGTACTTCGCGACGAACTTTGGCGGGGCGATCCCGCTGCCGGTTGCGAAGTTCTTCTACGGCGCCTACCGCGACCGGATCAAGAACTACCCCGAGAAGGACTTCAACCTGGGTAACTCTTCGAACGGCGTGTACCGGGTGCACAACATCTACGTGAACGCGTAGGCCGGGGCCTGGTCCCGGACAACCATTCCGGCGCGGGCCTGTCGTGAGATTTCCTTCCGCGGCAGGCCCGTGCGGATCCAGGACGACAAAAACGAGGAACGGAGGCACTGGCTTATGCGCGCTTATGTGATCCGTCGATTGCTGCTCATTCCGCTGGTGGCCTTCGTTATTTCGGTGATGACGTTTACGATGATCCGGGCGTTGCCCGGGGACGCGGCGATCGCACGCCTGGGCGCCACCGGGCAACAGTGCGAGACCTGCATGGACAAGGTTCGCAAGGAGCTGGGTCTCGATAAGTCGAAGCCGGAGCAGTACTGGATCTGGTTGAGGGACGCTGTCCGGCTGGACTTCGGGCTCTCGACGTCTACCGGCCAACCGGTAACGAAGGAGCTTGGCGAACGTGTGCTGAACACGTTCGAGGTCGGGCTGGTGACGATCCTGTTCACGCTGCTGCTGGGGATACCGATCGGCGCCATCTCCGCGGTCAGACGCGGGACGATGTCGGACAACATCTTACGGTTCTTCTCCATCCTCGGCCTTTCGGTACCGAGCTTCTGGATAGCGACGCTGGTGATCTCGTTGCCGGTGATCTGGTGGAACGGGACGTGGGTGACGGACTGGGTGCTGACGCACTGGGTAACGTTCAACGACAACCCGCTCGACAACATCAAGGCGCTCGTGTTGCCTGCGCTGATCCTGGCGATCGGCGGCAGCGCTTACGTGGCGAGGATTACCCGCTCTTCGATGATCGAGGCGATGAGCAGCGACCACGTAAGGACGGCGCGGGCGAAGGGCCTGCATGAGCGTGCAGTCGTGCTCAGTCACGTGATGCGCAACTCGATGCTGACGCTGCTGACGGTGATCGGCATCCAGTTCGGGGCGATTCTCGGGGGTTCGGTGATCATCGAGACGGTGTTCAGCATCCCGGGGATCGGCGCATGGCTGGTGACGGCCGTGGGCAACCGGGACTACCAGATCGTCCAGGCGATCGCGGTGGTATTCGCGCTGTGGTTCCTGTTTATCACCCTGGTGACCGACGTGATGTACGCGTGGGTCGATCCCCGCATTCGCTACTAACCGAGGAGATCGCCAATGACCACGCAAGAACTTTCGAAGGCCGAGCCGGTCATACGCCTCTGGGGCGACCGCAGCCGGCTTTCCCGGACGTGGTACAGCCTGCGCCGGTTCGTGCGCACGCAGCCGCTGGGGACGGCCGGGGCGATCGTCGTGCTTCTGCTGATTTTCGCGGCGGTGTTCGCGCCGGTGCTCAACACGACGGACCCGACGACCTTCGACGGCGACGATATCCTGGCGAAGCCCGGCGCGGACTACTGGTTCGGGACGAACCGGGAGGCACAGGATGTCTGGTCGCGGGTGGTGTACGGCGCGCGGCCGGCTCTGCAGATCGGCATCGGGGCGGTGTTCGTGAGCCTGCTGGTAGCGACGGTGCTGGCACTGATGGCCGGGTTCCTGGGCGGAATCGTGGACACGGTGATCTCCCGGATCATCGAGATCCTGATCTGCCTGCCGGCGATCCTCTGGGCGCTGGTGCTTTCCACTTCGGCGGATAGCATCCCGGGGTTAGAAGGGCGAGGCGTGAAGACGCTGGTGATCGCGATCAGCATCGGGCTGTTCCCGATCGTGACGCGGATTTTGCGGGGCAACGTGATCCAGGAGAAGAGCCGCCAGTACGTTGAGGCGGCACGGGTGATCGGCGCTTCGGAGATCCGGATTATGGCGGTGCACATCCTGCCGAACCTTGCGCCGCTCCTGATCGTGGTGGCGAGCGCGACGCTGCCGGCGGCGATCCTCGCCGAATCGGGGCTCTCGTTCCTTGGGCTTGGGCTGCCGCCGGGCGACCCTTCATGGGGTGGGGACCTTGGCGGCAAGGCGCGGTCGTTGTTCAAGACGTACTGGTGGTTGCCGGTGTTCCCGGGGGTGGCGCTTTCGCTGACCGTGCTGGCGTTCAACCTGCTGGGCGATGCACTGCGAGACACGCTGGATCCGCGGCTTCGTGGAGCCCGGTAGTACCCGGTCAAGACTCCGAGCGGTCGCGGTGCCGCGGCGGTTTTCCCTCGCCCCCCGACCGCCTCTCCCAGAGCGCTGGGCGAGGGGGAGTGACCGGTGACGGACCCGCGATCTTACGCCGAATTTCTCGACCTGTGCACCAGGGTGAAGACGGGCGGGCCCGGGGGCGTGGGATGACGCGGCTTGGCCGTTGGCCGGTTACAGTTCGGGAATGACCGAACCAACGCATGCCCACCATAGCGGCTCATGGCAGCCGAACGCGACGGTACCGGAATCGCGGCGGGCGGCGCTGCGCCGGCTGGCCGACGCGATGCCGCAGACGATTGACCTGGCGATGGAGACGGACGGCGAAGAGGGCGAACTGCGGGCGGCGGCGGAGAGCCTGGAGGCGTTCAATGGGCGCCTGGCGACGGCACCGCGGTCGCGTCCGTTGTGGGGATTTGCGGAGGCATCGACTTCTGGCAACCCGCGGGGGATGTATGACAACAGCCCGATCTCGGGGCTTGCGAACCCGATCGCTCCTCCGCTGCAGCTCCAGCTCACGGGGGACGGGCGGTCCGTGGTGGGCTGGGTGGAGTTCGGGATCGCGTACGAAGGACCGCCGGGACACGTCCACGGCGGCTTCGTGGCGGCGGCCTTCGATGAGGTGCTCGGCATGGTGCAATCGGCGACGGGAAACCCGGGGATGACGGGCACGCTGATCGTGCGCTACAGGCGGCCGACGCCCCTTCACCAGCGGCTGGAGTTCCGGGGCCATATTGAGCGGGTGGAGGGGCGAAAGATCTTCACGGTGGCGACGCTCTGGGCGGGGGAGACGCTCTGTGCGGAGGCGGAGGGCGTGTTTATCTCGGTTGGGCAGGAACGATTCCGGCAGATGGCGGGCGAATCGGGGCGGGACACGAGCGCGGGATAGGGGCGGCCGGGGCAGCGCCATGAGCCGGGGTGCGGTGATGTTTTGGTGGCGGGCGAACTGGCGCGGTTGCGGTGTGCTTCGAGTTCGATAGAATTCGTGTATCGCCGCCATCGATTGCGATGATCGCAGAAGATGCGCGGTAGAAGGACGCCCGGCAGGGGCGGAGGACGCGATGGCCCGCCTCCCGCACGAGGCTCTGAACCTGCTGACGCCGGCGGACGGGCGGCCACCACCCTACCGGGACGGGCCGACGGATGTGCCGACGGCGATCGAGACGTTTAAGGGCGCGCTGCTCAACGTTGCTGAGACGGTGCCGGGGCGGATGCAGCTCCTCCAGCAGACGGCCCTGGCCTTACTTTCGCGGCGCCATCAGCTGCTGGTATCGCGGGCGGGAACGGGCAAGTCACTCTACGGCGATAGCGTCTTCAGCCAGTTCCAGGGGGTGACGTACAAGGCGCAGTTTACGCAGGGCACGCGGGTGGAGACGGTGCTTGGCGGGATCGACCTGAAGCTCTTCCACGAGGGGAAGCTCTGGCACAACACGGAGCATTCGCTGGTGACGGCGGATTTCGCCTACCTGGACGAGTTCATGAACGCGAACGACCTCGTCCTTGAGGCGATCCTGGGGATCTTGAACGAGCGGCGGTTTGCGCAGGGGGAGCAGCAGGAGGACGCGCGGCTGCACACGGCGCTGGCGATGACGAACCACCTGAAGTACTCGGCGATTTCGGAACCGATCCTGGACCGGTTCATGTTCAAGGCTTCGATCGATCCGCACGGGGACACCCTGAACGACATGCTGATCGACCTTGCGTACGAGAAGCACCATGGGAAGGCGCTGCCGCCGGAGCATCCCATCCCCCTGCCGGTGCTGCAGGAGCTGAGCGCGATCGTGGTGGGGAACCACCCGGAGCGGGTGATCGAGGCATCGCACGACATTCTCTTCCTGAAGAATGAGCTAATCGAGACGTGTTCGCGGCTGACAGTCGAGCGGATTGCGCGTGGGCGCTCGGCTGACGGTTCGGCGCCGGCCGGTGACACGTACATTAGCCCGCGAACGAAGGCGGCATGCCGGGATGTGCTGAACGCTTCGGCGCTGCTGCACCACCGTGCGGGGGTGAACCGGGACGACTTGCATGCGCTGCGCTTCGTGCTGACGACGGTGCCGGGGAACGACCGGGCGGCGCCAAACGCCTCGCAGGATGTCTTCTTCGAGGCGCTGCACGGCACGCTCCAGGCGTTCACGGAGGGCGACCTGCAGATGATCCGGGAGCTGATGACGATCGCGCAGGCGTTCTCGTGGTACCTGCACGGGTCTCCGCTGGAAGCACAGCAGGCGCACCGGGGAATCGTTCGGCTGTTCCTGGGGCTGATGGGTCGGTCCAACTGGCAGGACGTGACGTACGACACGTTCGTGGACGGGCTGAAGGGGAAGCAGATCACGAACGCGCGGGTAAACCTCCTGCGGGAGGAGATCCTCGAAGAGATCATGGAGCACGTACCACATGGCCACTGAGACGGCGTTCCCGCTGCAGGACCGTGGGCGGACGCGTGGAGAACTGGAAGCGCTCTACAGGGAATGGGGAATCCTTGACCTGATCGGTGAGACCACGGGGGCGATGCCGGCGGCCTGGCTGCAGGTGCTGAACATCGCCCGGAACCTGCTGGCGAGGCGGCCGTTGGATGGGGTGGGGATCGCGGACGACCTGTTGGAGCTGGTGGGGGCGCCGGCGCCGGAATACACGACCGTGCGAAGGACGCATCGGCGCAAGAGGCTGGTCTATTCGGCGCGGGATGATACGGCGGTGGAGCCGCTGAAGAGCCTTGGGGACCTGCCGCTGATGACGATGCCGGACCTGCTGCTACGGACGATTTCGCAGGAGATCTTCGACTACCAACTGATGAGCGGGGGGATTAACGGCGTGTACGGGGTGGACCTCCCGGCGGCCCTGCAGGAATACGACGAGGTGGTTGAGGAGCTTGTGCCCGCGCCACGGCCGCTGAACCGGCGACGCCAGAAGGTCTACATCCTGCTGGATGTTTCGAATTCGATGCGAGAGGAGAACAAGATCCTGTTCGCGAAGGCGGTTGTGCTGGCCTACGCGGTGACGGCGAGCCGGGAAGAGGCGCGGATCTACCTGCGGACGTACGGGAACACGGTGCACGAGCGGACGGACTGCCTGGACCAGGAGCACTTCCCGGCGCTGGCACGGCGGGTGCTGACGGTGACGCCAGACGGTTCGACGGACATTAAGCGGGCGCTGGACATGGCGATCGGGGACATTCGCGCGCTCGACGACCTGAACCGCTACGACGGGATGTTCAAGACTCCGGAGACGGAGATCCTGCTGCTTTCGGACTGTGAATCGTATTCGCTGCCGTACATCCCGGCGGGGATCAAGCTCCACACGGTGCACCTGAAGAGCGGGCACGTCTTCAAGTCGTACGTCGAGGGCCTGGAGCGGATCCGGGAAGCAAGCGCGACGTTTCATGCTATCGATACGGGGGCGTTGCAACTGCCGGACGCCTCGCGAGACCGCTGGCTCCTCCTGCAGGACGGGCGGCCGCTGGACGGCGGACAGGACGGGATGACGATGCCGGAGGGCCGATCGGGGCCGACGACGGTGCGGGCGGAGCGTCTGTTGGAGGTGTACGAGCGGATGGAGGCGACGGCCCAGAAGGGTGGACGGGCGCGGTTTGCGCTGCGGCGGATGCGGGGGGCTGTACGGCTCGACGCGGGGGCGGCGCTGCGGGCGTTGCTATCGGCGCTGAAGGGAGCGTTGTTCCGCCGCCACGTTTCGCCGGCGGAGGCGTGGGTAGCGGCGCCAGCGGTACGGACGCGTGTCAGCTTCCGGGAGAAGCGGCGGTAGCAGTCAGCAGGCGGATCGGCCGGTATGGAGCGATCGGTTGTGACCACTCCCGTGTGGTCGCGGTACTGTCCTCGGGCGGCTGGCGCGTCCTCTTCTTGGCGAGGTACCAGTCCTGACGGTGGGGCGCGGCTCCCGGGGACGGAGTGGTTGCCGGTGGGTGTGGGGTGGGCCATGCTTCGGGCTTCAAACGCCCCGAGGAGTGCCGCTCATGAAGGTCAGCCTTTTCTACCTGCCGTCGATCGGTTCACGCGAGGACATCGAGAAGGGGATGGCCGGGCTGCGGCCGGACCTGTACCAGCAGATGCTGAGCGACCTGACGGACCAGGCGAAGCTGGCCGATGAGCTTGGCTACGACTCGATCTCGTTCACGGAGCACCACTTCCACGTGGAGGGCTTCGAGATTTCGAACAACCCTGTGATGCTGGACCTCTACCTGGCGATGCAGACGAAGCGGATCCGGGTGGGGCAGCTTGGACTGGTGCTGCCTTCGCACAACCCGCTGCGGGTGGCGGAGGACATCGCGATGCTGGACCACATGACGGGCGGGCGGGCGAACGCGGGCTTCGCGCGGGGCTATCAGCGGCGCTGGGTAGATGTGTTGGCGCAGCAGCTGCACGGAATCCACGGAGCGACGCCGGGCGAACACGACGCCATCGACCAGGCGAACCGGCAGGCGTTCGAGGAGCATTTCCGGATCATCAAGCAGGCGTGGACACAGGACATGATGAAGTTCGAGGGGAAGTACTGGCAGGTCCCGGTGGATGGCACGCCATGGGACATCGAGGCGACGCGGCGGTTCGGGGCGGGGGTGGACGCGGACAACATCGTGCGGGAGATCGGCGTGGTGCCGAAGCCGCTGCAGAAGCCGCACCCGCCGATCTTCCAGCCGTTCGCTTCGAGCGAGAACACGATCCGCTGGTGCGCAAAAGAGGAGGTGACGGCGATCCTTCCGGCGATGCACAGCGGGCTCCAAAACCGGCTGTACGAGGTGTACCGCGAGGAAGCGAACGCTGGCGGGCGGAACCTTGAACCGGGCCAGGGGCTGGGCGTGCTGCGCGACGTGATCGTTTGTGACACGGATGAGGAGGCGCAGTACTGGTGGCGCCACGCGGCGAACTTCTGCGGGGCGGCGTGGTTTGCGCCGTTCCACTTCGGCGATGTGCTGGCGCCGGCGGGGGAGGAGCGGCCGACGCCGGAGGAGATGCTGCGAAACGGGATGGCGCTGGTGGGGACGCCTGAGACGGTGAAGGTGCAGATGGAGCGGCTGCTGGAGACGACGCCGGTGGAGTGGATCTTCGCGTGGACGTACAACGGGCTGATTCCGAATGAGGTGATCCTGAAGTCGCACCAGCTGTTCGCGACGAAGGTGATGCCGAAGTTCAGCACGGCGTTCTAGGGGAGACCGGCGGGCCGGGCGTTGGCTGGGTGTAGGAATGCCCTGCCCTGACGGTCGGGCTGCTGATGGTGGTGGGGCGGGCCGGGCGGGGGCGGGGTGGACGAATGCCCTCCC
>CAZQCR010000077.1:0-12541 GCA_964591745.1 uncultured Anaerolineaceae bacterium
AAGCGCCGAAGCCCTTGATCGTGCAGTAGATGATGGCCGGGTTCGCCTGCTTGAGGGCTTCGTACCCGAGGCCGAGCTTCTCCATGGTGCCGAGGGTGAAGTTCTCAACGACGGCATCGACCTTTGGCACGAGGCGGAGAAAGATCTCGCGGCCTTCGGGCGTGTCCAGGTCGATAGCGAGGCTCTTCTTGTTGCTGTTGAAGGAGAGGAAGTAGAGGCCGTCGCGCGGGTCGGGGGCGCTGGAGCGGCGGCCGGGGTCGCCGCGGCCGGGCTTCTCGACCTTGTAGACGGTGGCGCCGAACCAGGCGAGGTACTGGGTGGAGGTGGTGCCGGCCTCGTACTGGGTAAGGTCCAGGACTTTCATGCCGTCGAGTGCGCCCATCGGTCTCTCCAGGGGAACGGGATTACGGTAGTCTACGCGCGCCGGCGCGCTCGTCGAAGCGGGCCGGGCGGAGGATGCACATGACAGTACACCTGTAGACCGAGAAGCTTGCCGGGAGGTGGACCTGGACGAAGGCCGTGATCGATGTTGACCTGCCGCGCCAGGAGTCGACCTGCACGGCGACCATCGGCGGGGCGATGGAGGGCCAGTTCCTCGAACTTCGTTACACCTGGTCATTCGAGAAAGAGCCGCAATCGGGCGTGCTCATGGTGAGTACGGGCGGTGAGACGGCGAAGGCTGTGTGGTTCGATTCGTGGCACAACGCGGACGGCTGGATGACGCTGGAGGGAACGCGGCCATCGCCGTCTTCCGTCGTGCTGAGTGGCATCTACCCGGCGGGCGATGGGAGCCCGGACTGGGGCTGGCGGGTGGAGATGGAGATGGGCGAGACGCTGGCGATTGACATGTACAACATCACGCCAGAGGGGGAGGAGATGATCGGGGTGGAGCTGCGGCTGGGGCGGGCCTGAATCAGAGGAACGGGTTCTCCGTCAGGATGCGCGCTCTTCGCGCGTGAAGCGCCTTCCGCCGGTGTGGATGCGTCCCTGGAGGTCGCGGATGACATCCATCATCTGTTCTGCCTGGGCTTCGGACCGGCCGAACTCTCGCAACCACCGCCGAAACTCTTCGTTCAGGGTTGTCCCGGCGGAGGTGGCCCGGGCTCGAGCGGTAGCAATGTCGGCTTCGTCGGCGCTGAATGTCACGTTCTCCATGGCTGAACCTCACGGGTCCAGCGTACACGAGCGTCGTGCGGTCCGGCAGGCATCGCCGCGGTGGAGCCATTGGCGGACCGCGCGAGCGCACTTCGCGTATACTTGGCCGGTCGGCCAAATCCGGCCCTGGAGGCAACCCCATGCCACGAATCACCGAGGTGGGCGGCTTCACCGGCTTTGCCGGCGTCTACATGCAGAAGCCGGAGCTGTGGAAGGCGTTCCAGTTCCACTATGGCGCGCTGTGGGAGTACAGCAGCCTGGATGCGACGACGAAGGACCTGTTGCGCCTGAAATCGGCGAACATCAACGGATGCCGCTACTGAATGCCTTCACGTGCTGCCGCGGCGCGGCAGGAAGGCATGGACGAAGAGATGGTGGCGAAGAGCCACGACTTCCGGAACTCGGACCTCCCGGAGAAGATCAAGTGGGCGCTGGACTTCGCTGAGCGGTACCTCGTGGAACGCGGGTACACCGTGGATGACGCGTTCATGGCGGGGATGAAGGAGCACTGGACGGAGCCGCAGATCGTGGAGATCGCGATCGGCCTGGGGAGCTGGGAGGCCTACCACAAGTTCAACAACGTCTTCGACGTTGATCCGCCGGTGGACGGAATCTACGAGACGGGCGCGCCGAAAGTCCCCGCGGAGATGCGGCAGCACCTCGAATTCATGGGTGTGAAGTAGGGCGTCAGTGCCGGTAGTCAGTGGCCGGTGGCCAGTTCGAGATGAGCATGGGAGGCCGCGTGGCGTTTGACGAGGATGCGTTGGAGTTGCTTTCCGGGCGGCACGTTGGTGTGCTGGGCACGGTGCTGGCGACGGGCGCGCCGGGGCTGGCCTGCGTGTGGTACGGCTTCGATGGCGACGACATCATCGTTGCGACGCCGGCCGGGCGGCGGAAGGACAAAAACGTGCGGTCGGACGAGCGTGTCTCGCTGCTGGTGGATGCGAGCGACCACGCCGCCCCTCCCGGCGGCTACCGGGGCGTGGAGGTGCGCGGTTCGGCGAGCATCGAGGATGACCCGGTGGGCGCGCTTCGCCGGCAGATCGTGGGGCGGTACCTGGACCCTATCCCGGCGGATTTCCAGGAGCGGATCGACGCTGAGGAGCGGCGGATTATCCGGATCCGGCCGGCGCGGGTGCGTGTCTGGGACTTCGCTCGCGGTCGCCGTTAACGGGCAGCGGTGGCCCTCCGCGCTCTGCTAGGATTACGGAAGAACGTGCAGGAGGCTTTCCATGTCCCGACTCCAGGCTGCAACCACCACCGTTGACGATGTTTGTTCGCTGCTCGATGTGCAGGGTTACGCGATTATCGAGGACGTGCTGGCACCGGAAGAGGTAGCGACGGTGAAGGCGGACCTGCAGCGAGTGTTGCGGGAGACGCCGGCGGGCGGACGGAACGACTTCGAGGGGTTCAAGACGCAGCGGATCTACGCGATGTTCGCGAAGACGCGCGTGCTGGATGGCCCGGCCACTCACCCGCTGATCCTCGGGGCGCTGGACCGGGTGCTCGGGCGGTATCAGCTCAGCCAGCCCGTCGTAATCTCGATCGGGCCGGGGGAGACGGCGCAGAACCTGCACACGGATGACTCGGTTTATCCCTTGCCACGGCCGCACGAGGAGGTGGTGGCGAACGCGATGTGGGCGATCGACGATTTCACCATGGAGAACGGGGCGACGCACATCCTCTCCCATAGCCACCGCGATGCACCGGAGCCGCCAGACCGCTTCGACTACTCACAGACGATCCGCGCGGTGATGCCGGCGGGCTCGGTGTGCCTCTTCGTCGGGTCGCTCTTCCATGCTGGCGGTGCGAACCACAGCGACCGGCCGCGAATCGGGATCGCGATGGAGTACTGCGGGACGTGGGTGCGGCCGCAGGAGAACCACTACCTGGCGGTGCCGAAGGGGACCGTTCGCGAACTCCCCGAGCGGCTGCAGGAGCTCCTGGGGTACAACGTGCACGGGCTGCTGGGGAACGTCGATGGGATGCACCCGAAGCGGACGCTGGTGGCGCCAGGCGCTTAGACCGGGAGCGCAACGTCGGGAGCCCGGCCGAACGTGCGCCGGGCTTTCAGGCCGCCCGCGACGAGAGCGCCGAGACCACGCGGTCGCGTCCACTATTCTTCGCTTTGTAGAGGGCCTCGTCGGCTGCAGCGAACGTGAGCGCCAGGCCTTCTTCCCGGCTCGCGGTTTGGCCGGCCCAGCCGCTCAGGCCGATGCTTACCGTGACGTTGATCTCGCCCGCGCCCAGGGGAATTTGCGTATCCGCCACGGCGCGGAGGACGGATTGGCAGACCATCGCGGCGGCGCGTTCCGGGCATGTGAGCAGCACGGCGAACTCCTCGCCGCCCACACGGCCGACCACCCCATCTGCGCCAACGGCGACGGCGATGCGCTCCGCAACCTCTTTCAGGACAACGTCTCCCGTGGGGTGGCCGTAGGTGTCGTTCACGCGTTTGAAGTTGTCGATGTCTACAATGGCGACCGACTTCGGGCGGAGGTTTACCGCCGCGGCGAACCAGGCACGCCGGTTAAGGACGCCGGTCAGGACATCGTGATTGGCGAGGTATTCGGCTTCGATGCGAAGGCGGTCGAGTTCCACGGCCTGTTCTTCCAGTGCCATCGCAGTTGATTGCAGGGCCTCCAGGAATTGCTCCCGTTCTTCTTGCGCGGCGACCAACGCGGACACTTCGCGGGCGACGCAATAGAGTCGCTGATCCTCGCCGGACTTCGCTATGTTCCAGGAGAGCCACCGATAGCTGCCGTCCCGGGCACGGAGGCGGACACGAGCGCTGTGAACGGCCTCGCCGCAGGCCAACTGCTCCCTGACGCCCTGGACGACATCGTTGTCATCGGGGTGGACCAATTCGTAGACGCTCCGGCCAAGGAGTTCCGCGGTGGAGTAGCCGAGGGTCGCCTCCCAGGCCGGGTTGACGCGAATGAAACGGCTGCCAGCACCAAGGACCGCGAGCATATCCACCGAGAACGTGAAGATCCGGTCGCGCTCCTCCTCGACTTCGAGCTGGTGGGTAAGGTCGGTGACGAGCGCCATGCCTCCGATCAGGGTGCCGGAACCGTTACGGAGTTGGCTGAGGCTCAACTGGGCCCAGAGCGGAGCACCATTCTTCTTGCGGTAGCAGAAGCGGATGAGCTCGATTGCGCCGGCTCGCCATCTCTGGTTGCCGGGGATGCGTGGCTTCTGAAAGGCGTGGTGGGTGATCTCCGCAAGCGGCAGGCCGGACATCTCGCCGGGGCCGAAACCGAGCATATGTTCCATCGCAGGGTTCGTGAACGTGATCCGGTTGTCGTTGCCGATAACGCAGATGCCTTCGGCGCTGGAGGTGACGATAGCGTGAAGCCACGCCTCCCGGTCGCGCAGCTGGTCCTCGGCCAGCTTTCGCGCGGTCACGTCTTCAACGGTCCCGACGAAGGCGGTGACCGCACCGTCGGGGCTCCTTACGGCGGAGGCTTTGCTGTGGACGTGTGTCACGTGGCCTGACGGCGCCTGGAATCGGTAGTTCAGGTCGAACTCGCGCTCTTCCGCAACGGAGCGTGCCCACTCGCGGAAGACTGTTTCGCGGTCATCGGGATGAATGGCCGCTGTCCAGCCGGCGCCCAGGGCTTCCTCCGCTGAGAGCCCGGCGATGAGCTGCCAGCGATCGTTCGTAAAGTGGCAACGGCCGTCAGGTCCGGTGACGAAGATGCCGATGGGCGCGCGGATGCTGAGCTGCCGGAAGATTTCCTCGCCGGTTACTGGGTCGTGCATGGCGCCGGTTCCAGGCTCTATCACGTGATAATCATCGGCGAAATCGAAAGACGGAAGAGGGGAGCGCGGCCCACCAGCCTACGCGAAGGCGGGAAGGACCTCGCGGCCGAAGAGGGAGATGCTCTCCATGATCTGTTCGTGGGGCATGCCGCCGTACTGGAACCAGCAGATCACCTGGTCCGCGCCGATCGAGCGGTACTTCTCGATGACGCGGCGGCAGGTGGCGGGGCTGCCGACGGCGTAGACGCAGTTCTCGACGAGTTCGGAGAGGGGCGGGGCGACGCTGCGCTTGTGCTCGTCGGAGATATCGCGGGCCTGGGCGAGCTGCCAGTAGC
The DNA here is from genome assembly GCA_964591745.1 of uncultured Anaerolineaceae bacterium. GTDB lineage: Bacteria > Chloroflexota > Dehalococcoidia > Tepidiformales > Tepidiformaceae > JANMTH01. The sequence goes on from CAZQCR010000077.1 coordinate 5,256, forward strand.
TTTCGTAGCCGGGAACGCGGTTTTCGCGGAAGGGTTGGAAGAGGGCGGCGTTCGCTTTCTGCATCCAGGCGATGGCGGGCGCGGCTTCTTCGAGGGCCTGTTCGTCGGTGGGGCGGCAGTGGACGTTGAGGAGAATCGCGACCTTCTCGTTAATGAAGTCCCCGGCGGGTTCGGCCGTTTGGATTGCGCGGTGGTAGGCCTCGATGCGGTCGCGGGTGCCTTCGGGCGTGCCGACGACGAAGCCGAGCATGCCGACACCGAAGCGGCCGGCGATCTCGAAGGTTTCGGGGTTAGTGCCGGCGAGCCAGAGTGGCGGGTGCGGCTTCTGGACGGGTTTGGGGACGATCTCGCGGGGTGGGACATCGAAGAACTGGCCGTGGTGTTCGAAGGTGCCTTCGCGCCACATCTTGGGGATCATGCGGACGGCCTCTTCCCACATCGGGCGGGAGTCGGCGGGGTTCACGCCGAAGCCTTCGATCTCGGCGAGGGTGACGGAGCGGCCGGTGCCCAGCTCGACCCGGCCGTTCGAAAGGATGTCGAGGGCGGCCGCGCGTTCGGCCACGCGGATGGGGTTGTTGAAGTTCGAAGGGAGCAGGGCGATGCCGTGCCCCAGCCGGATCTTCGTCGTGCGCTGGCTGAGGGCGGCGAGGAAGATCTCCGGGGCCGAGGAGTGGGACCATTCCGGGAGCATATGGTGCTCTACGAACCAGACATGGCTGAACCCTTCGCTTTCGGCGTGGACGATCTGCTCCATCGCCTCGTTGAAGGTGCGCGCTTCGGCCCCGGGCGCCCAGGGCTTTGGCATTTGTAGTTCGTAGAGCATCCCGAAGTCCATGGCGTACCTCCGGGGCGCATCTTAGCCGACGGCGCGGTCGGCGTCCGGCGGCCCGCGCGGGAACGGGCGGCGCCCCAAGGTAGCCATGGATGCCGGGCCCGCCGCTCCCTGCCGGTCGCGGTACTGACCGGGCTGTCGCGCGTGGGAACAAGCAGCGCCGTCGATCGCCATGGATGCCTGGGCCGCCGCTCCCTGCCGGTCGCGGTACTGACTGGGCGGCTCGCACCACGCCAGACGGAGCTGTTGCCGTGGCGGTGGGTGCCCGGGCCTGGTTGATTCCGATTAGACTTGGGCGCAGGGAGGCGAGGGATGCGTGAGTTCTTGCGGAGGTCGTTCCAGTACAACGCGTGGGCGAACGCGACGCTGCTGGCGGCGCTGGAAGCGGGCCGGGACGTGCCGGTGAAGGCCATCGCAGCGTACCAGCACATCCTCGAGACGGAGCAGACGTGGTTCGCGCGGATGATGGGCGAGGCCTCGCCGAACGTCCCGTTGTGGGACGGGCCGGACCTCGCCCGCTGCCGTGAGTGGACGGCGGACCTGATCGCGCGGGTCGACTACTTCTTCGCCCACCTGGATGACGCCGGGCTGGTTCACACGTTCACGTATCAGAACTCGAAGGGCACCCAGTTCAGCGACCGGGTCGACCTGGTGCTGAATCATGTGCTTGTGCATTCGGCCCAGTACCGGGGAGAGGCGGCGGGGTTCGCCATCGCCGGGGGCGTCGCCGTTCCGGACCTGGACCTGATCTTCTGGCATCGGAACGGTGCGCCGGCGGCGCCGCGAGACGGACGGACGGGCCGGACGTTCGGGAAGCCGCCGCTTTCGCATTAACCGGGGCGCGGTTCACTCGCGGCCGACCATTCGAAACTGCCCGGGCGTCATGCACATCTCTTTGCGGAAGGCGGCGACGAAGGCGCTGGACGTGGCGTAGCCGGCGGCGAGCGCGGCTTCGGTGACTGGAGCGCCTTCTCCCAGTAGTTCGGCTGCGCGGAGAAGTCTCAGCCGGCGCCGCCACTCGTTGAAGCGCAAGCCGGTCTCGCGGAGAAAGAGGCGCTCGACCGTGCGTTCACTTGCAGCCGCGAAGCGGCCGAGTTCGGCGAGCGACGCCCGGTCTCCGGGGTCGGCTCCCAACCGCTGCGCGATGGCCCTGGCTCGTGCGTCGGCCGGTAGCGGCAGCGAGAGCGGCAGGCGAGGTGCTCGTGCAAGCTGGTCCATGAGCACGCGGATGTACCCCCGGTCCAACCCGCTTCGGCCGTCCAGCGCGCCGACTTCAACGATCTCGATGATCAGGGCCCGGAGCAGGGGACCGACGTCGATCGCCAACGGCGTCGTAACCGCAGCGAGCCGCGAGAGCCGTGGCGAGAGGTAGAGCGTCCGCATCGCGAACGCACCGACGCCGGTGATCTCGTGTTCAACGGCAGCCGGTGCGATGACGGCCCGGGCGGCCGGCACAACCCACTCGCGGCCCGCCATCGTCACCCGCATCACGCCGGAGCTTGCGAAGACGAGTTGGCCCCACGGGTGACGGTGCGCGCCGATTTTCGCGGAGCGGGGGTAGCTCGTGGCCAGGCTCCGGACTTCGATGGTCATAGCCAACCTCACGCTCCCCGCGCCCGTCGTGTCCTAGGTGTGGCCCTCGTCGTACTTCATCGCCGCCACCCGGTTCCCTTCAGGATCGAGAAAGTAGAAGAGGTTCCCGACGCCTTCGATCCGGAATTCCGGGAGCTCGATCTGCCCTCCGTTGGCCTGGACGGCCGCTATCACCGGCGCCAGGTCATCGACGCCGATGGTGCATTCGAAGGTGCGGTTGCCGGTTCCTGAAAGCGGGGTGCGCCGCTCCTGCAGCGCCCCACCGACGCCAGGGTCGTCTGCGGTCCCCGTGTGGATGAGATAGAAGTTCGGCGGGCCCCAGGCCTCGAAGCGCCAGCCGAAGACCCGTTCGTAGAACCGCCGGGCCCGTTCAACGTTGTCGGCTTCGATCGCGAAGTGGCGGATGTTGGCTGCCATCTGGCCATCCTCCCTGTTGGATATCGGGCAGCGTACAGGACCTGGATGGCGGCGCGCTGTCGATAGCATGGTGACTTCTGTCGCCGGTCCGTCAGAAGTCCGCGTTCGCCTTAGCCGGGCCGTGGTGGGCGAATGAGGGCCTCCTGGGTGACGCTGACGACGCGGCGGCCATCCGGCGTGTAGATCGCGCCGGTGACGAGGGAGCGCCCGTTGCGGCCGACGGAGCTTTCGCTGCGATAGTGGAGCCAGCCGTCCCAGTGGGCGGGTTCGTGGAACCACATGGCGTGGTCGAGGCTGGCGCGCATGCCGCTGCGCTCCTGCTCTTCGCCCCAGAAGGCGACGGTGCTGATGAGACCGTCGTCGCTGATCCAGGCGAGGAGGGCGGTGTGGAGGAGCGGGTCGGCGGGCATCGGCCCTTTCGGCCGCATCCAGAGGGAACGCCAGGGTTCGCCGTTGGCCGCGTCCTGGCCGCCGAGCCGTTCGTGGCGCTGCTCGACCGGGTTCTGGGCGAGCCAGGCGCGGTCGTCGTCGTCGCCGTGCTTGATGGTCCACTCGCCTTCGAGGTCTCGGAGCGTGTCCGGCGGCGGCGCGGCAGGGGCCGGGCGCTGGTACTCGTCGCCGGGTTCGAGGGTGGCGAAGCTGGTTGAGACGCTAAAGATCGCCTCGCCGGACTGGTAGGCGACGACATCGCGCGAGGTGAAGCTGCGGCCGTCGCGGATGCGGTAGACGGAGTAGCGGATGGGGGCGTTGTGGTGCCCGGGCCGGAGGTAGTAGGCGTGGAGGGAGTGGAGGTACTTGTCCGGCGCCTCGACCGTTCGGCCGGCGGCCATGACGGACTGGGCGGCGATAAGGCCGCCAAAGAGGCGATCCTTCCCCGGACCGGGTGAGCCGAGGAAGAGGTCACGGTCGAGCTGTTCGAGCTGGAACTGTTCGAGGAGGCGGGTGAGGGGGTCCGGGTCGTCTCGCATGGCTGTGGATGGTAGCTCCGGGCCGGCACAACAAACGGTGGGCCAGGGGCCGGTTTGGCACGGGCGTCCAGCAAACCGGACGCTCAGACAGGAATCCGGGTACAATGCCGCCCCATACGCCGGGTTCGCGATGGCCGCCCGGACGCTTTCACCCGGAGGACTTCCATGGGCAAGCCCACGAACGACGACTACACATCTATCCGCCGGCTGGCGGAGCGGTACGTTGACGCAGTCAACCGCTTCGACGCGGAGGCCTGGGGCCAGACCTGGGCGGTCGATGGCGTCTGGGCCGTCGGCCAGACGTATAACGGTCGGGAGGCTGCGGTGGCGGCCTGGACACAGATTATGGGGAGCATCCCGAACGTCTACATGCATGTCTACTCGGGCGTCATTGACGATGTGACCGGGGATAAGGCGAGCGGGCGCTGGTACATGGGCGAGTTCCTGAACCTGCCGGGCGGGGCGCGTTCGATGAACTCGATCTGCTACTTCGACACGTACACGCGGGTCGATGGGGAGTGGTACATCCAGACGCGTAAGTTCGAAGCGCTTTACCGGGGGCCGGCGGACCTGAGCGGGGAGTTCTTCAAGATTCCGACGGGGTAGGTCCGAAGAAGAGAATCGCCAAGACGCCAAGAGCGCCAAGGATCGCCAAGAAGTCTGGGTGGATGGTGCTGGGTGAAGTGAACCTTCGGCGCGGTCAGGCGACGGGCCGAAGCGAACTCGCGGGGCCGGGAATAGGGTCGCCGTGGACGAGGTGTGACTCGAACCAGGCGGCCATGGCTTCATCCAGGCTGGCAAGCGCTTCGGTCGGCGTGTCACCGTCCGTCAGGCACCCGGAAAGTTCGGCTACGCTCGCTACGTAGCCGTCGGTTGGCGTGCCCCGCACGACACGATGGTAAGGGAGCGTCAGGAGGCGCTGAACCTCGGTCTCGCGATGGTCAGTCATCCTGGTATCCCTCCTCCTGGACGGTCATCGCCAGTACGTCCCGTACGTAAGCGGCCTTCACAAATGGTACCCGATGCGGGACCGAAATGTGCTGGCCAGCCTGGTTTCTGAACACGTGATGGCTGCCCTTGACCGTGCTGAGTTCGAAGCCGCTGAGGCTGAGGAGACGAGCCAATTCTTCGAAGCGCACCTGGTGCGGCCGCCGCCGGAGTCGTTGGTGCAGTTCCCGCTGGTTCACCCTGGGTGGCCCTTCAGCGTCTCCGTCGCGGCGGCGCGGACGCGCGTGCCGAGGGGGTAGCCGACGTACTGGGTGAGGAAGATGGTGATCTCTTCGAGGTCTTCTGGCTTGAGGTCGCCCTTGGCCAGGCCGGCGGAGAGCTGGAGGCGGAGGATGCTATCGATGCCGTGGGCGGCGGCGACGCCGATGATCATCAGGCGCCGGTCGCGGATCGAGAGGCCGGGGCGCTGGTAGACGCCGCCGAAGAGGTCGCGATACATGATGGATTCGAAGTCGGTTGGGTTTTCGGCGGCCTTGAAGGGGTAGACCTCTTCGAACTTCGCCTTACCGCGTTCCAGTGCGTCGTCAGTCGCCATGTTGTGTCACCTCGCGGTGGGATTCTACGCGCGTTCCCCGTTCCCGGCTCCGGAACTCCCGGGAAAAAGCTAGAGTCTGAGGCGAGCTGCAGCCTCAGATGGCATCACTATCATGATTTCCTGTAACTGGCGTAGGACGAGCAGATCCTTGTCTCCCGTAACGATGGCGTGAACCGCTCCTCCAACGGCGGCACCGAGGACGGCCGTGTCATCGAGGTCGCGTAGACCGAAGACCACCACGGGCTCGGGCGTTACGACGTGGCACAGCCGCTGGTATCGGGCGAGTGCTATGTCGGGCGTTAGCAAGTGATCGCGAAGGCGTTGTTCGAACTGCGGCCTCGCCAGAACATCTTTGAGTTCGTCGAGAAGTTCTCGCGACGTGAACAGGGCGACACGGCCTGCCCGGGCGGCATCCAGGATGAAAGCAGGCGCGCCGGACCACAACAGCCCCGAGAGTGCCACGTTCGTATCAAGCAGGAGCCAGAGCACGGCGCCTTCGCTCAGCCCGAACGGCCTTGACTTCTGCCAGGATATCGTCGTCGCTCATCGGTTCGCCGAACCCGCCAGCGTCTCTGAGCGCGAAGAACGCGTCGTCCGCGCGCTTCTCAATGGCTTCTTGAATCGCGGCTGCTAACGCCTCCGGCTCCAGGAGCCCGCACGCCCGCGCCTGATCGACGACATCGCGCGGCAGCCGAACGGTCAGGTCTTCCATGGGAGAGCTATCCATGCCGCTAAAGGTACCAGAACGCAAGCACGCTGTGGCCTCGCCGCGCAATCTGTGCCAGACTCCGCCTCGCCGGAAAAAGGAGAAGCGCATGGTTGACGAGTTCGACGGGACGACACCGAAGTACCTTCGCGACAAGTACGCGATCATCGGCGTCGGGGAGACGCCCTACACGCGTGGTATGGGCCGGACGACGCGGTGGATGGCCACCCAGGCCGTCCGCAAGGCGATGATCGACGCGGGCATCGAGAACACCGAGATCGACGCGATGCTCAGCTACCAGGCGAACGACTCGGTTGCTTCGACGACGGTGGCAGGGGACCTGGGGATCCGCCTCAACTTCTTCATGGACGTGATGGGAGGGGGTTCGAGCACGGAGGCGCTGATCGGTATCGCCATCGGCATCCTCGAAGCCGGGATGGCGAAGACGGCGGTCATCTTCCGCTCGATGAACGGCTTCACGGCCGTGCGGATGGGTGGCTCCGGGCGGGCTGGCGCCGGCCTCAGTGGGGGCGCCTTGCATTCGGCGCTGTACGGGATCACGAGCCCGGCGCAGATGTTCAGCCACACCTTCATGCGCCAAATGTACGAATACGGGCCGACGCCGGAGCAGGTGGCGATGGTGAAGGTGCACCACAGCCGCCACGCTTCGAACAACCCGAAGGCGTATTACAAGACGCCGCTGACGGTCGAAGATGTGGTCAACAGCCGGATGATCGTGAAGCCGCTCCACCTGCTCGATTGTTGCGTGGAGACGGATAACGCGACGGCAATCATCGTCACCTCGGCGGAGCGTGCGGCGAGCTACCGTCAGAGGCCGGCGCGGATCCTTTCGGTGGTGGGGCGCTGCACGAAGCCGCGGGGCGACCAGCACTACGAGGCCGGGCCGATCACGCGGGTCGCCGGGCACTACGCCAAGCAGATCCTCTGGCCGAACGCGGGTGTCGGGCCGGAGGATATCGACCTCACGGGTTCGTACGACGCGTTCACGTTCACGACGATGCTCCAGCTGGAGGCGTACGGCTTCTGCAAGGAGGGCGAAGGCGGCACGTACGTGAGTGACGGCACCATCGGCCTCGGGGGCAGGCGCCCGAATAACACGAGTGGCGGGCACCTCTGCGAGGGGTACACGCACGGCATGAACATGGTGATCGAGAACGTTCGCCAGCTCCGCGGTGACGTCGACGACTACTGCCCGGTGGTCGATGG
>CAZQCR010000078.1:0-12476 GCA_964591745.1 uncultured Anaerolineaceae bacterium
CGCCGCCGCCAGCCCGGCCACCGGGTCCCCGTAGGAAAGGCCCGTCTTCATCGGTACGCCGTCGCCATACCCGGATGTCGAAGCCATCCCCGCCATCTGTTCGATAATCGGCCCGAAGCCAACCTGCGCCCGCTCCGCGCCCGTCTTCCCGAACCCCGCCATGCTGATCAGGATGATCTCCGGCTTCACCCCGCGCAGGACCTCGTAGCCGATCTTCAGGTTGTCCAGCACATCGGCCCGGTAGTTCTCAATCACCACGTCGCACTCCGCGACGAGCCGCAGGAACACCGCTCGCCCCGTATCCTGCGCCAGGTCCAGCGTCAGCGATTTCTTGTCCCGGTTGTAGTCGTTGAAGTAGTACGAACTGTTCCACGGCGTTGGCGCTTCCGGTTGCGGCACCAGCGTGCGAATGTTGTCCCACGCCCGCGGTGATTCGATCTTGATCACTTCCGCGCCCATCTCCGCCAGGATGCGTGTGGCGTACGGCCCGGCCCACATCATCGTCAGGTCGGCGACGCGGATCCCTTCCAGCGGTAGCTTCTTCACGCCATCACCCCGGTCCACTCCGCCATCACCGCCGCCGTGTCTTCGCCCCGCTCGTGGAGTCGCTCCGGCTTCTTCCACGGCAGCCCCAGGAACGGCCGGCCCGGCACGGTAGCCGTTCCCCGGTCACCCACCCGAACCTCGTCGAAGAACCCGCGCTCCCCAAGGCTGACGTTTGTCAGCAGGTCCGCCGGCGTGAGCACGGCCCCGAACGGCACTTTGAGTTCCGCGCCGAGGCGCAGTAGATCCGCCTTCGTCTGGCCGTAGAACCAGGCCGTCAGCCGGGCTCGCAGTTCGTCGTCGTTCTCCAACCGCCCGGCCGGGTCCGCGAATCGCTCTTCCAGCAACTCCGGGTCATCCACCGCCTTGAACAGCCCCGGGATCTGGCGCGCCAGGGCGCAGACTCCGCCGAAGCCATCGGCCAGTTCGTAGATCCCCCAGACCGCTGACACATGGTTGCCCGAACGGAGGTGTGCCGGGCTGCCCGCGTACTCCACCCGCGGCCCAAACAGCTCCAGCATCCCCGCCGCACACTCCTGCGCCGAAACGTCCACCCAGTCACCTTCACCGTGGATGAGCGATCCGTAGTACGCCGTCAGTGCGGCCCCGGCCGCGTTCGCCCCCGCCAGGTAGAACGCCTGGCTGCCGCCGTTCACCAGCGGCGCCCGTTCCGCCGATCCCGTGATCGAATGGATTCCGCCCATCGCGTGGGCCACGATGTTCGTCGCTTCGAACCCCCGGTACGGCCCCGTCTGCCCGAACGGTGTGACCGAGACCACCACGAGCGCTGGCTTCTCGGTCCGAAGCCCCGCCGGGTCCAGCCCCATCGCCGCCAGCTCGCCCGGCTTCCGGTCTTCGAACACGATATCCGCCGCCAGCGCCAGCGCGCGCAGGCCCGCGCCATCCACGGACACCCGCCGCTTCCCGGCGACAAGGTAGACCTCCTCGTCCGCCGTCAGCCCGCCAGCCGGGCCTTCGCTGCGCACCACATCGGCTCCGTAGCCGCGCAGCATGCGGCTCGCGTACCCCGCCGCCACGCCGCCGCCGATCTCCAGCACACGTACGCCCGAAAGTGGATAGTCAGCCATGAATCACCTCCGCCGAGGAGGGATTGTGCACCGGGCCGGGCTTCCGCGTCACCAGACCCGTTCCAGCACATCGCCCGGGGTCACTGACGGTCGCCGCTCAGGCGCCCTCATCCGGTGGGAAGATCGAAGCGACGGGGATCTCCAGGCCCGGCAGCACATCCTCGCCACTCAGCGTCCCGCCGTCGTCCAGCACCGCCGCCGATCCGTCGGGGCGATAGACGTGCACGGTCCGCGTCAGCGGGTAGGCGACCCACACAAGCCTCACTCCCGCCGCCAGGTAGTCACGAATCTTCGTCTCAATGTTGGCGGCGTCGTCGTGTGCCGAGATCGCCTCCGCCACAACGTCGGGCGCTATCTCCAGCACGCCGCCGAAAGGAAACTTGCCGCCGGGAAGGCGGTCCCGCCGGATGAAGGCCGCATCCGCCCGCCTGCTGTGGTCAGGGTCATTCGGCCAGATGCGGAGGATCTCGTCCGCCGGGAAAGCCCAGCCAAGCCCCGTTGCGTCAGCGTAGGCATCGAGTCGGCCGTAGATCTTTCCCCCGGTCCAGCTTGATTCGTTGCTCACGCACGGCTCCTGTAGCTCACCATGGACCAGCTCATAGCGGTCGCGGTCGGGCATCGCGAGGTATTCGTCCAGGGTCACTCGCGGCGGCGCTTCTATGGTCGACATACGCGTGCTCCTTTCGGCCGGGCCTAAGCAGTATACCGCGCCCTCGGCCCCCTTCGTCCGCCTACCCGCCGTGTACCGCGTCCCAGTACGTCCGCAGCATCCCGATGTGCTCGCCCGGGCCGTTCAGCCCCGCGTTCATCGCCCGGATCGAAACGTAGTCCGCGCCCGCCTGCCGCCACGTCTCAACGTCCTTTGCCCACTGCTCCGGCCCGGCCTGGTAGTTCACCATCGCTTCGATACCGAAGCTCGCCCGGTCGCGGCCGTTCGCCGCCAGCATGCCCGCCAGCTTCTCGTTCGCCACCAGCGCGTCGCCCGTGCCGCCGCCGAAGATGAAGCCGTCGCCCAGTCGTGCCGCCCGCTGGTAAGCCACGTCGTTGAAGCCGCCGAACCAGATAGGGATGCTTCGTCCCGGCATCGGCAGGATGCCCGCCCGCTCTACACGGTGGTACTTCCCCGTGTAGTCCACGACCGGCTCCGTCCAGAGCTTCCGCAACAGCTCGACCTGCTCCTCCTGGCGGCGTCCCCGGTTCTTGAAGTTCTCGTTCAACGAGTCGTACTCCACATAATTCCAGCCCGTGCCGATACCCAGGCGCAGCCGCCCGTTCGAAAGCAGGTCGATCTCCGCCGCCTGCTTCGCTACCAACGCCGTCTGCCGCTGCGGAAGGATGATCACCCCCGTGACCAGCTCGATCCGCGAAGTCACCCCGGCGAGGAAGCCGAAGAGCACGAACGGCTCCCGGAACGGCGTCTTCTCCGTGTACGGTCCCCAAAGACGCGGCTCCCGGCCCTCGTGTTCCGCCCCAAGCACATGGTCGTACACGAGCACGTGGCTGTAGCCGATCGCCTCCGCCGTCTGCGCGAACTCCTTGATCGCCGCGGCATCCCCGCCAAACTCCGTCTGTGGAAACACAACACCGATCTTCATCACTCTTCTCCTTCACCAGTGCTAACACGCAAAGAAACAAGAGGCGTACGAAGGGCTACCCGAATGCACCCTTCGTTCCCGTGTCGCTTTGCGTTTCAAGGTCGCTTGCGCGTCGCTCCCCATGTCTCCCAGTGGGTCACCTCGTCCACTGGCTTGCGGTTCAGCGGGCCGAAGTTCGCGTCCGGGTAGCCCAGCGGGATCAGCGCCGTCGGGACCGCCGTCTCAGGCAGCTTCAACCAGCTGTTCAGCTCCGGCCCGATGACCCCCTGGAACGTCGTCATCACAGTGCCGAGGCCCAGGCTCCGCGCCGCCAGCATCAGGTTCTGCACCGCCTGGTAGATCGAGCTGCCCGACAATAACCCTTCCCTCGCCGGCGAAGCGACGTTGTTCAGGCAGGGAATGATGAACACCGGCGCCGAATCGAGCCGCTGGAACACGTTCGTCACGCCGCCCATCATCAGCCGCGCCTGCCGGTCCGCCGATTTCGCCCCGCTTTCAACCATCCCTCGAAGGCCCGGGTTCGTCTCAAACGCCTCCCGCAGCTTGTCAGCGATCCGTTTCCGCATCGCGTCGTCCTTCACCACGACGAACCCCCACGGCTGCAGGTTGCTGCCGCTCGGCGCCTGCGTTGCAGCCTCGATCACCTTCCACAGGATCTCATCCGGCACCGGGTCCGGCTTGAAATAGCGGATCGCCCGCTGCGAATACATCGCCTCCCAGAGGTCGTTCGTGCCTTCACGTGTCCCGGCCATGGCGCTGCTCCCTGGTAGAGTTGGTCAGGCGGCCAACTCTACCAGAGCCAAGGACACACGTGCTGTCTCCGGGTGGCGGGGCCGGGCAACGGGGGGCGCTACGTCCTGCCCCGCCACCAACGGAGGTTTAAGCGAGCGGGATCTCGGCTCGGCGGCATCTCTCTCTCGCCCGGATCCTACGCTGTGCATTTCCTTTTGTATGTGACATAGTTCACAGAACGTCACGTTCCTGTAAGGCGATTTCCGTCTTCCCCCGGCTCCCCGGCGAAACCATGTCGGCCCCCGCCTCGGCCCTTCCACACACCGTTACGTGGCCGCCGCCACATAGTAATCCACGATTTACGGTCAGTTTACGAAGCGTGCCTGTTCTTCCCCTCTAAACGATCGATTCTGCTTATGAGACCGCAGAGGAGCACTGGCGTGATCAAGCCGCCGGGCCTGAACTTTCTGTTTGCGACAACTGATGGCGACGAGATGGGCTCCGTGGCCACGGCTCCCCTTGCCCGCCTTATGCGGCCCATCACCTTCGCTCTCTGGTGCGTGATCACCGCCGCCCAGGGCATCGCCATGATCACCACGGGCGAAGGCGTGAACCTTATCGTTGTTCTCTTCTCAACGCTCATCTTCGGCGCCGTCCACATCCAGTTCTGGTACGAAGAATCCGAACAGGGCCGCAAGCTCCACTACGCCATGGACCGCGTTCGCGGAAAGGTCTACGAAGACGATTCCACCGGCCTGCCCAACAGCCGCCACTTCGTCTTCGAGCTTCGCCGCCAGATGATGCGCTCCGTCCGCAACGGACGCGGCTTCTCCCTCATCCTCGCCGATATGAACGCCGCCGGCCGCGCCGATTTCGAGCGCGCTTTCCCCACCGTCGGCAAGACCATGCGCCATGCCGCCGGCGAAGGCGATTTCATCGCTCACCTCGAAGGCTCCGTCTTCGCCGCCGTCGTCCGTGATGAAGATGACCGCACAGCGGCCGAAAAGGCCGACGCCATCCTGGCCGAATTGGGCGAACTCGTACCATCGGAACGCGGTGGGAACTACCAGCCCGTCGTCTCCCTTACCGGCTACCAGGGCGAACTCGAAGTGCGGGACTTCCTTCGCCGCGCCCAGCGGGATCTCCTCGCCGCCCGGTCTCGCGGCCCCGCCGCCACAGCGCCCGCCGCCCGCCGTTCCCCGGCTACCCACGTAGCCTGACTCCAGCAGGTTCCTGCCAACGAAGAAGCGCCCGGCAATCACCGGGCGCTTCTTTGTCTCTTCTCAACGTCTCTGGAGCGGGCGAAGGGAATCGAACCCTCGTCTCAACCTTGGGAAGGTCGCGTGCTGCCATTGAACCACGCCCGCGCGGTTTCCATGGCAGACTGTACCATCTCACCACCTTCATTTCGAGGTTCACCCATGCCCATCCCCCGCGAACTCTCGCTCACGCCCGAACAGCTCGATGAGCTGATGCTGACCAGCTGGAACATGCGTGTCGCTACGATCGGCCCCGGCGAACGGATCAACCTCACCCCCCTCTGGTTCGGCTGGGGCGGAGGCAATATCTACTTTTACTGTCGTGGCCAGAAGGTCGTGAACCTCCGCCGCAACCCCGCCTGTACCGTCCTCGTCGATCGCAACGAGCGCTTCCCCGAGCTCCAGGGCGCTATGTTCCAGGGCCGAGCCGTCGTCCTCGAGGACCCCGATGCCGAGAACGCAGACCCCGCCATGGAGGCCGTCCGCATGCAGATGGGCTCCAAATACGCGGGCGGCCACGGTGAATCGGCCGAGCCCGTGCGTAACAACGCCACCGCCCGCGGCCGCCACTGGCGCTGGGTTCGCTTCGAACCCACCAAGACCGTCACCTGGGACAACTTCAAGATCAAACGGTAGGCCGCATCCCGCCTCAGCCGGGACGAGCATCGCCGCATCCACCAACTTTGCTTGTCGGAAGCTTTGTCAGGTTTGATGAACCCCTCGCCCATCGCCGTGGGAGTGGGCAGGGATGAGGGTGTGCCGAGGACCACCCCACGGGCCACTCGCTTTTTAGGTCAGGCCGAGTGCCGCCCGCAGCTCGTCTAGCCTTCCCCGCCACACCCGCCGCCCGTGCGCCTTTAGCGATGCCAGGTCGCCCAGCGCCTGGGCCGCCTTCAGCGCCCCAAAGCTGAACGCCTGCCCGGGGATCGCCAGGTCCGCTGGGTCCGTGCTCAGCAGCTGCAAGAAGACCCCGTTGTTGGCGCCCCCTTTGTGAAGCTGGCCCGTGCTGTGCAAGAAGCGCGGCCCGAAGCCCACCGTCGTTGCCACCCGGTAACGGTCACGAAGAGCCATCCGCGCTTCCGCCAGCGCCGCCATCGTCTCCGGGCCGCGCGGCAGATACGCCGTGATCGCGATGTAGTCACGGGGGCCCACCGTCGCCAGCGCCTCCGCCAGCGTCAGCGATGAATCGTCCACCGCCCCGCCCGCCAGGATCGCCCCCGTCGCGTCCTTCGCTTCCTGGACATTCGGTTGGTCGAACGGATTGATTCCCAGCACCTGCCCGGCCATCGCCGTAGCGAACTCCCAGCGGAAGAACTCCGCCCCCAACTGGTAAGCGTCCCGGTAGGCGATCCGCACCACCGGATGCCCGGCCGCCTCCAGCGCCTCCAACCCCTCTACATCGCCAATCCCCACGAATATCCGGTCATCGCCGTACACTCCCGGCCCGCCAATCGGCTCACCCTCAACGGCCAGGATTCCCCGGCCCTCCTTGCCCGTCGATTCCGCGATAAGCTGCTCGACCCAGTACCCAAACGTCTGAAGCTCCGGCGTTATCGCGAACGTCACCTTGTCCCGCCCCGCCAGCGCCGCTTCGCCAAGCACGGCGCCGAGCCACGCCCCCGGGTTCTCTTCCGTCCGAACGGTCGAGGCGCAGGCCCCCATCATCTCCCGCGCCTGCCCCAATAACCTGGCAAGGTCCACCCCGATCAGCGCCGCCGGCACGAGCCCGAAGAACGAGAGCGCCGAATATCGTCCGCCGATCCCCGCCGGGTTCAGGAAGATCCGGCGCACCTTTCGCTCCCGCCCGATCTGTTCCAGCGCCGATCCCGGGTCCGTGATCACCGCGTAGTGCCGCCCATCCGGCGCCTTCTCCCAGAAGTAGTCGAAATGGCTGCGCGTCTCGATCGTCCCGCCCGATTTGCTCGCCACGATGAAGAGCGTGTGCTCAGGATCGATCCGCGCTTCCACCTGGCCGATCTGCACCGGATCCGTGCTATCGAGGACGATCAATTCCGGCCCATCCTCGGCCCTCCCGAGCGTCGCCCGCATCACCTCCGGCGCCAGGCTGGAGCCGCCCATCCCGAGGAGCACGACCCATTTCCTCCCATCGGCGATCACCTCGCGTCTGAAGGCCCTCAGACCGGCCGCTTCGCCCATCATTCGCTCGGCCACCGTCAGCCAATCCAGACGGTTCGCGATCTCCGTGGGGTCCGGCTTCCAGACCGTGTGGTCACGCTCCCAAATGCGACCGATAACTCCGCCTTCGGCCATCGCCGCGAGGCGTTGATCGACGGCCGGTGCGATCGCGCCGAGGGTGGCCGTAGCCGAAGGCAAGCCCGTGTGTTCGAATTCCATAGCCGATTCTAACCGCTCCAGCTGGCTGCTGAGTCCGCTCGGAAACAGGCGAGGGTCCTCAGCGGCGCCGTCCTCCCCGCCGCTTTCGGCGTAGAATCCGGGACATGACCGTTGAACGCCGCTTCGTACGATCCGATGGGCGAGGCAACCCTCGCCGACCCGCTCAGGAGCGAAGGGCCGCTATGATCCTCTCGAACTCTTCGTGGTTGATCTCGCCCCGCGCCAGGCGCTCTCGGGCGATGTCGGCGGGATTGCGTGAATGGCCGGAACCGCCGCTTCCGCCGCCAAAGCTCCGCAATCCCCACACGATCAGGGCGACCGGGACGATCAAGACGGCGGACATCACGATAATCATCACGATCCACGAGCCATCGCCCCAGTCCATGTGGTTGCCGTCGCCATACTGGGCGGCGACCGTGTCGAACCAGCGGCCCATTGGCCCGGCGGAGAGGAAGACCAGAAACGTCGCAATCATGATCCGATCGTGAGGCCCCACGCACCTCGCCGGAACGTCCGTTCGGCCCAGATTGCCGCGCCGAACGGACGCTGAGCGCGGGCGCGCGCCCCCACGCCTGGCTACCGCGCGGCCGCCCGTTCCAACGCCCTTCGCGTGAACACCTTCACCATCGCCAGCCGATACTCAGCGCTGGCGTGCAGGTCCGCGTTCACGTCCTCCAGGCCATCGCCTGCGATCGCCGCAGCCGCCGCGAACGTTGCCGCGTTCGCCGGGCGGCCGACCAGCAGCGCCTCTACGGCCGGGAGCCGCCGGGCATGCGTGCTCGCGCCCGTCACCGCCACCCGCGCCGACCGGATCGCCCCGCCCTCCTGTTCGAGCACCGCAGCCACGCCCACGATCGCGTAGTGCGATGCCCGCTGGTGGAGCTTCGCATACGCCGCCGTTCGTACCGGGCGGAACTTTACCCCCGTGATGATCTCGTTCGGCCCCATGTCCACCGTGAAAAGGTCCTGGAAGAAGTCGCCCGCGCGCACGCTCCGTGCGCCCCGCGGGCCCTTCATCTGGACCTCCGCATCCAGTGCGACGATGACGGCCGGCATATCCGTCGAAGGGTCCGAGTGCGCCAGGCTGCCGCCCAGTGTGCCCCGGTGCCGCACCTGCGGGTCGCCGATCTCGCCCGCCGCCTCGGCCACCATCGGGCAGAGTTGCCGCAGCAGAGCGGCCGTCTCCACCTCGTGATGCGTGGTGGTCGCGCCGATTTCGATGCTCGCGCCGTCCCCCCGGATCCCGCTCAGCCCCGGGATCCGGGCGATGTCGATCAGCAGCGCCGGCTCGGAAAGGCGCAGCTTCATCAGCGGCACCAGGCTGTGGCCTCCCGCCAGCAGCTTCCCGTCGCCGTTCGAAGCCGCCAGCCTGGCGATGGCATCGTCCAGCGACGTTGCCCGTGCGTAGTCGAATTCAACCGGGATCATGAAGCGCCTCCCTGCATCATCCGCCAGAGCTTCTCCGGCCGCAGCGGCATATCGAGATGTTTCACGCCGAATGGACTCAGGGCATCCACAGCGGCGTTCACCAAACACGGCGTTGATCCGATCGTCCCCGCCTCGCCGATCCCCTTCGTCCCCAGCGGCGTGTGCGGTGAACGCGTCACCGTGTTGTCGAGCTCGAATCGCGGGAAGTCCGTCGCCCGTGGCATCGCATAGTCCATGAACGAGCCCGTGATCAGCTGCCCATCCTCGTCGTATTCCACGCCCTCCATCAGCGCCTGGCCGATCCCCTGGGCCAGCCCACCGTGCACCTGCCCTTCGACGATCAACGGGTTCACAATCGTCCCGCAGTCATCCACCGCCACCAGCTTTGCCAGCTTCAGTTCGCCCGTGTCGCGGTCGATTTCGACCATCGCGATGTGACAGCCGAAGGGGAACGTGGCCCCCGCTGGCTCCCAGAACGCCTCCTCGGAAAGGCCAGATGTGCCTTCCGGGTAAGCCATCCCGGCCGTCGCCGCGTTTCCAGTTCCGAGGTACGCGAACCCCGCCACCTCAGCGAACGACCGGGAGACGCCCGGACTGCCCGCTACCTGGATGCGGCCGTCGATGAACTCCAGCTCCTCGGGTCGTGTTTCCGCCTCCGCCCCGAGCATGAACGCTGCGAACTCCGCCATCCGCTCCTTCACCTTTTCGCCCGCGTTCATCAGCGCTGTACCGCCCGCCACCTGCGAGCGGCTGCCGTACGTCCCCGTCCCCGCCCGCACGATCTGGGTGTCGCCGTGATGGATCGTCACATGTTCGATCGGCACGCCGAACTGACCCGCCAGCAGCTGTGCGAACGTCGTTTCGTGTCCCTGGCCGTGCGACGAAGCGCCCGTCGTCGCCGTCACCCGCCCGTCCGGCTGGACGAGCACGCTGGCGTGTTCCCAGCCCCCAATCCCGCAGATCTCGACGTAGAACGCGATCCCCAGCCCGACCACCCGGCCGGCCGCCCGGGCAGCGTCCCGCTCCGCCTTCAGCGCCTCCCAGCCCGCGTTCTTCAGCGCCAGGTCGAGCGTCGGTTCGTAGTTCCCGGAGTCGTACAGGTTCCCCGCCTGCGACAGGAATGGGAACTGTTCCGGCTGGATGAAGTTCTTCCGCCGCAGCTCCGCCGGGTCCATCCCCAGCTCCCGCGCCAGCATGTCCATCCCCCGCTCGACGAAGTAGATGCCCTCTGGCCGCCCCGCCCCGCGGTAGGCGTCCGTCGGCGTCTTGTTCGTGAACACCTCGTACAGCTCCGAGCGGATCGCCGGGAGGTTGTATACGCAGCTCAACATCCCGCCCGTCAGCGTCGGGATGAGCGCCGTCAGGAGCATCTCGTAGGCGCCGATATCGGCGATCAGCCGCGTTCGAAGCCCGAGGACCGTCCCGTCGCGCTTCGCCGCGATCTCCAGGTCGGCCACGATGTCCCGCCCGTGTGTCGTCGCCACGAACGCCTCAGAGCGGTCCTCGATCCACTTCACCGCCTGCCCCAGCCTCCGCGACACGGCGCAGGCCACGTAGTCCTCGCCGTAGATGTTGATCTTCGCCCCGAACCCGCCGCCGACCTCCGGTGCGATCACCCGCACCTGGTCCTGCCCCAGCCCGAACTGCCCGCAGATGTAGGTCCGCTCCATGTGCGGGTTCTGCGTCGAAGACCAGACCGTAAGCGTCTCTTTGCCCGGCTCCCAGTGCGCGATAACCCCGCGCGGCTCCATCGCCGAGGGCGCCAGCCGCTGGTTCCACATCCGCTGCGAGATTACGATCTCGGCTTCGGCGAAGGCGCGCTCGATCGCCGTGTTGTCCATCGTCCCCGCCACCGGATCGACGCCCGTCCCGGCGGGGACGTAGAGCGCGACGTTCGTCCCCGTCTGCCCGAGGATGTTCGTGAAATCCGGGAAGAGGACCGCCGGGTCTCCCGCCAGCGCCCGGTCCGGATCCACCACCGCCGGCAACGGTTCGTACTCGACCACGATCGCGTCGGCCGCATCCCGCGCGATGTACCGGTCCGTAGCGGCGACGACCGCGACGGGCTCGCCCGAGTAACGCACTGTGTCCGTCGCCATGCTGTAGTGCGGCGGCGCCGGGAACGGCGTCAGGATCGGCATCGGTCCCAGCGTCTCCGCCAGTTGCGCGCCCGTGAGGACGAGTTCCACGCCCTCCATCGCCTCCGCCGCCGAGGTATCGATGCTCAGGATCCGCCCGTGCGCCATGTCACTCCGTTTGAACGCGAGGTGGAGCATCCCCGCGATCTTGATGTCATCGACGTACGTCCCGCGTCCCTGGATCAGCCGGGGGTCCTCGCGCCGCCGCACCCGTTCGCCCACCATCTTCGGCAGAGTCTGTGTGTCCGTCATCGCGAAGCCTCCTTGCGGGCCGCGTTCTGGATTGCGTTGACAATGTGCTGGTAGCCCGTGCACCGGCAGAGGTTCCCCGAAAGCCCCTCGCGGATCTCCTGCTCCGTCGGGTCCGGGTTCGCCTTCAGGAGGTCGATCGAGGCCATGATCATCCCCGGTGTGCAGTAGCCGCACTGCAGGCCGTGCTCCTCCCAGAAGCCTTCCTGGACCGCGTGAAGCACGCCATCCGTCGCCACACCCTCGATCGTCGCGATCTCGTCGCCATCCACCTGGGCCGCGAAGATCGTGCACGACTTCGCGCTCTGGCCGTTGATCAGCACCGTGCACGCCCCGCACTGGCTCGTATCACAGCCGACGTGCGTGCCCGTCAGCCCCAGGTTCTCCCGCAGCGCATGCACCAGCAGCGTGCGCGGCTCCAGCGTGAGGCGCCGTTTCCGGCCGTTCACGTTCAATGTTACCGGTAGCTCTGCCATCTCTTTTCCTTCCCTGGTGCGTTGGGCGTCGTGGCCCACGTCCCAATTCAGCGCCCGCGGCGCTCCACTTCGCTCTCCATCCCCTTGAAGAACTGGCCGATCATCAGCTTCGCCGCCCCGGCGATCAGCCGCGAGCCGAGCCGCGCGATCGCCCCCTGGGCGCGCACATCGCCGGTGTAGCGGACAAGGGTGCCGTCGCCGTCGGCACTCAGGACCATCGCCGCGCTGCCCTGCACGCTCCCCGGCTTACCGCTGCCCGAAACCAGGAGCCGGTACGACGCGCCCTCCACCCGGTCCGCCACCCTCACCGTCCCGTTGTAGGTGCCGCTGATCGCCGCGATCCCCACCTTGATCGTGATGTCGTAGGCATCCTCGCCCGTCGCCGTCATCGCCTCGCAACCGGGCATCGAAGCCTTCAGCGAAACAGGGTCCAGCATCGCCTCCCACACCGCGGCCGGGGGCGCCTTGAACCGGTGGTCGCCGGAGATCTCCATGGTCGAGCCCTCCCAGTCCGTGAGGGCGGAATGGTACTCGCGGATTGGGCGGTGAGCCAGTGAGTGTATTGGTTCATGACCTCTGGGACAGTGCCTCCTTGCGGACGAGTGTTGGGTGG
>CAZQCR010000079.1:0-10955 GCA_964591745.1 uncultured Anaerolineaceae bacterium
GGGGGACGGCGTCGATGTCGCGCCCGGGCAGCTCGTCCAGCAGGCCAGCGACGACCTCTGCGATGCGGGGGCGGAGGGCTTCGACGGTGCGTGGTGTGAAGGCGCGGTTGACGAGCTGGCGGAGGTGGGTGTGGCGGGGCGGATCGGAGGTAACGATCGTCATGTTCGCGCCGGCCATGCCACCACCGACGGGCTTCGGTGAGACGCCGAGGGCGGAGGAGAAGGTCTCGTGATCGCGGAGGGCCGCGTAGACGGCGGTGTAACGGGAGAGGACGTAGCCGCCGAAGCGGGGCTCGCGATAGACGGGGGCTTCGGCGCGCAACCATGTGTAGGCGGGGTAGGGGTCCTGCTGGAATTCGGGGGAGAAGAGATCGACGTGCATCGTGGCTCCTGAACAACCGGGCGACGGATGGCGGCAGTAGCGCGGCCGATTCGAGTGTACACGGCGGCGGGGCGGGCCGATTTATACCGACTTTAGCGATGTTATCTCATTCTTGTAAACTCGTTAAACTCGGTATAAACTCGCCCCATGGACCCGATTTCCAATCCCTTCGCTCCCGGAGCTGGAACGCCACCACCAGAGCTGGCGGGCCGCGAAGAGACGCTGTCGGCGGCAAGCATCGCCATCGAACGCGCGCGCCGTGGACGTTCCGGCCGCAGCCTCATCCTGATCGGCCTCCGTGGCGTAGGCAAAACGGTGCTGCTTGACCGGATGAGGGAGAACGCGGAGGCCGCCGGGATCCACACTATCCGGATCGAGGCGCCCGAGGAACGCTCACTCCCGGCCTTGCTGGCGCCTCAGCTCCGCCTCGCCCTGCTCCGCCTTTCGCGGAACGAGCGGGCGCGAGACCTTGCACAGCGCGGTCTCCGGGCGGTGGCAGGCTTCGCCAGGTCGTTGAAAGTGAAGTACCAGGATATCGAAGTTGGGATCGACTTCGAGCCGGAACCGGGCCTTGCCGATAACGGTGACCTCGAACAGGACCTCCAGGCGCTTTTGGAAGCCGCTGGCGAGGCGGCGAAAGCGGCAGAAACGGCCCTTGTCCTCTTCCTCGACGAGCTCCAGTACGTGGAAGAGTCCCAATTGGCCGCCCTGATCATGGCCCTGCATCGCGCTTCCCAACGGCAGCTGCCCGTCGTGCTGATCGGCGCCGGGCTGCCACAGTTACGAGGACGAATGGGCCGTGCGAAGTCATACGCGGAAAGGCTCTTCGAGTTCCCGGAGATCGGTCCGCTGAGCGAAGAGGCTGCGCGCTCCGCAATCCTCAAGCCGATCGAGGCAGAGAACGCAAGGATCGAGGACGGTGCGCTGGAATTGATCCTGCGGAGGACCCAGCGGTACCCGTACTTCCTCCAGGAGTGGGGCAAGCACGCCTGGCAAGTGGCCATCGGCTCGCCGATCACGGTCGATGATGTCGAACAGGCATCGCGCGAAGCAACGGCCGCCCTCGATTCGAGCTTTTTCAGCGTCAGGTTCGATAGGCTCGCGCCGGCAGAGAAGCGGTATCTCCGAGCGATGGCCGAACTGGGCCCTGGCCCCCACCGTTCCGGCGACATCTCCGCGGTGCTGGGGCGTCCCAGCAACTCGGTTGCGCCCACCCGCAGCAAGCTCATCGACAAAGGCATGGTCTGGAGCCCGAGCCACGGCGATACGGCCTTCACGGTGCCGCTGTTCGATGGGTTCATGCGGCGGATCATGCCGGGCGAGGATTGGAAGGCCTGAGGCCGGGGAAGGCTACGGCCTGGCGAGGCACTCGATGTTGACGTACATGAAGAGGGCGTTGGGCGAGGCGGCCCAGGCCCGCCAGCCGGCGGCGATCTCCTGGAGTTCCGCCTCCGTAGAAAGGCCGTATTCAATCGCGTGACGGCCGAAGTTGGACTGGGTGGCCCGTTCGGCCCAGGAGTTGCCCCAGTTTGCGACATCGTTCGGTTCGCTGAAGATGACGGCCGTTGCGGTTGTCTGAACGTGGGTGAAGCCGGCCTCGGCGAGCCAGGCGGGGAGGCGGCGGCCGGCATCCGCTTCGGCGGCGTTTTGGCTGGCGATGGCGTGGTAGAGGTCGCGCCAGCGGGTGATCTCGGGGAGATCCGGGTAGGCCATCATGGTGGCGTAGTCGGCATCGCGGACGGCGAGGACGCCGCCGGGGCGGAGGACGCGCCGCATTTCGACGAGGGCGGCAACGGGGCGGGAGAGGTGCTGGAGGACCTGGTGGGCGTGGATGGCGTCGAACGTTCCATCCGGCCAGCGGAGGGCGTAACAGTCCCCGGCTTCGAAGGCGCAGGTGGTGAGGCCTTCGCCGGCCACGTGTTGGCGGGCGGATTCGAGGACTTCGGCGACGAGGTCGATGCCGACGGTTTCGCCGGGGGCGACGGCGCGGGCGAGACCGGCGGTAATCGTCCCGGGGCCGCAGCCAACATCGAGGAGGCGCATGCCGGGGCGCAGGTGCGGCAGCAGGTAGGCGGCTTCTCGTTCGGCCGTGCGGCGGGCGTGTTGGCCGACGACGGACTGGTGGTGGCCGTGGGTGTAGCGGTCCTGGTTCGTCATCCCGAGAGCATACGGCGCGGCTCGTTCACGCTCCTACTGGCCACCTGCCGGGGCGGCGGCCGGGGCCGGGGCGACGGGGGGTGGGGGTTCGGCTTCGATGTGAATTTCGGGGAGGATGCGGTCGAGCCAGCGGGGTATCCACCAGTTCGCGTTGCCGAGGAGCTCCATGGTGGCGGGGACGAGCACGAGGCGGACGACGGTGGCATCGACGAAGATGGCGGTGGCGAGGCCGAGGCCGATCATCTTGACGACGCGGTCTTCGCCGAGGACGAAGGCGAGGAAGACGGCGACCATGATGGCGGCGGCGGCGGTGATGACGCGTGCGGTGGCGGCGAGGCCTTCGGCGACGGCGCTGGCGTTGTCTCCTGTGCGGGCGTAGATCTCGCGGATGCGGCTGATGAGGAAGACTTCGTAGTCCATGGAGAGGCCGAAGAGGATGGCGAAGAACATCATCGGCATGAAGACTTCGATAGGGCCTTTTTCGACGCCGATGATGGAAGCGCCCCAGCCCCACTGGAAGACGGCGACGACGACGCCGTAAGCCGCGCCAATGGAGAGGAGGTTCATGACGGCGGCCTTGAGGGCGACGAGGACGGAGCGGAAGACGGCCATGAGGAGGAGGAAGCTCAGCCCGATGACGCCGAGGAAGAGGAACGGCATTCTCTGCGTGATCCGTTCCTGGATATCGACGTTCAGGGCGGTGGGGCCGGAAACGAGCCCTTCGAACCCGAGACGGGCGCCGAGGGACGGAAGCGTGTCGTCTCGGAGGCTGTGAACGAGGGCGGTGGTCGCATCGTCCTGGGGCGATGTGCGGGGATAGACGCTTATGACGGCCGTTGTGCCGTCCGGACTGAGCGCGGGGGCCACGACACTGTCGACGTTGGGTATGGCCTGGATAGCCTCGACGACGCTATCGAGCCCCTGGAGCTTCGCGTCGCCGGCATCCACGACCACGAGGAGGGGACCGTTGAAGCCGGCGCCGAAGCCCTTTTCGAGGAGATCATAGGCGCGGCGGGTGTGGTACTTCTCGGGGCGACTGCCGGAATCGGTGAAGCCGACGTTCATGGCAAAGACGGGAGCGCCGAGCGTGAGGAGCAAGGCAACAGCGGCCACCGCGTAGGGCACAGGCCGCCGCTGGATGGCCCTGGCCATGCGGTGCCAGCCGCTGGAAACGTCGACTCCTTCGGTGGAGTGGAGGAAGGGAACTTTCAATCTGTCGATACGGAGGCCGACGAGCGAGAGGAGCGAGGGCATGAGGGTGAGGGAGACGAGGACGGCGGCGACGACGGAGATGGCGGTCCCGGTGCCAAGGGCGGCGATGAAGGGCAGGCCCATGGCCCACAGCCCGAAGAAGGCGATGGCGACGACGATGCCGGCGAAGATGACGGACCGCCCTGCCGTGGTAACCGCGAGGACGACCGATTCTTCGACGTTGCGGCCGGTGTGGATGCCTTCGCGGAAACGGGTGACGACGAGCAGGCTGTAATCGATGCCAACGCCGATCCCGATCATGGCGATGAACTGGGTGGTGAAATCGGGGAAGGCGAAGACGTTGGTAAGGAGGGCAACGATCCCGGCGCCGCTGGCGATGCCGAAGAGCGCCGAGAGGATGGGGAGGCCCATGGCCCAGACGGAGCCGAAGGCGATGAGGAGGATGATGACGGCGGCGATGACGCCGATCCCTTCCGAGCCGAAGGCGGGCTGTTCGAATTCGAAGAGGAAGCGGCCGCCGGTTTCGACGCGCAGGCCATCGCCAGCACCAGAATCGACGACGGCGACGAAATCGGCGAGCTGGCGGTGGGTGAGTTCGGTGCCAGGGCGATCCCAGTAGATGGGCGCACGGGCGATCGTGCCGTCGGCGTTGACGAGCGCGGGGTTGGCGTACGGGGAATCGACGCTGACGATGCCATCGAGTTCGGCAACCCTGGCGAGGAGCGCTTCGACGCGAACCTTGACGGCGGGGTCGGCGATGCCGGCCGGAGCCTCGAAGACGACGTCGCCGATATCTCCGGCGCGGGCGGGGAAGCGCTCTTCGAGGAGGTCGATGGCGCGTTGGGCCTCGGAGCCGGGGAGGGAGAAGGCGGTATCGAAGCCGCCGTTGAGGCGGGCGACGGAGAAGACCATGAAGGCGAGGATGATCATCCAGGCGCCGATAACCCGCCCGCGGCGACGGTGAGCCAGGCGCGCCCACCGTTCAAGTATCGAAGGCCGATGAGCTGGGGCAGCGGACATGGGGCCGTCCTTGGGAATGCGGAATACAAGTTCCGCATCCTCTGAGTGTGAAGCGGAACGGCGATTCCGGTCAAGCGAGCGGTGTGCTAGCCTCGTTCTGGGGGTAGGCGATGGGTCAGGTGACGACGCTGCGGAGCGACGCCCAGGCGAACCGGGCGCGATTGGTGGAGGCGGCGCGCGCCGTCTTCGCCGAACGGGGCCTTGCCGCGGAGATGAAAGAGGTTGCCGAGCGGGCGGGGCTGGGGATTGGCACGATCTACCGGAACTTCGCGGCCAAGGAACAGCTCGTCGAGGCGGTCATCGAGAGTTGTATCGTCGACGGGCTCGCAGATATCCTGCTGATCGACCAGATAGCGGACGCGGGCGAGTGCATCCGGGCACTGGTAGCGGTCGCCTGGAAGCATGCTGAACGCAATGGGCCGCTGTTTGCGGCGATCGACGCGATTCCGCGCGCCGGTGCGGACCAGCCGCCTCGAGCGATCTTCTCGCGCATCGTCCAGCACCTTCGTGATGGTGCGGCCAGCGGTGTGGTACGCCCGGGAATCGAGGCGGAATTCCTGGCGCACTACCTGGCGGCGCAGTTCGAAGCGTACATCGCGCTGCGGGCGCGCTTCCCGGCGGAGGTGGTCCAGGAGCACCTGACGACGCTCCTGCTGGGTGGGCTGATGGCCCCGGGGGCGGACCCCTAGCGGCCCGGGGTGAGGCGCAGACGTTTTCATCCGGCGCTCTGGGCCGAAGGCCTAGACGAGTGGGCGGGGGAGGGCGCCTTCGAGTTCGAGGAGGGTGCGCTTCATGGCGAGGCCGCCGGCGTAGCCGACGAGCTTGCCATCGGCGCCGATAACGCGGTGGCAGGGGAGCCAGAGGGGGATGGGGTTGGCGCCGTTGGTGGCGCCGACGATGCGGGCCTTACCGGGCTCGCCGATGGCGTTGGCCAGCCAGCCGTAGCTGCGGGTCTCGCCGAAGGGGATGGAGCGGAGGGTGAGCCAGGTCTTGCGCTGAAAGGGTGTGCAGGCGGGGAGATCGACGGCGAACGCATCGAGGAGGGGGCCATCGCCGTGGGCGTAGCCCTGGAGGGCGGCGACGATCTCGGCGGCGCGTTGGTCGGCGGACTCGCGGGCGCCGTGGGCCTGGAGCTCTCGGAGGCAGTCCTGGTGGGTGTGGTGGAAGAGGGTGGCGGTGCGGATCCCGGCCTGCGTCAAGGCGACGCCGGCGAAGCCGAGAGCGGTTTCGGCGATGACGGCGGCAAGGGTGGCGTCGGTGTCGGGCGCCTCTGCCGCGGGAGTCGTCGGGGAGGTGGAGAGAAGCGTTGCGAGGGTCATCGGGGGGACCTCCATGTCATCCTGAGTGGAACGTGGCGGCGCGACAACCGCTGACGCGAACGGGTCCCCGCCCGGCGGCGCGATCATGCGGCGTCGGAGATGATGAGCGGTAGGTGGCCGCGGTGGGCCACGGCTACTTTTTGCGTTTGAGGCGGGCGGGGACGCGGACGAGGCGCGCGAGCAAGCTGTTGCGGAGACGTTTGTAGGCGCCTTCGGCCTGGGCAGGATCGAGCCGCTGGAGGTCGGGGCGGCCGTAGCGGCTCTCTTCGAAGACCATGGCGAGATTGGCGGCTTCGTCCTTGCGTTCGACCTGGGGGCCAACCCGGCGGGACCATTCGCGGGGAGTTTCGGCGGTGCGAACGCCGAGGTGAACCCAGCTGGCGACGCGTTGGGTTTGGGCCCAGAGGCGGACGGGGCCGGTGAGGCCGGTGAACCCCCGGTTCCAGGCGAGGCGGCCGCTGGCGGTGACGACGGCGATGAAGGCGGCGGCCCCGGCGAGCGCCCAGATGAGCGTCCAGGGGGGCTGGTTCTTGACCACGGGAGGCTCGGTGAGCGCGGTGGTGGCGGGTGTGATTCCGCCGGAAAGGCCGTCTAGGCCGAAGAGATTGTCGAGGGACGCGTCGTTGAGGATGTCGTCGGCGCTGGCGCCGGTGCCGAGGATGCCGCCGCCCGCTCCGCCTTCGGGCCTATCGGCGGTGGGGTTGAAGACGACCCATCCGTAGGTTGGGAAGTAGACCTCTACCCAGGTGTAGGCGTCGTCTTTGCGGACGATGTAGCGGCCTTCGAGGACTTCGTTGGGATCGAGGACGTAGCCGACGGCGACGCGTGAGGGGATGCCGAGGGTGCGGAGCATGACGGCCATGGCTGTGGCCTGGTAGTCGAAGTAGCCTTTCTTCAGGTCGAAGAGGAGGAAATCGACAACGTCGGTACCGGCGGGGGCGGCCTCTACGGAGAGATCGTAGGGGAAGGTGCGAAGGTATTCTTCGATCGCCTTGGCGCGGTCGTAATCGGTTGGGGCGGCGCCGGCAACGCGGACGGTTTCGGCGCGAACGCGCTGGGGCAGGCTCCTGGGAAGGCCGAGATAGCGTTCTTTGACCCAGGCGGGGTAGTTCGTGCCGGCCGCCCGGAGCTGTTCCGCGGTGGCGACGCTTTCGCTGCCGATGGAGTTGTAGGTATCGCCGGTGTTCAAGCCCCGGCGAACGAAGAGCTGTTCGATATCGCCCTGGAAGCCTTCGGGGGACTGGGCGAGGGCTTCGACGTTGGTGCCGAGGGGTGTGCCGATGGAGAGGACGGAGTTGTCGCCATCGAGGACGGTGACTTCGAGGATGGTGGGCTGGCGGGCTTCGTAATCGGCGGCCTCGCTGGAGGCGGCGAGGGTGCCGCCGGCGATCTTCTGGGATTCGCGGGGGCCGATCTTCCAGCCGGTGCCGGTGTATTCATCGTAGCTTGCGCCGCGAAGGAGACCGGGCTCGCCGGCCTTGACTTCGTAGAGCTGCTTGCGGCCGAGTTTCACATCTCCCTGGATGGCGAGGAAGTTGCCGAAGGTGTGGAGGCGGCCGCCCTTGCGGGAATCGACGTTGTGGAAGAGCCGGCCGAAGGCGCTGGAGTTGCCGGTGAAGGGGCTGGCGACGGCGTCGTAGACGCGTTCGACGGAGTTGGCCTGGTTGCCGGCGGGAATGAGCCATGCGGCGAAGAGGAGGGCGACGGCGAGGAAGAGGGTGAGCTGCCCGGCGCTGACGCTGATGAATTCGGGGTATTCGATGCCCTGGCGCTTCCAGCGGGACTGGTTCTTTTGGAGGTGGAGGCGGGCGATGAGGAGTATGCCGCCGAAGAGGAAGAAGATGAAGGCGCCTGTCGGCTGGCCGCTCTGGAGGCCGATATTGGCCAGGAGGACGACGCCGCCGGGGAGGATGGCGATCCAGGGGTTGTGCCAGCGGTAGATGGCGTAGGCGGCGAGGTAGGTGCTGAGGAAGGTGACGCCATGGACGAGGGTGACGAAGGGAAGGCGGTCGTTGCTAATATCGCCGGCGCGGACGACATCCCACCAGTCGTTCATGCGGACGCGGAAATCGGCGATGCGATCGAGGGCGGTTGCGCCATCGGCATAGGACTGGACGACGAGGACGACGAGGACGATCCCGAGGACTGCGGCAACGGGGTGGGAGACGACCTGGGGGACGCGGGTGCGGGCGGCGAACATGCCGATGACGAGGGCGGCCATGGTGGTGATGACGACGGGCGGCATGCCATCGTTCACCCAGTTGGCCTGTTGGATGGAGACGGCGACGCTGATGAAGGTGATGAGGGCGGCGCCGAGGGTGAGCCAGTCTTCCCAGCTCATGAGCATGCGCGGGGCGCTGAGGGCGGCGGCGCCGAAGCTCCGGCCCTGGGGCGATTTCATCGAAACGTTTACTGCCATACTGGCACCCCCGTGGAGGTTGGGCTGAGAGCGACCGAGAGGTCGTCGCCTTTGCGGACGACATACGTAAGGATATCGCTGGCGGTGAGTTCTCCGTACATCAGGAGCGGCGATTTATCGCTCCCGAAGGTACTGGGGTCCATAAGGACGACGGCGGCGCGGACGCCGCGCTGGGTGAGCGCCTGGATGGCGGTGAGCCAGCTATCGTCTGTGGCCGGGGTGACGACGATGAGGGTGGTATGGCGGCCGAAGCGGCGCTGTTCTTCCTGGAGGATGTTGGCGAGGGGGGCATCGCCGACGGCGCGGGCCATGGCGAGCAGTTCGAGGATGCGGGTCATCTGTTGCTGGCCGCGTTCGGGCTCGATGACGCGAAGGTCGCGGCCGAAGGTGATGAGGCCGACGGAGCGGTTCTGGACCAGGTAGTGGCGGGCGAGGCTGGCGGCGACGCGAACGCCGTATTCTTCGGTGCTGTCGTCGCCGCTGCCGGCGTTGACGCGCTGTTCGAGGTCGAGCACGACCCAGATATCGGAGGCGGGGTCGAGTTCGAAGGTTTTGACCATCAGTTCGCCGGTGCGGGCGGTGCTGCGCCAGTGGATGCGGTTGAAGGCATCGCCGGGGGCGTATTCGCGGACGCCGGAAGCGTTGGGGGTGACGTAGTGTGTGCGGCGGCGGAAGCGGCCTTCGCCGGGGAGGTTGGCGGGCGGCGCCTGGAAGTGGGGAAGGTCGACGACGGGAGGATAGACGAGAATCTGGGAGACGCCGCCGAATTCACGGGTGCGGCGGAAGAAGCCGAAGGGGTCTCCGGCGGTGACGCGGAGGGGGCCCCAATCGTAGAGGCCGCGACGGCGAAGTGGGGTATCGACCATCCAGTTGCGGGAGCGGCGAGGGGGGACGATGACGATCCGGCGGGAGCGGTGGCCGGGCATGCCGCTGGGGTCTTCGACATCGAGCCAGAGCTTTGGCAGCCAGAAGGAGTTGCGGATCTCGATGACTTCCTGGGCTTCCTGGCCGACCTGGCCGCGGTCCGTTCGCCTGTCGACGGTGACGGTGAGGTGGCGGGTGTTGTACCAGGAGATGACCCAGGCGGCGGGGATGGCGAAGGCGAGGACGTAGGTGACGCGGAAGAGCAGCCAGAAGCCGGTGCCCATGGCGATGAAGGCGCAGAGGAGGAGTAGGACAACGACGAGCGTGAGCGTGCGGTGGCGTTGGGAGAGCGCAGTCCGTACGAACGTCCGCATGCGTGGGGCTCAGGCCCGGGCGCGCGCGCCGGGAACGGGCACGCGGCTGAGGCAGGTGGCGATGACATCGGCGACGGTTGTGCCCTTCACCTTGGCGCCGGGGCTCATAATGACGCGGTGTCCGAGGGTGACGAGGGCGAGCTCCTTGATGTCGTCTGGGGTGACGAAATCGCGGCCATCGAGGAGCGCGCGGGCCTGGCCGGTGCGGAAGAGGGCAAGTGAGCCGCGGGGGCTGGCGCCGAGATAGACGGCCTCGTGCTCGCGGGTGGCGTTGGCGAGTTCGACGATGTACTGCTTGATCAGCGGGTCGACGTAGATCTCTTTGACGGCCCGTTGCAGCTGGAGGATCTCGTTGGCGTCGGTCACCTGCTTGATGGTATCGACGGGGTGGACGGTTTGCTGGGCATCGAGGACGAGGATCTCGTCGGTCCGGCTGGGATAGCCGAGGTGGATGCGGATGAGGAAGCGGTCGAGCTGGGCTTCGGGGAGGGGGAAGGTGCCTTCGTATTCGATCGGGTTCTGGGTGGCCATGACCATGAAGGGCGCGGGGAGTTTGTGGGTTACGCCATCAACGGTGACCTGGCGCTCTTCCATGGCTTCGAGGAGGGCGGACTGGGTCTTGGGCGTTGCCCGGTTGATCTCGTCGGCGAGGACGACCTGGGCGATGATCGGGCCGGGGCGGAACTCGAAGTCGCCTTCCTTCTGGTTGTATATGGAGACGCCGGTGACATCGCTGGGGAGGAGGTCGGGGGTGAACTGGATGCGCCGGAAGACGCAGCCGGTGGAGACGGCGATGGCGCGGGCGAGCATCGTCTTGCCGACACCGGGGACGTCTTCGATGAGCATATGGCCGCCGCAGAGGAGGGCGGTGACGGCGAGGCGGAGTTCGCGCTCCTTCCCGATGATGACGCGCTCGATGTTTTCGATGATCCGTTCAGCAACGATCTTTGGGTCTTCCACGAAGGTCTCCGAAGCGGTGAAGTTGGGTTCGGCAGCGGGATGAGCGCGGCCGGTTTCGGCGCAGTATATCAGCGCTTTTTATGGATGCGGTTAAGCCGCTGAATGCAGGCGGACGAAGTTAGGCGGGGGCCAGGAGGTGGAGCACCTTCGTTGGTGTGCGGGCCGAGGATCGGACGCCGAATTTCTTGACCAGGTACCAGCGCGGTGGGGGATGGTAAGCAGCCCGCGACCGCTGTGGGTCGCGACTA
>CAZQCR010000079.1:11055-12398 GCA_964591745.1 uncultured Anaerolineaceae bacterium
ACTAGACATTGAAGAGGATGTTCACCACGTCGCCGTCCTGGACGATGTACTGCTTACCCTCGGTGCGGAGCACGCCGCGCTTCTTGGCTTCGGCTTCGGAGCCGGCGGCGATGAGGTCTTCGAATTTGATGACTTCGGCTCGGATGAAGCCGCGCTGGAGGTCGCTGTGGATTTTGCCGGCGGCGACGGGTGCGGGTGAGCCGGCCTCGACAGTCCAGGCGCGGCACTCATCCGGCCCGGCGGTGAGGAAGCTGATGAGGCCGAGGAGGCCGTAGCTGAGGCGGATGGCGCCGGCCATGCCGCTCTCGGTGACGCCGGCGGAGGCGCGGAACTCCTCGGCTTCTTCGTCGCTGAGTTCGTTGAGGTCCATTTCGAACTTGCCGCAGAAGACGGCGAGATCGCGCCCGGTGCCGCGGTAGCGTTCGCGGTACTCCGCCTCCAGGGCCTCGCGGCGAGGAAGGTCACCCTCGCCGATGTTGATGACGAGGAGGAGGGGCAAGGCGGTGAGGAACTGGGAGCCTTCGAGCAGTTTGCGCTCGTCGTCGCTGATCACCTGGGCGCGGATGGGCACTTCGGCCTCAAGCTCGGCCTTCATGCGGACGAGAAGGTCCTTCACGCGCTGGGGCGCTTCGCGCTCGCCGGCCTTCATCGAACGGATCTCTGTGTCGAGGCGGCCCAGCCGCTTTTCGATGATGGCGAGGTCGGCGAAGGCGAGCTCGAGATCCATGGTCACGACATCACGGTCGACGTCGATGGTTACTTCGGGGTGGGGCACGGTTTCGTCGGCGAAGGCGCGGACGACGTGGATCAGGGCGTCCATCCGGGCTAGCTCGGCGATGAATTTGCCGGCCGGGCCCTCTCCCTTCCCGAAGGACTCCCCGGCGGCGGGGAAATCGACGTACTGGATGGTGGCGTAGGCGACCTTCTTTGGCTTGTACATCACTGCCAGCCGATCGACCCGCTCGTCCGGGACGTTGACGACGCCGATGTTGGGCTGCGTTGCGGCGCTGTAGGCGCCGACCTGGGCGCTGCCGCGGGTGACGGCGTTAAAAACGGTCGTCTTGCCCGACCGTGCGATTCCGATGATCCCTAACTTCATGGGTGCGAGGGTACAGTCCGGCCGGGCGGGGGTCACGAACGGCTACAATCGCGGGCATGACTGATTCACGGGGTTCACGGCGCGGCCTGGGGTACGCGGCATCACTGCCGGAGCGGGCGATCCGCGCGCTGTTCGCGGGCGTCTTCGGGACGGTGCACGAAACGGCGCACCTGGTGCTTCCGCGGTTCGTGCGCCAGTCCCGCCTGTACGAAGTGACGGCGAAGAACGCGCTGCGGATCGCGAT
>CAZQCR010000080.1:0-12152 GCA_964591745.1 uncultured Anaerolineaceae bacterium
GGCGTGGTGCCCTGCGTGGCGGTTTCCGTTGGCGTTGCTGTTACGGTCGGCGTTTCGGTCACCGTTGGCGTGGCGGTAGGCGTTTCAGTCACTGTCGGTGTTTCCGTTGGCGTTTCCTCAGCGGTGGCGGTAGCGGTTGGCGTGCACGCTTCGGCGCCTTCGGACCCCTCGCTCGCGGAGGCCTCGCTCACGGAGGTTTCGCTCTCGCCACTGGCGTCATCGTCTCCGCCCTCGGACACGGTGGAGCCGCTTGCTTCGCTCTCTTCGCTGGCCGATTCAGAGGCGTCATCGCAACTCGCCGCAGCGGTGCTCTCGGAAGTACCAGTCGACTCGGAGACGTCGGTGCCTTCGGATTCGTCTTCGCCGTCCTCCTGGTTCTCCTCCGAGCCGTCCTCGGACTGGCCCTGGTTCGAATCGTTCGACGTGGCGTTGGCGAAGCCGGCCGTGGTCATCAGGCCGACGCCGGCGAGCAACGTGGCAGCGATCGCCGTGCGCATGGTCAGCCCTGCCAGTTTCCGGCGCCGCTCGTGACTCGTGATGTCCGTATTCATAGCCTGGTTCTCCCCCGTTTTGTAACTGCGCGGCCACTCAGGTGGTCTTGCGCTTGGTCGTACAATACGCCAACTTTCGCCAATCCGCTGTGACAAAGTTCTCACAATTCGGGCCAAATTAGCGATTTTGGTCGGTCTTGTGTGGCGGAGGTTACACTTGAAGGCGTGAACGAACCTCCAGAGGACGCCTCGACGACGACTTCGCCACCTCTCGCCCTCGCGCCCGGCGATCGGGTCGGCGGGCGGCTGACGGTGGTCGATCACCTGGCGAGCAGCAAGCGGGCGGAGATCTACCGCTGTTCGGCCGATGATAGGGAAGGGCTTTCGGCCTGCAAGGTACTGGCCCTGGCCTTTCGCGAGGACCGGGGAGCGACGCGCGACATCAAACGGGAGATCGAAGTCCTGGGTCGGATGCACCATCCGCACATCGTCGAACGTTACAGCAGCGGCGTTGATCCCATGCTCTTCCTGGAGATGGGTCTCGTCGCGGGCCTTTCGCTCCGCGCCGGGAAGCCGGCCGGCGAGGCGTACAGTGTCGATGACGCCGTGCGGGTGGGCCTCGACATGGCCGATGCCCTCGCCCACGTGCACACGCGGCGGATCCTGCATCTGGACGTGAAGCCCTCCAACGTCATGTGGGACGGCGAGCGAGCGACACTGATCGACTTCAGCGTCTGCCACGCCTTCGCGACCGATGAGCTGCCACGCAGCGCCGCCGGGACGCGGGACTACAAGTCCCCCGAGCAGGTGGCGCGGGCGCGAGTTGGCCCCCATTCGGATGTCTTTGGCATCGGCGCGACCCTGTACTGGATGCTTTCGGGCGGGCATCGCCCATTCCCGCTGACCCGCCGCCCGGATAGTGATGAGCGGATTCCTGACCATACTCAGGCGCCCCAGTCTCTGACGGAGGCGAACCCACTGGTGCCGGAGGCCCTCGAACGGGTCGTACTCAAGGCGATCTCCGTCGTACCGTCTTCACGCTACGCGAGCCCAGGGGTGTTTGGCCGAGCCCTGGCGAAAGCGACAGGTGGATAAGGCGAGGCTCGTCGGGCCTCCGGTATGACTGGCCGGGGCCTGCTACACTCCGGGGGTGCCTCGCGTGCGCGTGGAACCGTCGGGTATCGAATTCGAAGCGCCAGAGGGTGAGACGGTCATGGCTGCCGCCGAGCGCCATGGCTACTTCTGGCCGGTTGGCTGCGCCCGCAACGGCGAGTGCACCAACTGTGCGCTGGACGTGGTCTCCGGCATCGGACGTCTCAGCGTGATGGGGCGCTACGAGCGCCAGAACCTTGTCCGGCAACGGGGCGAGCGTTCGATTGAAGACCCGAGGCTACGGCTCGCCTGCCAGGCGCGTGTCCTTGGCGATGTCGTGGTGTATAAGCGAGGGGTCGAACCACTCTGAGAACAGGAGCTCTGCCGCCATGCCCTATGTGATTACGGAGCCGTGCATTGGCGTGAAGGACGCTTCGTGCGTGGATGTTTGTCCGGTGGACTGCATTCACTCCACGGACGATGCCCCGCAGTTCTACATCGACCCGGACGGCTGCATCGACTGTGCCGCCTGCGAAACGGCCTGTCCCGTCACAGCTATCTTCCACGAGGATTCCGTGCCAACAGAGTGGGCGGGCTACGTTAGGATCAACGCTGACTACCTGAAGAACCGAGACTGAGGAATACGTGCAAACTGTCGAACTGGCCCAACTGGAAGCGTTCCTGCAGGTGGCACACCACCGCTCGTTTAGCCGGGCGGCGGAATCGCTGTTCCTCACCCAGCCTTCGGTAACGGCGCGGATCCAGGCGCTCGAGAGGGAGCTTGGGGAGCGCCTTTTCGAACGAACGGGCAGGAGCGTCACCCTCACGGATGCCGGGCGGGCGTTCATGCCGCACGCGCAACGCGCACTGACGGCCGTCCAGGAGGGCGCCGACGCCATCGAATCCGTTCGTCATGGCGATGTGGGGAACATTCGGATTGGCGCGAGTTCGAGCATCGCCACCTACGTATTGCCGAAGATCGTGAAGAAGTTCCGGGAGGCGCGGCCCCGCGTCCACATCCACCTGAGCACAGGGAACACCGAGGAGATCGTTGAGAAGCTCCTTTCGGGCGACGTTCACGTGGCCATCACGCGGCTTACCCAGCACCCGGAGATCGAGTCCGTCCATCTCTGTAACGACGACCTGGCGCTCGTGGTCTCTCCAGAGCATCCGTTCGCCCAGAAGGGCCGGGTAACGGTGATTGAGGCCGGCCGCGAACCGTTCCTCTTCTTCGAACGAAGCTCGAGCTACCACAGTTTGATCTACAGCATGTTCCTCAGGGTCGGCGTGGTCCCGGAATCCGTGATGGAGCTGGACTCAATGGAGACGACGAAGCACATGGTGGAGGCCGGGCTGGGCATCGCCGTCCTCCCCTTGATGTCAGTTGAACGCGAGATAGAAGCGGGAACGCTGGCGCGGGTCGAGATCCGCGACATGGAACAGCCGGCCCAGCGCGAAGTCGGCATGCACGTTCTACGCAACCGTACGGTCTCGCCCGTGCTTCGGGACATCCTGAAGCTGCTGACCGACGAGTACGGGCTGGCGAGCTCCCTCGGCGACCGCCGATCGGCGGCCACCGGCTGATGCCCCCACTTGTCCTGCGCGGCGGCTGGATGTGGGACGGGCTGGCGGAGACGCGCCGCGAAGCGTCTGTCGCCGTTGATGGCGCTTCTATCGCCTCGACGGACGGCGCAACCGGCGGAGGCGAGGCGCTCGACATCTCCGGCTGCACGGTCATTCCCGGGCTGATCGAGGGACACGCGCACCTCTGCTTTAACGCCCGAGCCGATTGGCGAGCCACCTACGATGGCGATGCCCCGGCCCGGATGGCTCTCCGGATGGCCCTCCACGGAAGACGGATGCTGGAAGCGGGAATCACCACCGTCCGTGACCTTGGAGCGCCAACGGCGCTCTCCGTGGAGATACGGGACGCGTTTGCCTCGGGTCTCGCGCCAGGGCCGGATCTGCTGATCGCCGGGGCGCCAATAACCACCACAGGCGGGCACTGCTACTTCATGGGCGGCGAAGCGGACGGCGAGGCGGAGGTCCGCAAGGCCGTTCGTGGTCTCGCGAAAGCGGGAGTCGACTGGATCAAGGTGATGGCGACGGGCGGTAACATGACACGCGGGACGAACACGCTGGCGGCGCAGTTCACAGTCGAAGAGCTCAGGGCGTGCGTGGATGAGGCCCACCGGTTGCGGAAACGGGTGGCAGCACACTGTCACGGAACCGCGGGCATTCGGGTGGCCGTCGAAGCGGGCGTGGACACGATCGAGCACTGTTCCTTTTCCGGCGCGGGTGGCATCGACTTCGATGCGGAGCTTGTGAAGACGATCGCCGCGAAGGGGATCATCGTTTCGCCCACGGTCTCCATCGGCTACCGGCGGTGGACGGACGACGGCTTGCGTCAGCGCCGGGCTCAGGTGATGCGGGAGATCTTCGCTGCAGGCTGCCCGGTCCTGATGTCGACGGACTGCGGCATACCGAACGTGCCTCACGAAGCCCTCGGCGGCGGGCTGGAGGTGATGGCGGAGCTGGGCGGGCTAACCGCGGTCGAGGCCATGCGACTCGCTACCAGCGACGCGGCCAGGCTCCTCGGCCTCGCAGATCGGGGCACCATCGAAGTGGGGAAGCGCGCCGACCTTCTCGTCGTCGAGGGCGACCCGACGGCCGGCCTCGGCGCCCTTCAACATGTGCGCGCCGTGATCAAGGGCGGGGAGATCGTCTTTCGCGCCTGAACAGACAAACCGGCCCGCTGGCTTCACCCTTCGGACGGGCGGGACTAGACTCGGGCTTCGGGGGAAGAGGCCAGATGATTTCCAGCATTGTGCTCGCGGCGGGCATGTCGACGCGGATGGGGCAGCCGAAAGGGCTGTTGGACTGGGGTGGAGAGTCGCTGCTGAGCTACCAGGTCCGGCAACTCAACGAGGCAGGCCTGGATGAAGTGATCGTCGTGCTTGGCTACCATGCTGACGACGTACAGCGATCGATTCGGCCACTGAAGTGCCGGGTCATGAACAACGCGCGGTACCACGCAGGCCGGGCGAGTTCGCTCCGGATAGGCGCGAAAGCGGTGAACCGGGACACTGACTCGATCATGATCGTCAACGTGGACCAGCCGCGGCCCGCTTCAGCGCTGAGGACGCTGCTGGCGGCACACGATGTGAAGTACGCCGCGACGAGGCCGTCGCACGAAGGTCATTCCGGGCATCCCGTGGTCGTTTCCGGGTGGCTGCGTCCGGAACTGCTGGAGGCGAGCGAAGACGCGGGCGGGTTGCGGGCGATTCTGCGGGCGCACGGGACACAGATCCAGGACCTGCCCGGCGAGGCGATCTGGACGCTGGACCTGAACACCCCCGAGGAGTACCGCCTGGCCGTTGAGGCGCTGCAGGCGAAGGCCTGAGCTGACGTGGCGATCGCTGCGCGAGGCCCTGGCGCGATTCGTGCCGCGATCTTCGACCTGGACGATACCCTCCTGCTACGCGATCGCGCCTGGTCTTACGCTGTAGAAGAGTCCGTTATCAGCGTGACTGGGCGGCGAATTCAAGCGGCCGCACTGGCGGCCGAGTACCGCCACCGGCCGTGGCGCCAGGCACTCGCTATCGTCCTTCAGCCGGGGGAAGACGCGGCGCGCTGCGAGGCATTGTGTGACGCAATGTACCATCGAAGCGCGTTGAAACGGCTGCTCATCCATGACGGCCTGGGGATGGCCCTGGACCATCTCCGGGGCGAGCGGGTGGCAATCGGCGCCATTTCGCGGGAGCCGCACTCCTTCGCCCTCAAGCAGGTGGAATCGACAGGACTGGACCGCTTCCTCACCGTGCTGGCAGCCAACCCAAAGGGGGAAGCATGGGACGCGGCCGGACGGGTCAGCGAGTGCCTCGTCTTCCTTGAACGGCCGCCGGGTGACTGTGCCTTCATCTCTCACGACGAAGCGGACCTCGAGGCGGCGGCAGCGGCGGGGTTGGCGACGTTCGGCGCGTGCTGGGCCGGGTACGGAAAGGCCGGGCTCCCGGTGATCGAGAGCCCGGCCGAACTGGCGCGCATCATACTGCGAAGGGGCTAGACGCGGCCTACCTCTTCCGGCTCCACCATCACATGGCAGCCAGGGCAGAACGTCTGGCGGCGAGCGGAGAGAAAGTGGAGGTGACAGGCCGGGCAGGCAACGATTCGACGGATCATGGGCGCATGAACTCCTTCAGCTGGTCTATACTTCTATATCATCGTCCGATGGATCAGCGGCTTGAGCCACGCGCGGTGGAGAATCGGAAACCGGGAATCCATAGCCTCGCGCTATGGGTATCGAGACATCGCGTATAGCTCTGCTCGAAGACGGACGCCGGCGGGCTTGATAGACTTCGCCTACCAAACGCACGGAGGCTTTCCCATGGCGGTCACTGTTAGCACGACCAACGGTATCGAAGGCAGGCCCGCGACGGAGTACCTGGGGGTGGTCGCCGGCGAAACGATCCTCGGGATCAACGTCTTCAAGGACATCGCGGCCGGGTTCCGCAACATCGTCGGTGGGCGTTCGGGCAAGTACGAAGAGGAGCTGCGGAAGGGGCGGGAGACGGCGATCGAGGAGATGTCGCAACGAGCCGCCGCACTGGGCGCGGACGCGGTGATTGGGGTGAAGCTCGACTACGAAACGGTCGGTGGACAAATGTTGATGATCACCGCCTCCGGGACAGCCGTTCGCCTTTCGTAAGCGGGCGGACACAGGAGCCATCGCCCCTCGGCCCGGCCGGACCTACGATCGGGCCATGTCACTGCATCAGCTCTCCACGACGCAACGCGTTCCCCTTTCGCTGGATGACGCCTGGTCGTTCTTCAGCGACCCACGCAATCTGACGGTCATCACGCCGCCTTCGATGGGCTTTGTGGTGCAGACGGAGGTGCCCGCGGCGATGCATCCCGGGTTGATCATCGGCTACACCGTGCGCCCGTTGTTCGGCATTCCGCTTGGCTGGGTAACGGAGATCACGCACGTGAGCGAGCGGCAATTCTTCGTCGATGAGCAGCGGGCGGGGCCTTACCGGATATGGCACCACGAGCACCACTTTCGCGAGATCCCGGGCGGCGTCGAGATGCGGGACGTTGTGAGCTACGCGCTTCCCTTCGGCCCGCTCGGCGACATCGTCAACCGGCTGGTGGTGGCGAGCCGCGTCCGGGAGATCTTCCGCTACCGCGAGCAAGTACTCGAGGAGCGCTTCGGGCGGTTCGATGGTGCACGGGTGTTCCGGGCGGGCGGCGTGGCCGCCCGCGGCTGAGCGGCTAGCCGTTGGGCCGGTACTGAGCGACGAATCGTTCGAGGCCGGCAACGATGTCCTTGTGACGCGAGAATCCCCGCTCAGCGATCAGTGCGACAGCGGCCCGGGCCCTGTCGATCTCCTCATTGGTTGCCAGGGGGAGCAGCACGCGGAGATCGTCCCGGTCCTTGCCTCGGCTGTCGCTCTCGGCCAGAACCTTCATGGCGATCAAGTGGCCCAACGCCGCGACTGGCATCTTCAGCGTTCCGAACACCTTCTGTTCCGTCGCCTGCTCGACGATCTCGCGCTCGATCCCGGAGCTGGCGAAAAGCAGGTCAACCAGCACCGCCTGACCTCGACCCGGCGGATAAAGGCGGACCCCGCCAAAGAGGCTGCGCTCGGTCTGTTCGATTTCATAGGCGACGGCGTAGCCAAGCCCACGAAGCCGCGCCACGAGGTCTTCCGCATCGCGATCTCCATCGACGGCAACTACCGCGTCGACATCCATCGTCGTCCGGAGGGATCCGTGCGCCGTTACCGCCCATCCGCCAACCAGTGCATACCGCACCTTGAGCCGCGAAAGATCCCTGCCTATCACGCGCAGGGCGGCCTCGAACTGGTTCAAGGCCTTCCCCCGAAGTGCCGCCGACGGAACGGACCGTCCGTGAAGTCGTTGGCGTGGAGGGCGATCATGCGCTCGCCAACCAACCTGTCGAGTTCCTGCTCGGTTGCCTCGGGGTGTTCCCTGCGGATGTGCTCGCGAAGCACCAGCACCGCCGCCGCAGCCAGTTCTACCGCCTGCACCAGCGTTCCGGTCCGCATTCGTTTCACCCGTTGAGTTTACCAGAGTGGGGCCGCCCAGACGCTCAGAACTCGTAGATATCGCCGAGCGCGACCACGTGGTGCTCAGTCGAGCCCATCCCTTCGGTCAAGCGCCGGGAGAGTTCGGAGCGCCAGGGTTCGTCGTGGTGGAGAAAGTGGGTTGCCAGCAGCCGGCCGGGTCGCGCCGCATTGGCCATCGCCGCCAGCTCCGCCGCGCAGGTGTGGGTATCGGAAGCGCGCCCGGCGTCCATCAGCGTGCACTCGGCGAGGAAGAGGTCGGCGCCACGGCCCACCTCGATTGCCGCTTCGCAGAAGGCGGTATCGCCCGTGTAGCCGAGGACCCGGCCATCGCAGGCGAGGCGCATGCCGTAGTCGAGCTGTGAGTGCTTCGTCGGCCCAACGAACGTGACCGCGATCCGTCCGGCGGAGAGCGTTTCCGCCGGGTCGTATTCGCGCGCGTCGAACGACTCGCGCCAGCGCGAGGCCGTCGTCCCGCTCACATTCGTCGCGAGCCCCGCAAAGCAGGCCTCGAGCGTCTGGAGTCCGCCCGGCGGGAGGTAGAGCGGGACGCGCCAGGGTGCGCCACCCGTCATTCGCCCCGTCTCCTGGGTCCGGAGCGCGACATTCATGGCGAGCAGGTCCAGGAAGTGGTCGGTATGCATGTGGCTGATCACGATGGCGTCGAGTTCGCTCACGTCAGTCGCGCCGCGGATGTTGGCGAGTGAGCCGGGGCCGCAATCGAGAAGCACCTTCGTATCGCGCGCTTCAACGAGGTAGGCGGAGCAGGCGCCGTTGGCGGGCGGAGCGGCCGAGGCGTTCCCGAGGATGCGGAGGGTAGGCATTACGGGTCCATTCTAGACGGCGCGGCTAACGGACGCCCCGCTCCCTCGCGCACGGATCCCGGGCCGGTGTGGCGTTCCAACTCCAATCGACTGCCCTAGCCGCGGGCGTCCATAGCCGAGAGGACGGTTTCGAACGCACCCGCCATGTCGCCAGCGAGCAACTGAGCGCAGGGGATGACCAGGCCGGGGAACTCCGTGCTGTGGACCACGCCCGCCGCGTCGGCTTCGACCTTCACGTATGCCCCATCTACAAGCCGGAAGAGGTCGATCGCTCCGTCGAGCACCCGCCACACCAGGTACTCGGCGACACCGTTGCGCCGGTACACTTCCATCTTCTCGTGCATGTCGATGTTCGCGCTGCTGGCCGCGATCTCCGCAACGAGGCCGGGGGCTGACACCAGGTAGTCATCGATCATCCGCGAGTCGGCTCCGGGCCTGACAAGGCAGACATCGGGCTGCAGCCGGCCACCGTCTTCGAAACGGATAGTGCTGTCGATTCCCGCCGCGACACCGGGCGTTCGGGCCGCATAGGCGCCAAGCAACGTGGCCAACCAACTGTGCGGCGAGCCATGGACACCAAATCGAACCGGTGATGGCACGTAGACAACTCCGTCGATGAGTTCGGCGCGGCCGTCGTAGTCATCTGTGTAGATCGCGTCGAACTCCGCGGGCGTGAGGTGATCGCCAGACTCCAGGACCGTCCGAAGCGTCGATAACGAAACCATTGTCCACCAAGTGTAGCGCACGGCGCCGTCCCGAGTGGGCCGGTTCCTAGCGGACGCCCCACTCCCACATGCCGAAGCTGGTCTTCTTGTCGAGCGGGTAACCGAGCGTGCTGGCGACCATGGCGGCCTCGGCGCGGTGGTAGGAGTCGTGGGCGCACATGTACGCGACGAAGGCCGTCGGGTGCGGCTTGAAGCCCTTGATCCGGCCCGCTTCGAGTCCGCGAGCGACGAGTTCGCCGATGGCCACCGCGGATGCCTCGAGCGCTTCGGCAAGCAGTTCTCGGGCCAGGCCATCCTTCTCCAGCTTCGCGAGACCGGTAAGAAGCGAGGGGTCGCCGGACTTCAACCAGTCGATGCGGACGTTGTGGAGGTGGGCGAACATCTCGGCGATGGAGCGGCCCTTCGCCGGCTTCGTCACCAGCGCCCCTTGTGCGATCGCGTCGAGCAGGTAGCGATTGATCCGGTCGTTGATGCTCCAGGTCTCGACGAGTTCGGCGGACATGCGACTGAGTATACCCACGGACAGCAGCAGATCTTGCATACTCACGAAGCAAGAATGGGAGTCGCAGAGATGGACAATGACAACGCGGATGCGTTCGGGCAGATGCTCCTCCGATGCCTCTCGGGAGATGAACCGGTCTTCGAGATCATCGAGCGAGACGACGGTTTCACCGCGGCTAGCGACGCACGGAGGTACTTCAGCGAGGAGATCCAGGCGCTAGACCGGTGGGCCGTGGAACGGTGCAGTGGCCGCGTCCTCGACATCGGCGCGGGAGCTGGCCGCATAGGCCTCGTCCTTCAGGCGCAGGGGCGCGATGTGGTCGCGCTGGACATCAGCCCCGGAGCCCTGGCTGTCTGTCGCGCTCGGGGAGTGCGCGCCACCTTCGCGGGGGACATCTACGACTTCGCGGCGGCTGAACGCAATTCCTGCGATACGGCTCTCCTCTTGGGGAACAACCTGGGGCTCCTGGGCGGGCCGGAGACAGCGCCGGCTTTCCTCGACGCTTTGGACCGGGCAGTTGCGCCGGGCGGGCTCGTCCTGGCGACTGGCCGCGATGCCTACCGAACCGATGACCCGGTCCATGTGAACTACCACGCCTTCAACCTTGCGCGCGGCCGGTGGGGGAGCCAGCTTCGTATTCGCGTCCGGTTCCGGCAGTGGACGGGCGAATGGTTCGACTACCTGCTGCCGTCAATGGAAGAACTTGAAGGATTGCTCCAAGGGTCAGCATGGCGCCTGGCGGATGCTTTGTTCGACGATAGGTCTTATGTCGTGGAGTTTCGCCGGAAGCGCTAGCGCTGAGCGCTCTCAGCGGCCTTTGAACTGTGGAGGCCGCTTCTCGAGGAAGGCCTGGAAGCCTTCGCGGCCGTCCTCGGTCTGGAGCATGGCCCATTGGGCCTGCCATTCTACG
Organism: uncultured Anaerolineaceae bacterium; assembly: GCA_964591745.1. Lineage (GTDB taxonomy): Bacteria > Chloroflexota > Dehalococcoidia > Tepidiformales > Tepidiformaceae > JANMTH01. Next base: position 10,634 of record CAZQCR010000080.1, read on the forward strand.
GCGGCTACATCGGCGTTCGTGCCATCGAGCGAGGCCATGACGACCCGGCGGGTGGCGGTCATGGCCATGGGCGCGCCGCCGGCGATCTTCTTCGCGTAGGCCAGCGTCTCCTCCATGAGCGCGACGTCCGGCACAACCCGGTTCACGAGGCCGAGGGTCAGCGCTTCCTGCGCGCCGTAGGGCTGGCCGTCGTAGAGGATGTCGAAAGCGCGAGCCGCGCCGACGATGCGCGGGAGCCAGTAGGCGACGCCGAAGTCGGTCGCGAGGCCGCGGCGCGCGAAGATCGAGCCGATGCGGGCGGATTCGGCGGCGATGCGGACATCGCAGCAGAGGGCGAGCCCGAAGCCGCCGCCGACGGCCACGCCGTTCAGCGCGGCGATGATCGGCACGTCGCAGCGGGCGAAGGCCTCGATCGTCGCCTCAGACCCGCTTCGTCGCATGCGTTCGAAGCGGGTGGGTTCGTAGCCAGGGCGGTTCGCGCCGATTTCGGCGCCGGCGCACCAGGCCCGGCCGCTCCCCGTTATGACCACCGCGCGGATATCGTCCTCGGTCGAGGCGAGCTGGAGCGTCTCTGCGAGGCCAGCGATCAACTCGGGGGAGAGCGTGTTCATCCGCTCGGGCCGGTTCAAGGTGGCGACGAGGACGCCGTCGATGCGTTCGTGGAGGATGGGCTGTTCGGTCATGGGTGAAGCTCCGGTCGGTGGGTAGGTCGGGAGATGCTACTCCTCCGGAACACTACACCGTGCTCGAAACAATCCGATCTACGACCTCGGCAATGGTCAGGCCAGCTGACTCAATCCAGAGGCCGGTACCGGCGAGTTCCCGGCGCAGCTCAGCGTCGAGATATGCCCATGTCTGGCCGACATCCTTCCCGGGGCGAAGCCGGTTTCGTGCGAGTACCGTCTCCGGGGGCGGCGCGAGAACGACGAGACGGAACGGGCGAACCCGCAGTTCGGCGGCGAAGTGCGCCAGCTGGACTCGGCTGATGACGATGTGGTCGACCACGGGAACGAAGCCCGCCGCCCCGAAGCTGTTCGCCAGCAGGGCGGCGTTGCGGCCACGCAGAAAGAGCTGCCGCTGCGCCTCCGGGCTCATGTCCGGCGTCGGCCATTCGCCGCCCGAAACGAGCATCGCCTGGAGCAGGTCCGCTTCGATGTAGGCGGCGCGGGGAAGCCGGGCGGCGAGCGCCCGGGCGACCGTGCTCTTCCCGGCGCCCGGGAGGCCGGTCAGGAGGTACGCGCAGGCCGCAGGCGCCGCGTCGATGAGCGGCGCGGCAGTGCTCACTATCCCTGCTCCCGCCGCTCCCGCAGTCCACGCTCACTGTCGGTCTCCTTGCGGGGATGGGCGGCCTGGCGGGCGCGTTTCTCCGCGGCTTTCGTCATCGGGCGCGGCTCCTGGGAGACCGTTTCGCGTTCGATCCGGGTGGCGATCGTGGCGGCGGCGCGGCGGGCGGCGGCGAATGGCGCGGGCTCTGCAACCTCTGTTCCATCGGCGGGAGGGCCGTCGGGAGCCGCCGTCC
>CAZQCR010000081.1:0-11746 GCA_964591745.1 uncultured Anaerolineaceae bacterium
ACTCATCCACCGAAACGACCTCGCGCTCTTCGAAGGCAATGTCCCGCCACTGGCCGCCGATCATCCCCTCAACCGCCCGCAGGAGAACGTCGAGCGCCGTCATCCTGCGGCCAACGTCGCCAGCCCCCTGCGTGAGCGCCTGGAGCGCCCTTCCGTACATGAAGTCGCCGAGGTTGATCGCCTGCCCCGGTCCCCAGACCGTGTACGCCGTGGGCCGCCCGTGCCGCACGTCGTCCTGGTCCTGGATCTCGTCGTGGACGAGCGAGAAGTTGTGGATCAGTTCGACGGCCACGGCACCCGGGAGCGCCTCTTCCGCACGCCCGCCGAAGATCTCCGCGGCCACGATAGTGAGCGCCGGGCGGATCCGCTTGCCTCCGCTCTCCATCGGCGTGCCGTCGGCGGCCTGCCAGCCCATCACGTAGCGCGCCGGTCCCGCAAGCGGCGAGTCATCGGGCGCCAGGGCGGTGCGAAGCGCCTGCTCCACCGTCTCGCGATGGCGGGCGATGACGGCGGGCAGGGAACTAGAAAGCGATGCCACGTGATGCTCCAGCGGCCGGATGGAGACATTCTAACGGAGGTCGCGGAACTGCTCTTCCGTGATCCCGAGCTGCTTGAGTATCGCGTAATAGAGGCCGCCTGCGATGTCGCGGTGCCATGGATGGGGATGGTAGTGGCGCGACCGTCGGCATGCGCCCAAACGCTGTGGCTGCCCGTCTGGCGGATCTCGACGAATCCGAGCTTTCGGGCGGTCCTACGGAACTCCCGTGCCCTAGCCGGCAACCGGAATCAGCTCCGTCACGTCCTCTGGCATCGGCTTCCCTACTTCAGCAAGGTAGCTTTGCCACATTTCGAAAACGCCATCGAGCTCGGCACGGGCTTCTTCTGGAGTGTCCCCGATGGCGTGGCAGCCCTCGGTCGCCGGGACGTAGGCGACGTACCTGCCGTCGTCCGGCATCACGACAACGGTGTAGTCAGCGAGCGTTTTCATGCCCCGATTGTAGCAGCCCCCGCAGGCACGCCGCCCCGCGCCGCGAGCGCCGCCTGCGTCCGGGCGGCGATGCCCGCCCCGTCCAGCTGGTACAGCGCCCGCATCGTCGTCTGTGGGCCGTGGTCCACGATCAGGTCGGGCATCGTAACGGCATCGAGGAACTGGCCACCGAGCGCGTTATCCGAAAGCAGGTCGAGCACCGCTTCGCCGAACCCGCCGGCTCGGACGTTCTCTTCGGCCGTAACGATGCCGGCGGTTTTGCTCGCCATCGAAAGCAGCAGCGCCTCGTCCAGCGGCTTCGCGAAGCGCGCGTTCACCACGGCCGCGTCGATGCCGGACTCTTCGAGGATGTCTGCCGCCTTCAGGCACTCGGTCACCGTCGTCCCGAAGCCGACGAGCGTCACGTCACGGCCCTCGCGGACGACTTCGCCGCGCCCGATCTGGATCGCCTTCATCGGAAGGTCCGTGGGCGCGCCCGTGCCTGAACCGCGCGGGAACCGCACGGCGAACGGGCCAGTCGTGTGCATCACGCCCGTGTAGAGCAGGTCGCGCAGCTCCGTCTCGTCTTTCGGCGCGGCGATCACCATGTTCGGCAGGCAGCGCAGGTACGAAATGTCGATGAAGCCCTGGTGCGTCTTCCCGTCGTCCCCCACGAACCCCGCACGGTCCAGCGCAAAGACGACCGGGATGTTCTGGACAACGACATCGTGCACCACGGAGTCGAAGCCGCGCTGGAGAAATGTCGAGTAGATCGCCGCTATTGGCCGCATTCCCTGCGTCGCCAGGCCGGCGGCGAACGTCACCGCGTGTTGTTCCGCGATCGCGACATCGAAGACGCGGTCCGGGTGCTTCTTGTGCACCGGCGCCAGGCCAGTCCCCTCAAGCATGGCCGCGGTCACGGCGACGACGCGGTCGTCCTGTTCAATCAGCTCCTGGGTGGCCTGGGCGAAGACCTGCGAGTAGGTGGGGAGGGGCGGCGGAGCGTCCGGGGCGGCTGGCTTCTTCAGCCAGAACGTACCCGAGTGGCTCTTGATAGGGTCGGCGGCCGCCTCCGGGATCCCGTGGCCCTTCTCCGTCAGGATGTGGAGCAAAATGGGGCGGCCGTTGCCCGGGCCCTTCTTGATCGCCGAAATCGTCGCTTCCAGTTCGCGGATATCGTGACCATCCACGGGGCCGTAGTACTCGAATCCGAACTGCTCCCAGAAGCTCGCTGGCACGAGCAGGTCTCGAACGGACGCTTTCACCCGCTTGGCCGCATCCCAGGCCTGCTTGCCCAGGGGCAGATGCTCGACGATCGAGCCCACCTCGCGCTTCGCGTTCCGGTACAACGGGTCCACCCGCAGCTTGTTCACGTTGCGCGAAAGCGCGCCGACGTTCGGGCTGATCGACATCGCGTTATCGTTGAGCACCACGATCAGCCGGTCCTCGTGAAGGTGCCCCGCATGGTTCATCGCTTCCAGTGCCATCCCGGCCGTGAACGCGCCGTCACCCACGACAGACACGACCCAGGCGTCCTCGCCCTTCATCCGCTGGCCGACGGCCATGCCGAGCCCGGCGGAGATCGCCGTGCCCGCGTGCCCCGCGCCGAAGGGGTCGTGGTCACTCTCGCCGCGGTCAGCAAAGCCGGAAAGGCCCTTGTACTGCCGGATCGTGTTCATCCGGTCCCGGCGGCCCGTCAGGATCTTGTGGACGTACACCTGGTGGCTCACGTCCCAGAGGATCTTGTCGCGCGGTGAGGTGAAATGCCGGTGCAGCGCAATCGAGAGTTCAACCACGCCCAGGTTCGAGGCGAGGTGCCCGCCGCCGCCGATCCCCTGCACACAATCGACCAGGAACGCGCGGATCTCCTCCGCGAGGTGCTCGATGTCTTCGTACGAAAGGTGGCGCAGATCGGCTGGCGAGTTTACCTGGTCCAGCAGCGTCGTCATTGGGTGGCCTCCATCAAGGGCAGGGTCTCAACGGTCCGCGCGGCGTTCGCGGCGCGGATAACCGCGGCCGTGGTCCGGCGGAGTGAGCGTTGAGCCTTCGGCATGTCGAACCCAAGCTTCGCATACCGAGGCCAGTCTGCAGGGTGAGCAAGCGAACGTAGGAGGAGATTTTTCTCCGCTTCCTGGTTCTCCCAGCCAGCCAGTGCGCGAGGTAGCGAGACACTCGCCGGGTCGATGACCACGCGCACCGCGAGCCAGCGAACGTGAGCAGCCCGGGCGGCGGCCGCCACCTGGTACGTCTCCATGTCCACGCCGCCCGCGCCGAACTCGTTCCAGAGATCCCGCTTCTCGTCTTTGGTAGCCGCCGGCCGGTCGAGCGTGAGCAGCCGCGAGTAGATGAAGTCCAGCCCCGCCTCGCGCAGACTCTTGCGGATATCATCCACGAGAAAGCGGTCGACATCGATCGCTTCCTTGCCGGGTGCGATCACGTGACGGCCAACGATCGCCGCGCCGGGCTTCAGCGAGGGATCGAGGCCTCCGCAAAAGCCCGCGACCACCACGAGATCCACCTTCTCTACGGCGAGCTGTTCAGAGACAGCGACGTACGCCGCTTCGCCCGTGCCGCAAACGAACACGTTCGCACGCGGGCCCAGCGCCCGCGCCTCGCGGTCAGTGGGGGCGATGATCAGGGTCCTCATCCTGAACGCTTGCTGCCAAGAGCCGAGATACCGGCGCGAATGCCTTCCCGCGGGCTCGCCATCGTCGCCTCCACGGCCGTCGCTTCATAGCCGCAGTGAGCCATGCAGTTCGTGCATCGTGCGTCGCGGCCGTAGCCGTACCGGTCCCACTCGGTCTCTTCCATCAGCTCAACGAAGGTCGTCGCGTAGCCTTCGTTCATCAGGTAGCAGGGGCGCTGCCAGCCGAGGACGGTCCGCGTGGGGTTCCCCCACGCGGTGCACTGCATCGCCCGCTTCCCCTGCAGGAACTCCAGGAAGATCGGCGTGTCCACGAAGTTCCAACGCTTGCTATCGCCGAGGTTCAAGATCTCCTGGAACTTCTGGATCATCTGCGGCCGCTGCATGAAGACCTTCTGGTTCGGCGCCTTCGGGTAGTCGTACCCGGGCGAGACGACGATCCCGTCCGTCTTCAGGTCGTCCGTCAGGTAGTTGAAGAGTTCGCGCATATCCTCGACGGAGCTGTCGGCATAGACGGTGGTGTTGGTGGTCACGCGGAAGCCCATCCGCTTCGCTTCTTCGATCCCCTTGATCGCCTTATCGAAGACGCCCTTGCGATCGACCATGTCGTCGTGTAGGTCGCGCATGCCATCGAGGTGGATGGTGAAGGAGAAGTACTTCGAGGGCGTGAACTTCGGCAGCCACCGTTCGAGGAGGATCGCGTTCGTGCAGAGCGTGACGAACTTCTTCCGCTCCACTAGCCCGGCGACGATCTTATCGATCTGCGGGTGGACCAACGGCTCGCCGCCAGCGATCGAGACGACGGGTGCGCCGCACTCCTCGGCCGCGGCCCAGCACTCTTCCGGCGAGAGGTAGGTGTTCAGAATCTCTTCCGGGTGCTGGATCTTCCCACAACCGACGCAGGCTAGGTTGCAGCGCCAGAGCGGTTCGAGCATGAGGACGAGCGGATACCGCTTCTTGCGCTGAAGCTTCTGCTTCATGAGGTAGCTGCTGACTGCTATCGCCTGGGCCGCTGGGATCGCCATCGTTAACTCCTCGTGTGTGCCGGCTCTCGGGACTGGCCGGGAACGTCGTATCCTACCGCCAGTGCCCGCGCGGCGGTAATCCCGCTGCGGACCGCTGACTCCATGGTGGCGGGCCAGCCGGTGGCAGTATAGGCCCCCGCCAGCACCAGGTTCGGGATTGGTGTCTCTGCTCCAGGCCGTACGAGCCCAGGCGCAGGTACGAACGTCGCCTCCGGCTCCTTGAGCGCAGCAAATCGCACGATTTCCGCACCTTCGCTCGCCGGCAGCGCGCCGTGGATGAGCGGGAGGAAGTGGCGCTGCAGTTCGTGCTTCTCCATCTCCATGTACGGCCCCGCCGCGCTCAGCGAGACCACCAGGTGTTCGCCCGCTTTCGCTGGCCTCGCGTCGACCCTGCGCCGGTTGAACACCCACTGCAGCTCAGATCCGTAGAACGCCGCGAAATCGAACGGCGCCACCGCCCGGTCGAACCAGAGATGGAGGTTGATGATCGGCGCAGTGCTGATTCCCGCCAATCCTCTGAACGGCTCCTGCGCGGCCACGGCGGCCGGCAGCAACGCCCCCACGCGCGCGTGTGGCACCGCGCACACGCAGGCATCGAACGCCAGCCGCTCGCCGCTCGCCATCTTCACCGCCCGGAACCGCCCGTCCTCAATCTCCAGCTGCTCCACCGATGAACTCGTATGGACGACCCCGCCCCGCGCCTGCAGATAGCGCGTCGCCGCGTCTCCATGGAGCTCGGACAGCCCGACGCTCGCGATCCCGATCGCAGGCGCCTCAGCGGAAGCGAGAAATCCTTCGCGAAGCACGAAAAGAGCGTCCGCGGCGCTCGCTTCGCCAACCCGGCAGTTCAGCGTGGGCACGAGGATAAAGTCCCAGAAGACATCCAGCGTCTCACTCGATCCTCCCCTCCCGAGAAGCCACTCACGGAAGCTCAGCGCGTGCGACGCCACCCGCTCTCGCTCGGGAAGGCGGTGGATGCCAAGCATCAGCTTCGCCACCCGGAATCGGTCCGCGACCGAGAGCAGCGGGAAGCGCGCGAACGACAGCCCGAGGTGAAGCGGCGCCGGCAACGGCACGGCCCGTAAGGCCGAGCGGCGGCCGTTGGCTCCGTACACGGTTACGGCAAGCCGCTTCTGACGCCGTGTATTCGCCAGGCTGCCGATGCGCTCGAGAAAACGAACGTACGCGGTGGTACAGCCCATGAAGACGTGCTGGCCGTTGTCCACGGCGTCCCCGGTCGCGGCGTCGGCGTGGGAGTACGTTTTGCCGCCGACCCACGATCGCTTCTCGATAACCGTCACGCGGTGTCCTCGGTCCGCCAGCTCACAGGCCGCGCTCAGCCCCGCCAGGCCCGCGCCGACGACCGCGACGTTCATCTCGGCCGGATCAACGCGGCATCGACCCAGAGCCGGGCGAGCGTCGTCAGCTTCTCAGGGGTGCTGAGGCCAACCCGCTCCGAGAGTACGTCGTAGTCTCGCTTCTCGATCCGCTTGAGAATCTCGAAGTACAGGCCCTGGAGCACGTTCACGCACATCCGCGACCGCAGATCGAGCAGTGGCAGGAGGCGCCGCCCGCTGCGGAAATGACGCCGTGCGCGGTCGCCGTACAGCTTCATCAGGCCGTGGAAGCGCTTGTCGTTCACGCCCGCGAGGATGTCATCCGCAGTCAGGCCGAACTTCGCCAGCTCATCCGCCGCGAAGTACACCCGGCCGCGCGCCGCGTCCTCCTTCACGTCCCGCATGATGTTCACGATCTGCAGGCCGATGCCCATGTCGATCGCGAACTGACGCGCCCGCGGGTGGGGACGCGTGCCAAACACCGCCGTACAGATGAGTCCAACCATCGAGGCCACGCGGTAGCAGTACTGGTGCAGGTCTACCCAGGTCGCGTAGCGGTTGATCGTGAAGTCCATCTCCACGCCGTTAACGACTTCGTCGAAGAACTCCAGCGGCACCCCGAACTCATCGAAGGCCCAGCCAAGGGCCGTGAACATCGGCCCTTCCCGCTCGCCCGCGATGCAGGCGTGGAGCCGGCGGCGGGCATCCGCCAGCTGGCGCTCCTGTTCGCCCCGGTCCTCAAGTTCGTCAGCGATATCGTCCACATAGCCGCTGAAGGCGTAGGCGGCGTAGATAGCGTTCCGCTTGTCTTCAGGGAGAATGGCGAAGCCGTAGTAGAAATTCTTCGCCCGTTCCTTCGTATAGGCCTTGCACCAGGCCTGGGCAGCCGGGATCGAAGGATGCGTGTTCGTCTCGGCGGCGCCTGCGGCGGTTTCGAGTGGCATGCTAACTCCCGTTCTAGAAGCCGAGCTTCGTGCGGATGCCGGCGCTCGCCGCCATCCACGCTTTCTTCCGTTTCGAAATGGTAGGCCGTTCTGTGAGCACGTCGTACCTCGCCGCCCGAATAGCGTCGAGTACCGCCTCACCGCCGAGCCGAAAGAGCCGGACGTCCGCGCGGGCTCGTCGATCGACCAGCCCTTCGAGTTCACGTCCGCGGTCGAAGAGCTCGCGTGCCCGCTGCACCTCAAACCTTACGAGCCGGCGCATGCCCTTCGAGTCCCGCCCGGCGGCAATGTCCTCTTCCGTGACGCCGAAACGGGCCATGTCCTCGAGCGGGATGTAGACGCGGCCCTTCTCCCAGTCCCGCGCCACATCCTGCCAGAAGTTCGCGAGTTGAAGTGCGACGCAAGTGGCGTCGGAAAGCCGTTGACGGGCCTCATCACGGTAGCCGAGTACGTACAGCACCATCCGCCCGACCGGTGTCGCGGAATGGTCGCAGTACCGCAGCAGCTCGCCGTAGGTGGCGAAGCGGGTGGTCACCTGGTCCATCCGGTTCGCTTCGATCAGCTTGTCGAAGACGTCCGAGGGGATCTCGTAGCGGTCGATGGTGTGCCCGAGGGCGATGAACAGCGGCGTATCGCGCAGCCCTTCGTAGCAGCGCAACAGGTCACGCCGCCACGCATCCAGGAGCGCCAGCCGGTCGCCCTCCGCTTCATCGCCCAGGTCGTCCGTGTAACGGCAAAACGCGTACAGAGCGGCGAAGTGGGGGCGCAGCTCCCCGGGGAGGACCCAGGAGATCACGGTGAAATTTTCGCCGTGGGCACGGGCGTAGGCGCCGCACCATCGATAGGCGGCCTTCAGCGCGCGCGGCGACGGCGTCGTCCCCGCCGCCGCTATGACCACGGGTCACCGCCCACCGTGTGGATCGGCGTCCCGGCCCGCATCCGGCGATATCGTCCCATGGCCCAGAGCGGCCAGTACTGGCGGTAGAGGTGGTAGTTCAGCATGAAGTCACGGGGGAAGCCCGTTCCCGTGAACTCGGGCTCGTCCCACGAGCCATCCCGGCGCTGCGAGGCCACCAGGTAACGGATGCCGCGCTCCGTGGCCACGTGGTCCACCTCGTCCGCGGCCAGCAGCGTGAGAATCGCCCATGCCGTCTGGGATGGCGTGCTCGGGCCAATGCCGCGCGTCGCCGGATTGTCGTAGGAGGCACAGGTTTCACCCCACCCACCGTCCGGGTTCTGGTGCGCTTCAATCCACCGGACAGCCTTGCGGAACGGCTGGCTGGCCGGGTCTTCGCCAGCGGCGGCCAGGGCCGGGAGCGCGGCCCCCAGCCCGTAGATGTAGTTCACTCCCCATCGGCCCCACCAGCTCCCATCCGCTTCTTGCGTGCGATGAAGGTAGCGCAGCCCCGCCGCCACGGGACGGTCACTGGCCCGCGCGCCATCGAGCAGGAGCCATTCGAGCACGTGCGCGGAGACGTCTTCGGTTGGCGGGTCCAGCGTCGCGCCAAAGTCCGCGAACGGGATCTTGGAGACGAAGTTCCGGGTGTTGTCCTTATCGAACGCGCCCCAACCGCCGTTCCGGGATTGCATCGCGTAAAGCCAGGCGCGCGCGCGGTCCGTCTCTTCGCCGGCGAGGTCGCCAAGATCCACGAGGCGCAGGGCTATCAGCACCTCGGCGGTGTCGTCGGTATCGGGATAACAATCGTTGGCGAACTCGAACGCCCAGCCACCGGGTTCCACGCCGGGCACCTTCACACACCAGTCGCCCGGCGTACGGATCTCCTTGTCTACCAGCCAGCGGCCCGCCTTCACCAGGGCTGGATCGTTCGCCGGTACGCCCGCTTCGCGGAGCCCGGTGATCGCCAGCGCCGTATCCCAGATCGGCGAAAGGCACGGCTGGACCGTGAAGGTGCCATCCGTCCGTAAGGCGAAGTCGTTGAGCAGCCCGTGGATCCCCTTCGCCATCACCGGGTGATCGTTGCTGTAACCCTGGCACTTCAACGCTATCAGCGAATAGACCCAGGGTGGCTGAATTCCCGCCCACGAACCGTCCGCCTCCTGGTGGTCCAGAATCCAGCGCTCAGCGGCTGCCAGGGCTCGTTTCCGCAACGGCTTCCACAGCGAGCGCTCATGTACCTTAAGCAGGCGATCGGTGAGCAAGAAGAAGCTTCGCCAGCTCACCGGGTTCCTTTCGCGCCGGAAGCGAATGTGCGTCCGGTGCTCCGGCCGGAGGTAGAGTTCGTCTACGCCGCGCTCAGCCGGGATCGCCACCACCGGCTTGTGTGCCCAGACCACGAGGATCGCCACGATCGTTCCCCGCGCCCACGAAGCGAACTCGTAGATGCTCAGCGGGAACGAATTCGGGAGGAGCACAGCTTCCGGCGGCATCGCCGGGAGGCCATCCCAGTCGAACTGGCCGAACAGGGCCAGCCAGAGCTTGGTGAAAATGCGCGTTGCGCCGATGCCGCCGTGGGCGAGGACGAAGTCCCGCGCGCGCACCATCCTCGGGTCATCGGGGTCCGTACCCGCCAGCTTCAGGGCGAAGTACGCCTCCACCGTCACACTCACATCGCCCTGGCCGTTGTGGTACACCGGCCAGGAACCGTCGGCCGACTGATGGTTCAGGATGTAGCGCACCAGCTGCGCCCAGCGGTTGGCCTCGGCTATGCCCAGGAAGTGTTCGAGAAGCAGGTGCTCGGCGGCCATCGTCACGTTGGCTTCGAGCTCCGCCCACCAGCAGCCCTCCGGGGATTGCAGGGACAGCAGATATGCGCTTCCCCGATCAACCGTTTCGTCCAGCCCCAGGATGGGCGGTCGCGGCTTCGTACGCTCGGCCGCTGTCCCCGGGCCACTCGTCTCACGCGTGAAGCTCGTCATGACACACGTCCGCCGTCACAGGATGGGGCGATGATCGCGCCTCCCGTCGGAGCGGAGGTGGAGAACAGGGGGGAACGGGGTTGCGATCGGGTTTCCGACATGGTTGGGTATCTTAACAACCTCCCGGGCAAAACGATCGAGCGTTTGTTTCGGATCTTGAGGGAAAATCGTCGGGGTTTCAGGGTCGTTCCCATTCTCAAGCGCCGTTGGCCTCAGTAGTATTCGGGCGAGCCGGGCTCCCGGCGGAGGCGCAGCGTGAGAGTCACCCTTGCCAGGCCGCGCGGTTTCTGCGCCGGCGTCAACATGGCCGTCGAAGCCCTGGACAAGGCGCTCGAACTCTACGGCGCGCCCGTCTACGTCTACCACGAGATCGTCCACAACAAGCACGTCGTGGATACCTTTCGCGACAAAGGCGCCATCTTCATCGACCGCATCGAAGAAGCGCCCGTTGGCGCCACGCTCGTCTTCAGCGCCCACGGCGTCTCCCCCGAGATCCGCCAGCAGGCTCGCGATCGCGGAATCCGGGCTATCGACGCGACCTGCCCGCTCGTCACGAAGGTCCACTCAGAGGCCATCCGCTTCGCCCGCCAGGGCCACCTCATCCTCCTCATCGGCCACGACGGCCACGACGAGATCGTCGGCACGATTGGCGAAGCGCCCGGCCGAATGAAGCTCGTCCAGTCGCCGGCGGAGGTGGATGAACTCATCATTCCCGAAGGCCAGAGCGTGGCCTACCTGAGCCAGACCACCCTGAGCGTCGATGACGCGAACGCGATCGTCGACCGCCTGAAGGGGCGGTTCCCCGCGATCATCGCGCCGCCCAGCGAAGACATCTGCTACGCGACCCAGAACCGCCAGGAGGCCGTCCGCGAGATCGCCCTGACCGCGGACGTCGTTCTCGTCATCGGCAGCCAGAACAGCTCGAACAGCATGCGTCTCCGGGAAATCGCCGAAGAGATGGGCGTCCGTGCCTACCTCATCGATTCAGCGAACGAGATCCAGGAAGGGTGGCTCGATGGCGCGGCCCGCGTTGCCGTCACCGCCGGCGCGAGCGCTCCCGAAGGCCTCGTCGCCGAATGCGTTCGCTTCCTCGAATCGCGATACCACGCGACCGTCGAGGAGCGAGTGGTGCGCCAGGAAGACATGCACTTCCAGCTCCCCGTCGAGCTTCGTCGCGAGATGGGCCGAAGGGCCCTCGCGGCGGCTCCCGCCAGCTGAGAATCGTCCTCATACTCGGCGGTCGCTAGGATGGCGCCAGAGTTCACGCGCCGGGGAAACCGATGGAAACGTACAGGGCAATCGTCTCGAAGCGGGACACCCGCACTTTCAGCGCAAGGCCGATTGGGGACGAGACACTCGACCGGATCATCCAGGCAGCCCGCATGGCAGGCAGCGCCCGCGCCGCCGAGCCCGTTCGCCTCGTCGTCCTTCGCGACCCGGAGCAGAAGGCCCGGCTGGCGGCCTGCGGCAACTCGACCCGCCATGTCGTTTCGGCGCCGGTCGCGATCGCGATCGTCGTCGTTCCCGAATTCGGCGTCGTCGGCGCGCCCCTCACCATCTTCCGTGGGCCGTTTGACGCCGGCCGCGCCGGCCAGAACATGATGCTCGCCGCCTGGGCCGAAGGCATCTCCAGCTGCCCCGCCTCCATGCATGACGGCGAAGCCGCCCGCCTCGCGCTCGAACTTCCAGAAGGTCACGTCGTCGCCAACGTCATCGCCTTCGGCTACCCCGAGGGCGCCGACCCCATGACCGGCACCCGTCCCCGCCTCCCAACCACCGACTTCGTCCACTACGACCGCTGGACCGGCGCCTGAGGCGGCCACCGAGCGCCCTGGCCGCCCCTTTCCCCGCCGAGCGCGACTTGCGCCGACTCCCGGCGTATCGTACGAAAGACGCTAACTACTTCCGCACAGGTGAACCATGGACTTTGACATCCCCGCTGATATCCAGGA
>CAZQCR010000082.1:0-11681 GCA_964591745.1 uncultured Anaerolineaceae bacterium
TTGCTCGCTCCGCAACGCCTCGGCGCTCGCCGCCCGGCCCGCCAACCGCGAGGCCAGCCACAGCGCCACCGCAAAGAGCGCGAACACCACGACGATCCCCACCGCCACCGTCAGCCAGCGCGTCTCCACAATGAACGACGGCTCCACACGCTCACCCGTCTCCGTCACGTCCAGGAACGAAAGCATCCGGCTGCTCACGAACAGGCCCAGCGCCGATCCCGCCGCCACACCCACCAGGAAGACGGACGAGTACTCCACCACCAGCATGAACAGCACTTGCCGAGCCGTCAGACCAATCGCCCGCACCACCGCCAGCTCCACCCGCCTGCGCCGCACAGCCGCCAGCAACGAGATGAGCAGCGCCGCCGCCACCAGTAACAGGATGGCCACGAACGCCACCGCCAGGATCCCGCTTCCGCTGGCCGCAATCAGCGGGTTCTTCGTCGCCGCCGCCAACGCCTCTGCCCGGGAAACAGATGAATCGAGATAGAACGGCGCCGCTGTCAGCGCCTCCCCCAGCGCCGCCGGGTCGGCACCTGCGTCCAGGGAGAGCCACACCTCATTCCGCGACAGTTCCGTACCGGAACCCGAGAACGCGATCGCCGTCCAATCGAGGAAGCGATCCCGGTTGAAGACGACGACCGCCCCGTCGCGACTGTGTGTCGTCGGAAAGAGATCGAACGTCCCACGGATCGTCACGGGCACCAGCGTCCCACTCGCCACCCGGAGCATCGTCGTACCACCAACGCCGACACCCGTGCCATCGATGAACGACTGGCTAACCACGATCGGGAGCGGCGTCAAGAAGCCCGCCAGGTAGACGCCGCGCGTCTCCTGGATCGATCCCGGTCGCGGCTGGAACTTCGCCGCCCCAGTCCCGGCGTGCGCCCCCTGGGCTACGATCGTAAAGCTATCGCCCGTCGCCGATGTCGTCGGAAAGAGCGCCCACGGGGAGGGCCCTTCGAAGTCTTCAAGGACGACGGCGGGGCCGTTCGGAACCTGGGCCGCCAGGTCGTCGAAGAACACCGTTGGCGCCGTCGGCCGGCTCGTAGAGCCCGTGAAGACCAGCGAAACCAGCGTAAACTGCCCCGGGTCCCCGTGCGGGAACCTGCTAAGCGGCGCCGTGAACTGCGCCCACTCCGTCGTCATATCCTCAAGCGGCGCCAGCTCGACTATTGCGAATCGTCCCTTGCTGTCCCGCAGCCCCGCGCGCAGCGTCATCCCCGTTATCGGCTCGTCCATCCGCCCCCAGATCGTCAGGCTCTGCGCCCCCGTTGGGATCGTCTTCCCCGGTGCCGCCGGCAATCCATCGATGACACCAAGCACGGCCGTCAACGACTTATCCGCGAGGTCGTCGCGGAACCAGAGCATCTCCGATGCCTGGCCGGGCACGATCGCCAGCACCTGGAACTGGCCTCCCGAAGAACCCGGCGTCGCGATCGTCGCCGTCGTTCGCACCAGGTCCATGCTCGAGGTCACTCCCGGCAGCTTCGCCGCGTAGCCCGCGAGGTCGTCCCGCTCCTTCGTCGCCGGTGGCTGGTTGTTGCCAGATGCGGCCCGGAGATCGACGCCCGCCTCGTAGTTCGCACGGTCCCGGTACGAACGGTCCGCCGTGCTCGTGTAGCTCGCGGCGAACGTCCCGACTGCCACCGCCATCATCAGCAGGAGCGTCAGCCGGGTGTACTGGCCCGAATTCCTTACCGTTTGCCAGAGCCCAAGGGCCAACGGAGCCCCCGCCACGATCGTCGCGAAGCGCGCGATCACCCTCAACGCCAGCGGGTAGAGCCGCAGCAGAAGCGCCCCCGCCCCCACGATCGCCAGCGCCGGGGAAGCCAACAGCAGCGGGTCCGTACTCACCCCACCCGTTGCCGATGGCGTAAACACGGATCCACGTTCACGCAGCTCCCAGAGGAGCAGGAACGCCACCGCCGCCAGGCCAACGTCCAGGTAATACCGTTGCACGAACGAACCAAGCGGCCGGGAAAGGCCGCGTCGCACCGACGTCGAGCCCTTCAACGCCGCCGCCAGCGCCGGCGCCAGCAGTGCCACCACCGAAAGCGCCACCGCGCCTGCCGCCAGCGCAAACGAAAGCGGCACGATCGTCACCGGCAGCACCTGCGTATTCGTCACCTGGTCGAACACCGGCGTCAGCCCCAGCAGCGCCGTGATTCCGCCCGCGATGAACGGCGCCGCGATCAGGATCGGGATCCCGAGCATCAGCCCCTGCGTCGCGTACAACGTCAGGATCTGGAGCACCGTCGCCCCGCGCCCGCGCAACAGCCCGATCTCCGCCGCCTGCCGTTCCACCACGATCGCCGAGACCAGGCCGACGTAGAACAGCGCGATCCCCGTGATCTCCAGCAAGAGCACCAGCAACGGCGTCTGCTGGTAGTCCGCCGTCCGGTCGAAGCGCAGAAAAGCATCCCGCAGCGGAGAGATCGCGTAAGCTTGGAACGGTTCGAACTCCTTGTAGAGCTGCGTCAGGTCTTCTCGCGCCCGTTCGAAGTTCGTCCGGTTCAGCCGCTCTGGCTCGGCCGCGATAAGCCACGAGACCGTCCCCCGGTAGGCCGGCCGAAGCTTCCCGAACCCGTCCATCAACGTCGCCTCGTCAGCGAGCATCTGGACCACCGGACCGGAGTTCGGAATCCGCACCCGGAACGGCTCGAAGTACCGCGACGACGTCCCCACCCAGAACGAGTCCTCAGGATCGATCGGCTCGATGATCCCCACGAGCTTGCCGGAGATCGTGAACGTTACCGAAGTGACAACCTCGCACGGGAACGGCGGCGGCAGCGAATCGTCCGTCGCCAACGGCCGGTCACAGTTATCGAACTCCTCGTGCAGAACGAAGGAATCATCCAGCCTCAGGTTCGCCGCCTGCGCCGCCCGCACGCTCATCGCCACTTCCAGGAACTTCCCATCGCCGGGCGCCGGCAACCGCCCAGAAAGCACCCGCACCTTATCTTCGTAACGTTGCAGCGCCTGCGGCTCCGCCAGCGGTTGTCCCGGTCGCTGCGGTTCGCCCGGTTTCGCCAGCCAGAACTTGCCCATCTGCACCGAACGCGTCTGTTCGCGCCGGAACCAGCCGATCCGCTCCGTAATCCGCTGCTCAATAGCCTCCCGCAGCGCTATGCCACGGTCCGTCTGCAGCTCCACGTTCGGAAAGAGCACCTGGCTCGTCGCGTTCCCCTGGAGTTCCTGCCGGATCGTGTACGTCAGGCCGAGGTCCGCCATCGATCGCGAATAGATCGGCGCGCTCGCCAGCAGCACCGCCGCCACCAGCATGCCCAGCGCCAGGACCGCCGTCAGAGCCGGCGAGGCACGCATCTGGCGCAAAGCGATCGTCAGGAATGCGCCCATGCGACCTCCGGCCCGAAGACTACCGCCAAACCCACCGATGGCGCGAGGGACCTTTGCCCATCCTGCCACCGGGAAGGTAGTCTTTGCCCGCCGGGAGGCCACGTCGCGTGCGAAGTATCGGTCCCGTTGTCCGCATGGTGGCCCAAAGAAGCCTGGGGCATTGGCGGCTGTTCTGCGCCCTCTCCTTCGGCGCCGTCCTCTGCGCCGCCCTCATGGCCTGTGTCGTCCTCTATTCCGATGCCGTTCGCGACCTCGGCCTCGAACACGCCATCGAATCCCAGCCCCGCTTCCAGAACGACGTCCAGCTCACCAGCTCTGGCCAAAAAGCCCGGACCGCGGACTACGAAGCATGGAACGCCAAGTCCAACCAGCTTCTCGATCAGTACACGAGCTGGCTCGCCCGCGGCCGCGTCCACTACGGCCGCTCCGCCACCTTCTTCCCAACGGCACCCGGCGATCCCGTCTCCGCCGATGAGAAACGCCCCCGCCTCCACTTCCAGTTCATCGACAACCTCGCCGATCACGTCACCCTCGTCGATGGCAAAGCACCGGCCACCGCGCCCCCGGCCGACCAATCGAAGGCCCCCGTCATCGAGGTCTGGATCGGGAAGGAGACCGCCGAACGGAACAGCATCCGTCTCGGCCAGGAGTTCGATGTCTTTCCCCACTGGCGGAAGGTCGAACCGATCCGCCTCGTCGTCGTCGGCTTCATCGCCCCCCGAGATATCGAAGAGGAGTACTGGTTCGGCAAGACCGACCGCTTCGACGTCATCCAGACTTCGTGGGCGACGTATCCCGTCTTCGTCGATGAAGCGACGCTTGCCCGCGCCATCGGCGGCTACCTCCCGGATATGGACATCTCCCACGAGGTCTACGTCTTCGTCGCTACCGGCCGAATCAACAACGAAAACGCCGAAGCGGTGAAGAACAGCCTCGGCGGGCTCAAGGGCGCCGTCTCCTCTCAGCTCATCATCAGCAGCGCCGCTACCGGCCTCGATACAACGATCTCCGACTTCGAAGAGAAGCTCTTCTTCACCCGACTCCCACTCTTCGCCCTCATGATCCAGATCGTGGGCATCGTCCTCTTCTACCTCGTCATGGTCTCCACCATGGTGATCGAACGCCAGGCCGGAGAGATCGCCCTCCTCAAGAGCCGTGGCGCCGGTACCCGCCAGGTCCTCTCCGTCTTCTTTATCGAAGGCGCCGCAATTACCCTCCTCGCCACCATCCTCGGGCCCTTCGTCGCCGCCGCCGCCATCTCCTTCCTCGGCCTTACCCCACCGTTCGAAGACCTCAGCCACGGCGACCTCCTCACCGTACCCATCTCCCCCGTCGCCTTCGCCCTCGCCCTCGCCGGCGGATTGTTGGCCATGGCGCCTCTGCTCTGGCCCGCCTACCGCGCCTGCGGCTACAGCATCACCCACTACAAACAGCAGATCTCGCGCCCGCCCCGCCAGCCCGCCTTCCTCCGCTACTACCTGGACCTCGTGCTCATCGCCGGCGCGGGCTTCGCCTTCTACCAGCTCCGCCAGAAGGGCTCCTTCGTCACCGAGGACCTCTTCGGAGGCCTCAGCGCGGACCCCATCCTCCTGGCCACACCCACCCTCTTCATGCTCATGGTCGCCCTCGTCTTCCTCCGCCTCTTCCCTCTGCTCCTCCAGGCCGTCCTCTGGCTGACAAAGGCCCTCAAGGGTCCGACCATCGCCCTCGGTCTCACCCGGATGGCCCGCAGCCCACTCCAACACAGCCGTCTCATCCTTCTCCTCTTGCTCGCCACCGCCGTCGGCATGTTCGCGGCCGGGTTCCGTTCAACGCTCGAACGCGGCTACGAAGACCGTGCCGCCTACCGAGCCGGCGCCGAAAGCCGGATCGCCGATATTCGCAATCCCGCGAACCAACCCGTGGAAGCCTTCCGTTCCGCAGTCATGGCGGCCACCGGCACCACCGGCGCCGTTGCCGCCGCCCGCGCCAACGCCTACTACACCCCGGAAACGTTCCGCTCCGTCAACATCCAGGTCCTCGGCGTCGAACCGCAACAGTTCCAGGACGTGACCTACTGGAGGGACGACTTCGCCGACGAATCGCTGAGCACGCTTCTCGGCCGGCTTCGACGCGAGCCCGGGCCACTCCCCCCCGCACCCATCGTCATCCCGGATGACGCCCGCTTCATCGGCGTCTGGGCCCAGAATCCCCTTCCCGGCCAGGCCGGCCCCATGGGCGTCCGCCTCCGCGATAAGGACGGCGCCATCTGGGAATACCGCCTGGTGACCGAGAGCCCCAACCAGCCCAGCGACGCCTGGCGATTCTTCGCGGCAGACCTCTCCCGCCCATCGAGCATTCGCCCATCCTCCGGCACACCCAACGCCGCCGAACGCAAGTGGACCTTCGACGCCTTCTTCGTCCAGCTCCCCGGTATCCCGCCCGCGGTACCCCAGCCCATCTCCGTGCCATTGGACGACCTCCAGGTTTCCGCCGCCGCCCAGCTCCCAACGAACTACGGACGCGATGGCTTCGCCGATGGGGCCGTCATCGAGGCCTTCGAAGCCATCGACCGCTACGAGCTGGTGAAGGGCGTCTCCCTCACCACCGATCCAGGCTCCCTTGCCCGTGGTCCCGCCCCCGCCGGCCGCTCCGGCAACATCGCCCGCCTCTCCTTCACCCGAGGCCGCACCGGCGCCGGCGTCGTCGCCTTCAGGACCATCCAGGAAGCTCGGCCCGTGCCTGTGATCGTCGATACCGGCTTCCTCAAAGAGAACAAGCTCAAGGTTGGCTCCGAGTTCCCCATCTCCCTCAACAGCCAGTACTCCACCGTCAAGATCGTCGGCGCCTTCAAACTCTTCCCAACCTTCGATCCCGAACGGCCCGATAGCTTCTTCGTCGCCGACCTCGAAACGCTTCGCGCGGCGGCCATGCGCATGCCCGGCGCCGGCACGAACTTCTACGCCAACGAGGCCTGGTTCCCCGTCGTCGGCAACGTCCGCTTCGAAAAAGTCTTCCTCTCCGAGCGCGGCTTCCAGGCCGAGCAATACTTCGTCCGAACCGAGATCCTCGCCGAACAATCCTCAGATCCCCTCGTCGCCGCCAGCTGGGAAGGCATCCTCTTCCTCGCCTTCGCCGGCGTCCTCATCGTCAGCACGCTCGGGTTCGTCATCTACGCCAGCCTTGGCGCCCAGGCCCGCTCGCTCGAATTCGCCATCCTCCGCACCATGGGCCTCTCCGCCCGCCAGATCCTCGCTGTCGTCACCTTCGAGCAGGCCTTCGTCGTCGTCGCTGGAGTCGCCGCGGGCACCCTTCTCGGCTTCCCCCTCAGCCGCCTCATGATCAGCTACATGGGCCTCACAGAGGCCGGCAACGAGCCGCTGCCCCCGCTCGTCTCCGTCGTCAACTGGCAATCCATCGCCACCGTCTACGCGCTCCTCGGCATCATCGTCGTCAGCACGGTCATCTCCCTCGTCGCTCTTTACTCCCGCCTCGCCGTCAGCCGAGCGCTACGGATGGGAGAGCTTTAGGATGTGGTGTGAGGGTTACGCGTGAGCAGTTTCTTCGTCGGTGACGAGCACGAGTATTATGTCTCGTGCGAGGACCTCTTCAAAATCTACAAGATCGCCGATCTCGAAGTCGTAGCCCTCCGCGGGCTGGACTTCAAGGTCCGGCGCGGTGAGTTCATGGCCCTCGTCGGCGCCTCCGGCTCCGGCAAAAGCACCCTCCTCAACATCCTCGCCGGCCTCGATCAACCGAGCGCTGGCCGCGCCTTCGTCGGCGGGCGAGACCTCCTCACCATGTCCAACGCCGAGATGGTCGAGTACCGCCGCAGCCGCGTTGGCTTCGTCTGGCAGCAGACAGGGCGCAACCTCATCCCCTACCTCGATGCCCTCCAGAACGTCGAACTGCCCATGATCCTCGCCGGAAAAACCAAGAAGGCCGCCACCGAACGCTCCCGCAAACTGCTCGAAGACGTTCACCTCGCCCATCGCCTCCACCACAAGCCCAATCAACTCTCCGGCGGCGAACAGCAGCGCGTTTCCATCGCCGTCGCCCTCGCAAACGACCCGCCCCTCCTCCTCGCCGATGAACCCACCGGCGAACTCGACTCCGTAGGCGCCGGCATCGTCTTCGAGCTCTTCGGCGAACTGAACCGCACCTACAACGTCACCGTCATCATCGTCACTCACGACCCGGCCATCGCCGCCCGCGTCGACCGTGTGGTCGCCATCCGCGATGGACGCACCAGCACCGAGATCTTCCGCAGAATCAAGACGGAAGGCAACCTTCCCCAGGTCGTCCACGAGGAATACGTCCTCGTCGATAACGCCGGGCGCCTCCAGATCCCCCGCGAGTTCCTCGAACAGCTCGAAATCCACGGCCGCGCCCGCGTCGCCATGGAAGATGGCCACGTTGCCGTCCTCCCCGAACTCGACCACTCCAGGAACCGCAACCGATGACCGCTGGCTCGATCGATATCCGCAACGTCTCACGCCTCTTCAAGCTCGGCTCCGAAGATGTTTGGGCCGTCCGCGATGTCACCCTCCGCATAGCCCCCCGCGAATTCGTCGCCCTTATCGGCCGTTCCGGCTCAGGCAAAACAACCCTCCTGAACATCATGGCCGGGCTCGACAGGCCAACCTCCGGCGAAGTCTGGATCGACGACCGCCGCATCGACCAGCTCCCGGAGCGCGACCTCACCGCTATCCGCCGCCGCGAACTCGGCTTCATCTTCCAGTCCTTCGGCCTCCTTCCCCTCCTCTCCGCCCAGGAGAACGTCGAACTCCCCCTCCGCATCGCCGGCTTCAGCCACGGCGACCGTATCCGCATGGCCAAGAGCGCACTCGACCTCGTTGGTCTCACCCGCCGCGCCCACCACCGCCCCTACGAGCTCTCCGGCGGCGAACAGCAGCGCGTCGCCATCGCCCGCGCCATCGCAACCGAACCCCGCCTCATCCTCGCCGACGAACCGACCGGCGAACTCGACTCCACCACCGCCAAAGCCGTCTTCGGCCTCCTCCGTGCTCTCTCCCGCGAACAGGACTTCACCGTCATCACCTGTACCCACGACCGCCTGGTCATGGAGATGGCCGACCGCGTCGAAGAGCTCGCCGATGGCCGCCTCGTCGCCGAGCACGAACAGGAACTCTGGCGCCACGTCCAGGCCAGCGAACGTAGCCCGTTCGAGTCCGGCCACGCTGGTCCCGAGACCGGTCCCGAGGCCGAGAACCAGCCGCAACGGCTCTCATCCCTCGTCGGCGCCGACGCTTCGATCTTCATCCGCCCGTCTGCCGAAGGCGCCCAGAACGGCTCGAACGGGCATGCAGAGGAGCCGCCGGCCGGTGATGGCGAACCGGTTCGCTGGTCTCGCCCCCGGGAATGACCGCGATCTCCACCTGTACCTGGGCGCCGACCGCACTCAGCGGCCCCCGCCTGGCCGGCGGCAGCGGCCCTTCCGAACTCGCCGCCCTATCCGGTGTTGAAGCGACCGAACGACTCCTCGCCCCCGTTCGCCAGGCTGAGGCCCTCGGCATCGACAACCTCCTCGTCGCCCAGCGCTGGTGGGGCACCGGCGAAGAGATCGAAGGCTCCACCTACGACGCCTTCGCCATGACCGCCTTCTACGCCGCCCGCACCGAGCGGATCCGTCTCATCACCGCCATCCATCCCGGCTTCTTCATGCCCGGACCCATCGCAAAGTGGGGCGCCACCCTCAGCCGCCTCACCGGCGGCCGCTGGGCCATCAACGTCACCAGCGGCTGGCACGAGGCCGAGTTCGAGATGTTCGGCATCGACTGGCTCGACCACGACGCGCGCTACATCCGCTCCAAAGAGTTCATCGACATCATCCGCGGCGCCTGGGACAGCCCGCCGTTCGACTACACGGGTGGCCACTATAGCGTTCGCGGGCTCATCCTCGATCCCCCGCCCCTCGGACCGCTCGAAGTCTTCCAGGGCGGCCAGTCAGAAGCAGCCATGACCATGGCCGCCAGCCACAGCGATTGGATGTTCCTGAACGGCGGCCCCATCGAGAAGATCGCCGGGATTATCGATCGCGTCCGCACCCTCGCGGCCCACACCGGGCGCACCGTCCGCTTCGCCCTCTACGCAATCCCCCTCTGTCGCCCCACCGACGAAGAAGCCAACACAGCGATCGACGCCATGATCGCCCGCATCGACCCCGCCCGCGTCGCCCAACGCCGCACCCGCGTGGCCGGCGCCCAGGGCATGTGGGCCCCCTCCGCTGACCCACTCACCACGCTCGATTCAAACGAAGGCTTCGCCAGCCGCCTGATCGGCAGCCCCGAGACGATCTGGCGCCGAATCCTCGAGTTCCACGCCGCCGGCATCGACATGTTCCACCTCGCCCTCCACGACGACCTCTTCAACCGCGAGGTCCTCCCCCGCCTCCGCGACCATCGCTGACCCTCAGCCGTTGTCAGCGGCCCTCGAACGCAGCCGGCTCCTTCTTCAGGAACGCGGCGACGGCATTCCGGTGGTCGGCAGTGTTCGCCGCCTCCTGCTGGGTGTCGGCCTCGCGCTGGAGAAGGCCGTCGAACGAAAGGTGCTCGGCCTCGTCCACGAGTCGGCGCGTCAAGACGAAGGCCCGCGTCGCCCCCGCCGCTATCCCCGCCGCGAACGACTGCGCGTCCGCCAGGAAACTTTCCGCCGGGAACACCCGGTCAACCAGGCCAGCCGCGAGCGCAGCCGCCGCGTCCATCTGCTCACCGGTCACCAGCAGCGACATCGCCCGGCCGTTGCCCACCAACCGCGGCAACGTGTACGCCATGCCAGCGTCCGGTACAAGCCCGATCCGCGTGAAGGCCGTCGCGAACCGCGCGTTCTCCGCCGCTACCCGCAGGTCACAGGCCAGCGCCATGCTCATCCCCGCACCCGCCGCCACGCCGTTCACCGCCGCGATCACCGGCATCGGGATCGAACGAAGGTAGCGCAGAACCGGGTGAAAGTGGTCGCGCAGCAGCGCCCGAAGGTCCGGGCTCGAAGTCTCGCTGTACCCGTCCTGGATACTCGCCAGGTCCTGCCCCGCGGAAAACCCCCGCCCCGCGCCCGTCAGCATCACCGCTCGGGCACCATCGTCCGTGGTCCGCTTCAACGCCTCGTGGAGCTGCGCCAGCAACTCCGGCGTAAAGCTGTTCAGCACCTGCGGCCGGTTCAGCGTGATCGTCGCCAGCCCACCCTCGAGTTCGTACAGCACCAGTTCGTCGGCCATCACCGTCACCTCCGCCATGAGTTCCGCAGAGTGTACCGCAGCCAGCCTCTCGTCTCCCGTCTCCTGTCTCTCGCCTACCAGTAGGCACATCGCCTTCAGCCTGCAATACTTCGCCCCACGCAAACACACCCGGAGGCTGGGCCATGGAATTCGTCTTCACACCCGAACAGGAAGCGTTTCGCGGGAAAGTCCGCGGGTTCATCAAAGAGAACTGGACTCCCCCGCCTCCAACCGCCCATAACGGCGACGACGTCAGCAACGAAGCCGAGCGCAGCTACGAAAAGCGCCTCGCCGGCAACGGCTGGCTCACCATGGCCTGGCCCAAGGAGTACGGCGGCCTCGCCGCCAGCCACATGGAACAGGTCATCTTCCGAGAAGAGAGCGCCTACGCCGGCGCTCCCGGTGGCGGCGGCCAGGGGATCAGCATGGTCGGCCCCTGCCTCATGGTCCACGGCTCCGAAGAGCAACGCCGCGAGCACCTCCCCAAGATCGCCAGCAGCGAAGTGCACTGGGGACAGGGCTTCAGCGAGCCCGGCTCAGGCTCCGACCTCGCCTCCCTTCAGACCCGCGCCATCCGCGACGGCGACGACTTCGTCGTCAACGGCCAGAAGATTTGGACTTCCGGCGCGCATCACGCCGATTGGTTCCACGTCCTCACCCGGACCGCGCCGGACGCGCCCAAGCACCGCGGCATCTCGTACTTCCTGATCGACGCGAAGACGCCCGGGATCACCGTTCGCCCGCTGATCAACATGCTCGGCGACCACGAATTCAACGAAGTCTTCTTCGAAGACGTCCGCGTCCCCGCCGCCAACATGATGGGCGAAGAGAACCGCGGCTGGTACGTCGCCACAACCCTGCTCGACTTCGAACGCTCCGGCGTCACCTGGTCCGCCTCCGGCCGCCGCCAGATCGAACAGCTCGTCGGCTACGCGAAGGAGGCCGGAGTCTCAATCAACCCCACCCTCCGGCACGGCCTCGCAGACCTCCGCGTCGCCGTCGAGATCAGCCGCTTCCTCAGCTACCAGGTCGTCTGGATGCAGAGCCGCGGCAAGATCCCGAACCACGAAGCGTCAATGTCCAAGGCCTTCGGCAGCGAACTTGGCCA
>CAZQCR010000083.1:0-11661 GCA_964591745.1 uncultured Anaerolineaceae bacterium
GGGTGCCCGGAGACCAGCTCCGCCTTGAGTTCAAGCTGGAGAAGCTGCGCGGGCCAGTGGGCAAGGGAAGCGTGCGCGCGACGGTTGATGGGAAGGTCGCCGCGGAGGGAGTGATCACGTTTGCGCTGGCCGACCTTTCGCAGCTCGAGAAGACGGAATAGGGCTTGGCCGCGGTCTTTACCCCGGAACCCCGTACGATCGTCGCAGCGCAATTTCGACGGTGCGCCAGCCTGAAGGGAATCGGAGGATGGCCGCAGTGGCGACGGTTGTGTACTGCTTGAAAGACCCGACCGTGGAGACGGCTCTGCGCTGCCAGCGCTGCGACGACCCGATCTGCCCGCGCTGCATGGTCCAATCGCCAGTGGGGGCCAAATGCCGTGCCTGCGCCCGCGTCATGCGCTCCCCGATCTACAAGCTGAGCACGGCTCAATTCACGCGTTCGTTCGCGGCCGCGAGCATTGGCGGTGTGGGAACGGGACTGGTCTGGGGGCTCGTCCTCCTGCCCTTCACGGTCGGCTTCTTCTCGATCTTCCTGGGCGCCGGCCTCGGGTACGCATTCACGCGGCTGCTGGAGTGGGCATCCGGGAGGAAGCGCGGGCCGGTGATGATTGGCCTCGCGATTATGGGCATCTCGATCGCCTGGGGGATGACGCTCCTGTTCGTCGAGCCGCGATTCGCGCTCTACGGACTGGTCGCCGTTGGCATCGGCATCTACTTTTCGTACCAGAACCTTCGTTAGAGAGATCCGGAAGGCCGTCGGGCGTGTGTTACCAGCGCGCCTTCAGCCAAAACTAGACCACGAAGGACATGCCGACGATGAACGCGACAACGACGACGCCGATCGCGGCGACCGTAAACAGGTCCTTGCGCACGTAGCTATAGTCGTTGGTTACGTGATGGTCCCGGGGGTGACCATGGCGCGCGCCAGAGGTCCGAGAGGCGGCCGTAGCCGGTGCGATGGCGGTCGGCGCCGCGAATGTCCCATCCACCTCATCCTGGGTGGCGGCAGCCGGGCGCGGAAGCGCCGCGGCGGGCGCCAGCCGACGGCGGCTACGGCGAGGTTGTCGAGCGGTCATAGTCGCATGCTAGTGGCCCGCCGGGAAACGGTACAGACGGAATGACCCCGATGTCGGTGGCGGCTCTAGCCGCGAAGGCGCCCTACAGAATGTCGCTGTACCCTTCTGACTATGTCGCTCACGACCGACGAGATACTGCACATCGCGCGGCTCGCGCGCATCGCTCTAACCGACGACGAGGTGGGGCGCTTCACCTCTCAGCTTTCCGGCATTCTCGATCACTTTGCCGTTCTCTCATCCGCACCGACGGAAGGCCTTGAGCCGACGGCCCACCCGCTGCCTCTTTCGAACGTGATGCGGGCGGATGAAGTGGCGCCATCGCTCAGGCGCACGGATGTGCTCGCGAACGCACCGGAGAAGGAAGACGGCCTCTTCCGGGTGCGGGCGGTTCTCGAATGAGCGGCGAACTCTGGCGCTTGACTGCCCACGAAGCGCACGAAAAGCTCCGCGCGCGGGAGATCTCCAGCGTCGAGCTTACCGAGGCGGTGTTGGAGCGGATAGCGGCTGTCGAACCGCGCGTGAACGCTTACATCACCGAGACGCCGGAGGTCGCGCTGGAACAGGCCCGGGAAGCGGACGGCCGCTACGCCGCTGGCGCGGCGACGCCCCTGACGGGCATCCCGGTTGCCGTGAAGGACCTGATCGTGACCAGGGGCGTACGGACCACGGCGGGCTCCCGGATCCTGGAGAACTTTGTCCCGCCGTACGACAGCCACGTCTACGAACAGCTGCGACGGGCGGGAGCGGTGATGGTGGGCAAGGCGAACATGGATGAATTCGCCATGGGTTCGAGCACGGAGCATTCGGCTTACGGACCAACGCACAACCCGTGGAACCTCGCGCTGGTGCCCGGGGGAAGTTCGGGCGGCTCGGCGGCTGCCGTTGCCGCGGGCGAGGCGCTTGTCGCGCTCGGCAGCGATACAGGTGGCAGCATTCGCCAGCCGGCCGCGCTCTGCGGCGTTGTGGGCATGGACCCCACCTACGGCCGGGTGAGCCGCTTCGGGATCATCGCCTTCGGTTCCTCGCTGGACCAGGTAGGGCCGATCGGACGCGACGTCGAGGACGTAGCGGCGATGCTCGATTGCATCTCCGGTCACGACCCGCGAGATAGCACGAGCAACCCGGAGCCAAAGCCGGACTTCCGCCACTACCTGGGGCGGGACATCCGCGGTCTCCGCGTGGGCGTCCCGCGCGAATACTTCATCGAAGGCATGGAGCCCGGCGTGCGGGCCCGTGTCGAGGCGTCGCTCAAGCTGCTCGAAGAGCTCGGAGCGGTCGTCGATCGCGACCTCTCTCTGCCCAGCACCGAATACGCGCTCGCGGTCTACTACATCATCGCCCCGAGCGAGGCGAGTTCGAACCTGGCG
Source organism: uncultured Anaerolineaceae bacterium (assembly GCA_964591745.1). GTDB lineage: Bacteria > Chloroflexota > Dehalococcoidia > Tepidiformales > Tepidiformaceae > JANMTH01. The sequence goes on from CAZQCR010000083.1 coordinate 2,444, forward strand.
CGGTACGACGGTGTGAAGTACGGATTCAGCGACCGTTCGGCGAACACGATGTGGCAGAACATGGAGGACACCCGCGCCCACGGCTTCGGGAGCGAGGTGAAGCGCCGGATTATGCTCGGGACATATGCCCTGAGTGCCGGCTACTACGACGCCTTCTATCTGAAGGCGCAGAAGGTGCGAACGCTGATCAACCGCGAATTCGAGGAAGCGTTCAAGCGCTTCGACGTGGTGGTGACACCGACCTCGCCGGGTGTCGCCTTCCCCATCGGCGCCAAGCTCGATGACCCCTTCGCGATGTACCTGAACGACATCTATACGATTCCCGCCTCGGTGGCCGGGCTACCGTCGATCTCCGTGCCCTGCGGGGAGAGCGACGGCCTGCCGGTGGGGCTGCAGATCATCGGCAACTTCTGGGACGAGGGGCGGATCATCCAGGTCGCGCACGCTTTCGAGCAGGCGGTGGGCTGGGCAAACCGTCTGCCGGAGTTGTAGGGGCGGCGGCACGCGAACGTGCGCTCCGTGGCTGGCGTCCGCCCATTTCGACGCGTAGAGTCCGGGCCAACCGGCGGCCACGATCAGGGCCGAATAGGAGCGTCCCGCATGGAGACAAGCGTCAAGATCCTCATCACGACCGGGACATTGGTCCTGGCCTACGGCTTCCTCCTGGGGTTCGCCATGGGCCGAGCGAGGATGTCTTCGCCCACGGCCCCCCGGCAGCTCGTGAACGTCCATCTCGAAGCGCTGATCCAGGGTGCCGCGCTGCTTGGGCTATCGCTCGCCGCGAGCTTCTCGACACTCGCCAGCGGCTGGGAGGGGACGGGCGCCTGGCTGCTCGCCATCGGCGCGGCGCTTTCGCTGGCAGGCGGAACGGCCAACTGGTTGCAGAACGTAGATGACGCGTTTAAGGCCCGGTCGCCGGGTTTTCTTCTGCAGGCCACGAGCGGCCCGGTGAACACGCTTGGCATCGCCATTCTCGTGATTGGCGTGCTCAAAGCGCTTTGAATCGCGGCTGGACCGGGTGTGGCGCGGGCGCCGGAGGATGCCGCTGCCGGTCGTTTCCGCCGCGAACCGCGGAACTCGCTCTCGCGCGCGATCGCCTGTTACAATCCGGCCGCTAAACACGTAGCTGAATGTGCAACGCCCGGGAGCCCGGGACCGGCGCACCAGACAACAAGGAGACGACGCCAGATGGACCTCGGCCTTAGCGAAGAGCAGGAACTGCTGAAGAACTCCGCCCGCGAATTCCTTGAGAAGGAGTGCCCTGAAGAGCACGTCCGCGCCATGGAAGAGGACGACAAGGGCTATAGCCCGGAACTCTGGAAGAAGATGGGCGACCTCGGCTGGCACGGCCTGATGGTTCCCGAGGATCTCGGCGGCGCCGGCTTCTCCTTCCTCGACCTCTGTGTCCTTGTCGAAGAGACGGGCCGCGCGCTCCTTCCCGGGCCGTTCATTCCGAATCAGGTGGCGGCGAGCATCCTCATCGCCGCGGCTTCCGATGACCAGAAGAAGAAGTACCTGCCGAAGCTGGCCGATGGCAGCGCCATCTTCACCTACGCCTATACGGAGCCGAGCGGCCGCTGGGACCGCGAAGGCGTGCAGCTCAAGTCCACGAAGAGCGGGGACAATTACGTCCTGAACGGCACGAAGCTCTTCGTGCCCGACGCGAACGTCGCCGACTACATCCTGGTGGCGGCCGATTTCGACGCCAGCGGCGGCCGCGTCTTCATCGTCCCGCGATCGGCCGCGAAGATCACCGTCCTCAAGACGATCGCTAGCGACAAGCAGGCCGAGGTCGTACTCGACAACGTGACCGTTGCCGCGGCCGATAGCTTCGCCGTTCCGCTTGCCGCCGGGAACGAGATCCGCAACAAGGCGACGAGCCTCGAGTGCGCGTACCTCGTCGGCCTCGCGCAGCGGGACTTCGAGATCTCCGTGAACTACGCCAAGGAACGCGTCCAGTTCGGCCGGCCGATCGGTTCGTTCCAGGCGATCCAGCACAAGGCCGCCGACATGGTGACGGATGTCGATGGCATGCGCTTCATCATGTACAAGGCCGCCTGGGCGACCAGCGAAGGCGAAGAGAGCGCCAGCATGGACGTTGCCATGGCCAAGGCCTGGTGCAGCGACGCCAGCCGCCGCGTGGTGGCCCATGGCCAGCAGATCCACGGCGGTATCGGCTTCACGAAGGACTACGTCATCCAGCTCTTCTTCCGCCGTCAGAAGCGCGCGGAGCTCTTCTGGGGAGACGCGGACTTCCATCGCGAGCGCGTCGCCCAGATGCTCGACATCTAGCGAGTCGGTTAGACGCAGAGGCGCAAAGGTACAGAGAGGGGGGAGTGTGAGAACGCTCCCCTCTTTCGCGTCCGCAGCTGCGCGGCGGCCTGGTTGGCTCGGAAGCCCGCGCCCGCTGAGGGGGCGCACCTACCCGGTCGCTTAGCCCGCCGGCCTTGCGGCCCGGCCGACAGTTTGGCTGAAGGTGCTGTAGAGGCGGCGGTGGGCGATCCGCCAGCCCTCAGGCGTGCGGACGATGTCGTCGATGTAGGTGCCGTGAAGGGTGTAGACGCCGCCGCCTTTCTCCGGCGGGTACTGGTGCGTGGCCTGGATGTAGCAGCGCGTCCGCGCGCGGTCCTCGCCGTCCCACTCCACGGTCACGGGGCCGAGGAGGTGCTGGGTGACGCTGAAGCGACTCAACGTCCGGTCAATCGTCGGGACGATAATCTCGATCCCTTCCATCGGCACGGGCGGGAATTCGGAGAAGACAGCGTCGGCCGTGAATACCTGGCGAAGGCGTTCGAAATCCTTGTCGTCGAGCGCGAAAGCGTAACGGTTCATGAGATCGACGATTTCGAAGCGGTCGGAGTTGCGATCGGGCATGGGCTCACCCTGGCGAAGAATCGCTGGATAGTACGCGATGGGAGGCCAGAGCGCGCGCTGTCCGGACCGCCGCCGTCGCGTAGAATCGGCCACCATGAAGACGCCCACGCGACTCGCGCCAGGAACTGGCCTTTCGAGCTGGGATACGCCAGCCCATCCCGCGTACAACTTCTGGGGAACGGGTAACGTCGAGGAGGTGCTGCCCAACATCACGCGTCCGCTGCCGGCGGACATTTCGGGCGCGTACATGCACATCTACGCGGCGACGCTGGTGGACCAGCTGAAGGCCCGGGACCTGGTGGAAGTGGCGCCGATGCCAGCGGCGAACATCTTCGGATTCATCGGCGGACGGTGGGCGGTGAACGTGGCCTGGCTCGGGGCGTACGTGGCCAGCTACCAGGCGGACCAGGCATCGGACATGCTCGGCCAGTTCGTGCGCGGCGGAGGCACGGAATCCGGGGTCGCGGCCAATATGCGTCGTGCCCGGCAGGCCCGGCAAACGGTGGAACGCCTCTGGCGGAAAGCGTTGGCAGCAAGCGTGGTGGAGGCTGAGACCGCGCGGAAACTTCGCCTGGCGGCGTTGCGGGCGCGCCTTGCGGGCCAGACGGACGCCCAGCTGCTGACGCGGATCGACCGGGGAATCGCCGTCGCCGGCAGGATGTTCGTAAACCACGCGCTCGTCTCGATCGGAGGGGCGGAACGGCTGGGCGAGCTTTCGGCGCTGCTTGACCGCGCGGTTCCGGGCCACCCTCCGGAGTGGCCGGTCTCGCTCACAAGCGCGCTCCGGAACTTGGAGAGCGCCCGGCCCGTCCAGGGTATCTGGGAGCTGGCCCAGGCGGCTCGGGCGCGGCGTGGGGTCGCGCGGGACCTTCGGAGCGAGGACGCGACGGTGATCAAGGCGCGGCTGGCCGCGCCACCGGACGACGAGTGGAGAGCCTTCGGAGCGGCCTTTGGCGAGTTCATGGATCGGTATGGCTTCCGGGGCCAGCGCGAAACGGACCCCAGCGTCGCGGACTGGGCTGAGGAGCCTGCCTTCGTGGTCTCGTCCTTGAAGGCGAACCTGGCGATGTCCACCTCTCGTGACCCTCTCCGCCAGGAGGAACGCGCGGCGCTGGCCCGCGAAAAGCTGGAAGCGCGGATAGTCCGGAAGCTGACGGCCGGCGACGCTGAAGCGTTTCGTTCGATCCTTGCCGAGTGCCAGGCGTACGTGCGCGGCCGGGAGCAAACCAAATCGAACTGGGCGCAGGTCTGCCGCTCGTTCCGGCCGCCTCTGCTGGGGCTGGGCCTGCGCTTGGCGGAGCGGGGACTGATCGCGCAACGGGATGACGTCTTCTTCCTCAGGCTGAACGAACTCCGGGAGGCGGCCAGCGGCGGGCTCGGACGAAGGGCGGCGCGCGGACGGGTGACGGCACGCAAGGAGGAGTACGAGGCGCTCCACCATTTCGAGTTGCCGGTGACCTTCACGATGCCGGTCGAGCTGATTCCCGTGGCCGCCCCGGAGACTCCTTCGGGGAAGGTGGCACTGCTCAGTGGCGCAGGCGTGAGCGCCGGCGTGGCCAGCGGGCGCGCCCGGATCATCCTCGATGCGGAAGCGGATGACAGCGTGGAGATCCTCCCGGGCGAGGTCCTGGTGGCGCCCTACACAGATGCGCCGTGGACGCCGCTCTTCTGGCCGGCCGCGGCTGTCGTCGTGGAACGCGGCGGCATGCTCTCGCACGCCTCAACGGTAGCGCGGGAGTTCGGCATCCCCGCGGTCGTGGCAGTCCAGCACGCGACCACGCTCATTAGCACGGGGGACCTGGTCACGGTGGACGGCACGACCGGTACGGTAACGGTCGAACGGGCGTAAGGGGGCCTCGAGAGATGGCCCGGCGGTCGCGGCCGAGGATTGAACCGGGTACCAAAATGGGCCTGCATTGGAGCTACGACGGGAGTGCTGCCCATCACCTTTCCCGGTTGAGGCGCCATTCAGTCGGTGCCGGTGCGGCTCTCTATCAGGGAGAACACTACTCGCGGCTTTGCGAGTTAGCCGACACTATGGAGAGGGCCGAGGCCCATACGACGGACCGGTCGGGGCTGTCCCGGACCGCAAACAACGAGGAATGAGAAACAGCATGATGATCAAGCGATACCTCTTCACGTTCACCGCCTTCGGCGCACTCGCGTTCGGCGCGGCCGCGGCGGCCTGCGGCGGCGACGACGACGGTGGATCAACGTCCTCTGGCAGCGGCACGGATGAGGCGTACGTAGCCGCAATCTGCACGGCCGGGGCGAAGTTCGTAGAGGACATCACGAGTGCGCAGGCCGACGCGCTGAAGTCCATCGAAGACGCATCCGAAGCGGACGCCGAGAAGATCGCGGCGAAGGCGATGGCGGAGCCCGCTCAAAACTTCGCCAAGAACATCAAGAACGCCAAAGCGCCCAGCGACGTGAAGTCGTATCACAACCAGATGGTGAGCACCCTGGAGAAGGCGGCGAAGGGGCTGAAAGACGGCGACATCAATGCTCTCGATTCATTGAACATCGATGACGCACCGAAGGATGTCGGCGACCGGCTGGACAAGCTCGCCTCGGCAAACAAGGACTGCATCGCCGCGGACTTCGCATTCGGCGAGTAACGGCCGTACTGGCAGGAGACGAAAGCGAGGGCAGCTGTTCGGCTGCCCTCGCTTTGTGAGCAGCGCGGCGGGTTAGTGCGTGTGGCCGCCGGGACCATGCGAGTGACCGTGCCCGCCGCCGAAATCCATGGACGGTGCACCGGCATCGAGGCCGCCGTCCCCGCCATCATCGTCCCAGGGGGCCGGCCCATCTCCCACGGATGCATCGGCCACCCCGACGAGGGCGAAGCCGCCGATGACTTTGCGCGCGGTCTTCTTGCACTTCGGGCAGGGGATGCTCTGGAGAACGTCGGCCATCGGCATCCGCTTCTCCGTCCGGGTGCCGCAAGCGGCGCAGGCGTATTCGTAGAGCGCCATGAGTGGCTCCTTCGCAGGTAGAGTTTGCTGGCTAACCGTAGCGCTCCGGCTAGGAAGCGGCCACCTTGCGGACATCGTAGATCGCGGTGTGCACGGTGCTCGTCACTATCCGCGTCGCGCCGGCGACGACCTGGACATCGAGCGTGACGAAGCGGTGGCCTTTGCGCTCGAAGAGGTCCGTCACGAGGGCACGGACGCTGAACGACTCGCCGTGGCTGAGCGTGCCAAAGTGCCGCGTCTCGCTGGAGACGTGGATCCAGGGGCCAAGCTCGACGTTCTCGACGAGAACGGTGTTGGCGTAGCGGATCAGGTAGCCGGGGTGGGCCGGCGCGTCGGGGCCACGGTAGAGGGGATGGTCGTCGGCCGTCTCTTCGAGGAAGGTCGCCGTGGGTGTCCCGGTGTCGAAGGCGTGGCGCAGCGTGCCGAGGATGGGAGCAGCCCGGAAGGCTTCGTCGCTGGCGGCTGGACGCACGGCACGGGGCGGCAGACTGGCTTCGCGGAGGAGCGCCGGGGGCTCGCCGGCCGATCCGGGGAGGGACGCGGCGCCGGTCGCGCAGACCTCACCGGCGTTGTTACGGGCTTCGAGCGTTATGGCACCATCGCCTGACGGCTGCACGGTGACCGTGACCTGTTCACCTTCGTAAAACGGCTTGATGAAACGCGCGGACATGGTTCCGCGGGCGAGCCACTCGGGGCCGAAGTAGTCGAGCGCGGGCCGGGTCATGTACGCGTAGATGGTGACGCCGGGGACGAGTCCGCCGGCGAAGCCGTACTGGCGGGCGACATCGTTATCGTGGATCTTGTTTTCGGAGGTTGCGGCGCCGTTGCGGGCGCGGACCTGGTAGGGCGCTGGCGTGGTGGGCCCGGAGAGCGCGGTCATTCCCGGCCTCGCGGCGCGTACGGCGTGCTGGCGCGGGCGGACTGGCGGAAGCGATCGAACATCGAATCGTAGCGGCGCCAGTTGGCGGAGCGGCGGATGCCCTGGTGTTCGCAGGCGGAGCCGACGGAGCAGCTCTGGCAGCAGTAGGGCCGGCCGGCCATGAGGTAGGGCGGCGCGGTGAGGACGAAGTAGCAGCGGAGGCAGCGCGCGGAAGCATCGGCCATGAGCGTTCACCAGGGGCGCAGGGGCGCCAGCCGTATTGTGGCCGAGTTCGGGCCAAGGGCCAAAGACTCGGGACTCGGGACTTGAGACTTGGTACCCTTCCACCATGGTTCACATCAATCGCGTTTACACACGGGCTGGCGACGACGGCTCGACGGCCCTCGGCGGCGGCCAGCGGGTCGCCAAGGATTCGCTCCGGATCGATTCGTACGGCACCGTCGATGAGCTGAACAGCGTCCTCGGCGTCGCTGTTTCGGCCGGTCTGCACGAATCGTTGCGGCCCCAGTTCTTCATCATCCAGCAGGTCCTGTTCAACGTCGGATCGGACCTTTGCATCCTGGAGGAGGACAAGAAGCGGTTCGCCGTGCCGGGAATCGAACAGCGCCACGTAGACCAGCTCGAGGGCTGGGTCGACAGCTGGAACGAAGACCTGGAGCCGCTCAAAAGCTTCATCCTTCCCGGCGGCGGGATGGCCGCCGCCCAGCTTCACGTCGCGCGGACCGTTTGCCGGCGGGCGGAACGGCTCGTGATCGCGCTCGCGCGAGTCGAGGAGGTGGGCCAGTTCGTCGTTCCGTACCTGAACCGCCTGAGCGACCTGCTCTTCGTCGCCAGCCGCTACCAGGCGAAACTGGAGGGCAAGGGCGACCTGGTCTGGGACAGCCACGGCTACTGAGCGGGGTATGGCGATCGCCCTTCGCCGGGGCACTTGAAGTCTCTCTCTCTCTTAGCCTTCCTCGGGCGCTTACCACCATGCACCACCATACAGGAGTGCGAAGATGAAGCCTCGGATGCGAACGGGCGTACTCGCCATCATGGTCGTGGCGCTGGCGGCTGGCGCTTTCCTCGCAGGCCGCCAGCTTGGGGAGCGGTCACCGGCGGAAGCGGATGTCGATGGTGGGCCCATTACCCCGGACCTCGCCGCTACACCGGCGCCGGGTCAGACGCCCGACACGTCGAAGGACTTCTGGTGGATCCCGTGGCAGAACGCGGAGGACCAGAAGCCGCGCTACCGCCAGACTGTCGCCGGAATCGAGATCGGGCCGGACATCTGGCCCGACTTTCCCTGCCTGCCGCTCGACCACGGCGCTCCAGACGCCGCCGCCGGTTCGGCCGTGGAGGTGAAGCCAGGCTTCCTCCCGGCGGGTTCGGAAGCGATCCGTTCATCTGTAGGAGTTTGCGGCGGCGAAGTGGTCCGGCACGAGACGAGCTGGCGGGTCCCCGGCGACGAGGAGGCGATGCGCGCCGTGGCGCGCGGCGAGAAGACGTTCTTCGAGGTCGAGAACGGTGCTTTATTCGAGATCACCATCTCGCGCACAGGCCCATCGCCGCGGTTCACCAGCAGCCTCGCTTCGGAGCGGTTCCGCGAAGCACGCCTCGCGGATGGCCGGGCCGTGGTGGTAGCCGACCCGCTCTTCGCGGAGGGCGCGGGTGAGGCCGCCGTCCTCATTTACGATGCCAAAGCGGGGACCTTAACGACGGTGACGGGCGGGAACATGACCCTCGCCGAGCTGGTGAAGATCGCGGAGAACCTGCGATGAAAAAGGCGACAACGATAAAGGCGGGGCTCGCCGCCATCCTCGCGATCTGTGCGACCGCCGGCTACCTCACGGCTCCCGGCGCAAGAGCAGCCGTGCAGACGATCACCCTGAATGTCCACGCGGGGACCGAGATGGGGACGCCTGACATGACGTGTGGCTGGCACACCAGCTGTGTCGCCGGGAACTACGGTGCGGCATACGCGCTGGACTGGCAAAACGACGTGAACTGGCCCGTCCACTGGCACTCCTACGCGAAGTACACCGGCATCGTCACCAATGCCGGGAGCGGTGTGGCCTCCAATGTGACGCAGGACAACTGCAAGACCGTCCGTGTCCGCGTCAACCGCCCGAACAGTACGCTCCTTGGCGACGTGTTCCTGCACCACTCCGACCGCGCGGTCGGGGGAACGTTCGTCATCTCGGCGGGGCCGATCCTCATCCCCGCCTGGACGAGCAGAGCGGTGGGACAGACGGTGGCGACTGACACGTGCACCTACAACGGCTACCACCTCCATCAGGGTGCGGGGAGTCCGTTCGCGCGGAATACCACCAGATACAGCAACGCCCCTTCTCAGCGTCTCGATGTGGATATCACCGCACTCATCGAGAACCAGAACTACGTGAACTTCCAGTACTGACCTCACTCGCTTGCGGCGGACGCGGACGCAGGATGGGTGAAGAAGTTCGAACAGGTGTCGATCACTCTCTGTCATGGAGAAGGGGGTGGCA
>CAZQCR010000084.1:0-11559 GCA_964591745.1 uncultured Anaerolineaceae bacterium
TCCCCAACCACGTCGTCATGCAGCGCCGCGATGGCAAGCGCGAAGTCCTTCTCCATCGCTCCATGGCCGTCATCGGCGACCACAAGATCGAGATCAAGGCAGCCCGCAGCACCGTCATCCTCCCCGTCCTGGGCCTCGCCCTCGCCGCTGTCCTCATCACCTGGATGTCGCTCTCCGATACCGTCCCCTTCTGGGCGCTCGTCACCCTCCTCTTCGTCTGCCTCGCCGTCGTCCCCGCCTCCGTCATGGGCCTCGTCAGCTCCATCGCCGGCGCCGACGTCGTCATCGACGCGACGAAGGGCTCCATCACCTGGCAGCAGGGCTACCTCGGCATGGGCATCGGCACGAAGGAACTCGTCCCCTTCGCCAAGATCGACCACTTGGAAGTCACCGTCGAGGGCGGAGACCCCGACCGCTGGGGCCACCAGACCGACGACCTCCGCCAGTTCGCCCTCGTCCTCGTGAAGGCCAGCGGCAGGCGCCTCAACCTCATCCAGATCCCCGTGCCCGTCTACGGCCAGGCCGATGGCATGGATCGCACCCTCACCGTCGGCAACGCCGTCGCCGCCCTCACCGGCTCCACGGTCCGCATCCCCGAAGGCTGGGAACTGGTCGAGATCGACACCGACACCGGCGAAACCCTCGCCCCAAACCCGGCGCCAACGGCACCCGCGCCGGCGCCCGCCGCCCAACGCAATCGGAGGTCCCGCAGATGATCGACCAGGACCAGCAGGCCATCGAAGCGTTGCGTAACGCGAAGACCATCGCCGTTGTCGGGCTCGACAACCGCGAGTTCCGCACCGCCCACCGCATCGCCGCCTACCTCCAGGCCGCCGGCTACCGCATCGTCCCCGTGCCCTTCCAGCAGCCCGCCGAAGAGGTCCTCGGCGAACGCGCCTACCCCCGCCTCCAGGACATTCCCTTCGCGGTGGACCTCGTCGATGTCTTCGTCCGCAGCGAGCAAACGGACGCCGTGATCGACGACGCCATCGCCGCCGGTGCCCCCGCCATCTGGCTGCAGCAGGGCATCATCAACGAAGCTGGCCTCGCCCGCGCCCAGGCCGCCGGCCTCATCACCACCCAGGACCGTTGCACCATGGTCGACCACCGCACCCACATCGCCCGCCCGTAGCCGCGGCCCACCGGGGCCGCCTACCATCACGCCAACCGCCGACCCGCTGGAGCCGCGCCGCTCCGTCGGCGCTGACACCCGCGCCAACGCCCGGCCCGCGCCTCCACCCCGAGCGCTCACCGCGCGACACGGCCAACCTTCCCCTGCTACGATCGCGACATGGCCGCGACCACCCGCCCGCACCGCTTCCGCGACATGACCGGCGCCACCCCCGAGGACTACGAGGCCGTCAAACAAGAGATGCGCCGCTGGCTCGATTCCCCCGAAGGCATCGCCGCCTGCGAGGCCGCCCTCGCGGCGCTCAGGCAGGGGCGCCAGGCAATCCTCGAAAGGACAGGAGGCCGGGGCATCGCTTGGGAAGAGATCGAGGCCGCCCTCGATCACGACGACGACGGTTGAGCACCGTGCTCGATCCTTCGTTCGTTAGCCGGGCGCGGTTGCCGAGCCAGAGGTTCGACGAAGCCGCGGAGACGTTGACCCAGCTGCTTCGAAGTCACGAGCGGATCGTTGGGCCGCCCATGCTCGCGGTAGAATTCGCATCGACGCTGCGTAAGCTCCACGCTCGCGGAATCGTCATAACGTCCGAGCGCCACGCCCAGTGGGAGGCCTTCTCCAACCTGCCCATCGAGTTCGCCTGGGACCTGCGATGGATCGACCGCGCCATGGCGATTGCCGAAGCCGCCGGCCTGTCCAAGATTTACGACTCCATCTACCTGGCCTGCGACGAGGCCTTCGGCTTCGAGCTGCTCACCTGCGACGCCCGCTTCGCCCGCGCCGCCCGGCCAGTAACCACCGCCCCGATTCGCCTCGTCGAACCCCGCTAACCGTACCCGCGGCCCACCGGGGCCGCCTACCATCACGCCAACCGCCGACCCGCTGGAGCCGCGCCGCTCCGTCGGCGCTGACGCCCGGGCCAACGCCCGGCCGGCACGCGGCCCCGACAAGCGCAGAGGGCCAACCGAACCCGGTTGGCCCTCTCCACATCGTGGTGCTGGCACGAGGGCGCCGAACGCTACCGCCCCAACCAACTCACGCAATCGCCCTGATTCGCGAAGACCGGCGCCAGGAACCGGACCCAGCCACCGTTCTTGCACTCGTCCTTCCCGCCCACGTTGTAAGTGACCGTGCTGGTCGATACGTTGCCCGCGTAATCGGTCGCCGTTACTACGAAGGTGCGCGCACCGATTGTCCTCGTCTCGATCGGGAAGCCGCTGACGACGCTGCCAACGCAGCTCGCGACCCCCGAACCGCCTGTCTCGTCCGCGCAGCTGTAACTCGCGTATACCACCGCGCCCTTGCCGTACCACGCGCCGGCCACGGGCGTGACGATGCTGATCGTCGGGGCAGCACTGTCGATCTGAGCGGCGTAGCTCGCGAAGGCAGAGTTCCCGGCGTTGTCCACGCACGTTCCCACCGCCGTCCCAGATGCCGTCAGCACGTCGTCGCCGAGGTCACTCGCACCGTAGTCGATTCCTGATCCCCCCGGCGCGTCGGTGCAGTTGTAAGAGACGGTTACGTCGGTATTGTTCCAGCCGTTCACGTTGGGCAGTGGGTCAGCAGCCGGCATGACCGTCGGGGCCACCCTGTCGATGAAGACGGAGTAACTGGCGTTGTGCGTGTTCCCGGCCAAGTCGCGGCAGGTCGCGATCGCCGAACCGCTTTCGGTCAACAAGTCGTCCTGCAATGAACTGGTCGCCGGATCGACTCCGGAGAGCCCGTCGGTGCACGTCCAGCTCACGACCACATCAGTGTGGTTCCAGCCGTTGGAGTTTGCCGGCGGCGAGGCCGTCGGTGCAAGTGTCGGACCAGCCTTGTCGATCAAGGCGGAGTAGCTGGCCAGAGTTGTGTTGCCAGCGCGATCGGTACACGAAGCCATGGCAGTTCCGGTGGCAGTCAAGACGTCAGCGTCCAGCGAACTTGCCAGGAGATCCACCCCCGAAAGGGCGTCCTGGCAAGCCCAGTTAACCGTCACATCTGTGTTGTTCCAGCCCGCGGCGTTCGGCAGAGGTTGAGGCGTAATCCCGGGGCGGGCGAAGCTCACTGCCGCACTCCACGCCCCGGAGTTGTCCCCGAAGACGTTATCGTTCACCCCGAGGTAAAGCTTTCCCCCGGTCGTGGCTGTAAACGAAGTACTCAGCCCCACCGGGAATCCCGCGCCAGCTGCTCCGATGCGTCCGATCAGTGACCAGCAGGCGGCATTCTGAAGCACCCATCCCGCGCCGCATTCCGTGCCGGGTTGTTCGTAGTCGAACGTTCGCCCGTCAGGATACTTTCCCGGATCGGAGCCCGCGATTCTTATCCGACCGCTCCCCGTGATCTGGACAAGTGACCCAGCCGGGATGTCGATGCCGGTGTCAGTCCATGGCTGGCTCGCCGGAACAGAGACTGCGACGGGTCCAGAGATCTCGCCAAAGACGGGAGGCGTCTTATCGATGAGCACATCGTGGGTCGCCGTGGCCTCGTTTCCGGCGTTGTCCACGCACGTTCCCGTGGCGGTCCCAGATGTCGTCAGCACGTCGTCACCCAGGTCGCCCGCCGGGTAGTCCACGCCCGAGTCGGCGTCGGTACAGGTGTACGAGACGACGACGTCGGTGTTGTTCCAGCCGGCGAAGTTGGGCAGTGGCGTGGCCGAGGCCGAGATTGTCGGTGGTGTAGTGTCACCAGTTGCGAGGGTAAGGCGCCCGCCGTCGTGCCAGGTTGCGACGGCCGGATCGAAGCCTCCCCAAACGAGCAACTCCTGCCCGGTCCACGCGTCAATGTGCGAAGCACGTGCTTGAGGCGCCCCCTCAATTGGAGTCGGTGTAGTGGTACCCGAGCTTGGGTCATAGACGAAGCCGGTCTGGAGCACCACGCCCGGAATCCAGCCACCCCAGACAACGAGAGACTCGCCGGTCCAAACGAACGAGGGCCCATAGCGTCTCGGAGTCTCCGTGGCAGTCACGCTCCACCGATTCGATTCAGGGTTGTACGCACCGATGACGCTCCGATCAGAAGTTGACTCGTACCCCCAGACAAGGAGTTCAGATCCGGTCCAGACGCCTTTCCCGTCCGTGGCAAGGGGCCCGGAACTGTCGATGGTTTCCCATGTGTCCGCGACTGGATCGTACTTGCCGCCGGAATGCACGGGCTGCGTCCCGTCCCATCCTCCCCACACCAGCAAATGGCGTCCGGTCCAGACCGCCGATTGACCCACCCGAGGTGTCGGAGCGCCGAGGAGGCTCATCGGGTTCCAGCTGTCCGTCACCGGGTCGTAACGTCCGCCAGTGTTCGTCAGATGGTATGGCCACTCCTGGATGCTGCCGCCCCAAACGAGAACCTCCGAGCCGGTCCAAACCATGCTGAAGGTGTGGCGACCAGCTGGTGCGCCTGCCATTGCGGTCGGACGCCAGGTGTCGCTGAGAGGTTCGTACCGGCCGCCACTCGCCAGGACGGCCCCACCGTTTCCTGTGTTGCCGCCCCAAACAACAAAGTGGTCGCCCGTCCAGACGCCAGAAGTACTCCGACGGGCCGACGGGGCGTTGAACTGGCTGATCGATTCCCAGACGTTGCGGCTTGGAGAGTACCTTCCTCCTGAGTTCGATAAAGGGGCTGCAGCGCCGGTCTCGCCCCCCCACACTAGCCATTCGGTACCGGTCCATGCGGACGCTGCGCCTGCCAACTCGAACGACGGTGCCGGAATAGGTGCCCAAGCGGGGGCCGACGAAGAGAAGCTAGACGCTCCGCCCGCTTGCGCCGCCACGGATGAGGAACGCTGCGGCGACGCGACCACGAGGATGGCCGCCCCGAGGACCGCCAGTAATGCCAGTCGTCGAACGTAGTTCTGCATCTCCCTTACCCTCCGGGCGGACCGCTTCTTCGCGTGCGGACCCCACGCGGCGCACGGTAAAGGTCACGGCGCACCCGCGGCCACCCGAAAAGTCCTATTCCCGTACAAGTTCCGCGAATTTGCCCCTCACCCAAGCGCCCGCCACGTCGCCGCGTCCGCCGGGTGCAGCTCGATCGCCCAGTACGGGTCCAGCATCGAGTTCCACGGCCGGATGATCGCGTTGAAGCGCAGCGCCTGCCCACCCTGCAGACAATCCAGCACGAAGCTCACCCGCGCCGTTAAGCGGCGCTTCGGCTTCCCTCGCCAGGCCGCGAGCAGTTCGTGGAGCGGGTCCCCCGTTCGGCCCGCGGCCTTTTCGCGGTCGCCGACGTAGCGGATCACACGCAGCACATCCTCGTCCGCCTTCGCGCCCGGAACCTCGCTCCCGGGCGGCGCGATGTACGGCTCCAGATAGCCCGGCAAGACGTTCGTAACCGCCTCCGCCCAATTCTGGACAATCGTCCGGAATGGCGCGTCCGTCACGATCGCCATCAGATTCCGCGCCGGCCCCGCGGGCAGCTTCGAGAACTCAACGCCGAGCACTCGCCCGGCGACATCGTTCATCGCCAGGAGGTCGCAGTGGTCACCCACCACCAGCGCCGGCCACCCGTACTCCGCTAACTTGGTCTGGATGGTTTCGGGCGTCCAATGCCTCCGCTCCGGCGCGCCGATGAATCTGGGACTGATCGAGACATCGTAGCCAAGGATGTAGTCCATCATCTTGCTCGGCTCCGGCTCGAATCCCGAAGCTTGAAGGATCGCGTTCAGGCTCGCCTGGTCCAACACCATGCTCGCCGCGATCTGGATCAGCCGCTCCCGGCTCAGCGACTTCGTCCCCCGCTCGTACGCGTAGATAAGCTGTTCCGAGACGCCCGCCCGTTGGGCCAGCGCCCGCCGCGAAAAACCGTTCTTCTCCCGCCCGAAGCGGAAGATCTCGCGGGCGCTCGCCGCCTCTGGCTGTTCGGCTTCGGCGTCAGTCCTCCGGGCCGCGGCCTCCCGCGCTCGCCGTTTCGCCTCCATCCACTCCCACGTCTCGGCGTTCGCTGGCTGCCAGTCGAAGGCAGAGACCCCGTCGAACTCGCTCCACGATGAGATTCGGTTGTTAAAGAGGAGCGCCGTCCCATCGCTCGTCCGCCATTGCGACTGCCACTCGCCGCTCTGGCCCTCTACGAAGGGCGCCGTCTCGTTCCAAAGCTTCAGGAGCATCGGAAGCTCCGCCTGGTGATTCGTGATCACAAAGTCGAACAGATTCCGGAAGTACGGCGTCGTCTCCTGCGAAAAAAGATCCGTGTTCGCCGTCTTCCACATCGCCACCATGATGCCGATCACCTCTTCCCAGTTGACAAGCTTCTCCCGGTAGTGCCGCGAAAGCGCCATCCGTAACAGGTTCCGTTCGCCCGGCTGCGCCAGGTCGGTCGCGAAGTCCAGCTCGGAAAGATCGTTCGCCGCCTCGTTCCAGGCCACCACCTCGAAGTCCTCGTTCATCGCCAGTGACACCCAGGGGTACGAACGGCACTCATCGCGAATCACCGCCAGCGGCTTCCGTCGGTCGAGCAGGGGCGCCACCCGTTCCGGCGGCACGCGGGAGAACTGGAGCGCATCGAGCATCTCGTTCAGCACATCCGGGCCGGTGTCCATCGCGTCGCACGCTTCGATGACCAGCTCGCGGCCGTCGCGTCCGCCGCGGTGGCCCTTGGGCGAACGACGCCCCGATTCCCAGCTAGCGATCGTGTCGACGCTCACGCCGATTCGCCGCGCCAGTTCGGCCTGGCTCAGCCCCGACCGCTCCCGTGCCGCCGAAAAGAGATCCTTGAACTCGCTCATCGTCTGCATCCCGATACGTTTCGCGCACTATGCGCGCATCGCCCAGCGTTGTGAAGCCCCCACCGGTAGCCGTGTCCCACCGCGGCCGCCTACAGTCCATCAGGCGCCGACATCCCGCACGTACGCGCAGGGGTAGCCGCGCCCCTCAGCGGGCGCGGACGCCCGAACCACCCGGACGCCGCTCCCCCCGCCAGCAGCGCAGGCAGGTGGACGAGGGACGAAGGACGATGGACCCCCGCGGCCACGGGAACAAACAGCCCCGCCACCACGTTATACTCCGCATGCCCCCACACTCCCACGCGCGAGGTAATGCATCATGCGGGTGTTTCAGACACACGTCGCCGGTCGGCGTTTGGACAATCGGAAGGGGTTCGGCATTAGCTCTCGCTCCGCTTCTTGCGGTGGTGGTCGCGTGATGGGAGCCCTGGGCCGGGTTCTGGCCATCGCCGTCCTCGTGTCCTTCGGCCTGGCGGCCTGCGGCGACGTGGATGAGCCCGCCGCGACGCGAACGCCCACCTCGACCAGCACGCCGCCCGGCGAATCACCGGGCGCCTTCGACAAGGGTTTCCTCACCGGGCAGGAGCACATCGACAACGTCCTCAAGCTCGCCTACGCGCAGGACCTCGACGGGTTTATCGCGAACATGGTTTTCCGCGACCTTGCCTGTGAGCCTGACCCCGCAGGTATCGGCTCGGCGCCGAAGTGCCGCGAAGGGGCTGTCGCGGGCGCGCCGATGCGCGTCTTCCCCAACGTCGGGTGCCAGGGGACGTGGGTGACCGAGGCAGAGGTGCGGGAGCCTCTCGCCACGGTAATCACGCCCGACACACGCTTCTACGCGGCGTTCCGGCGGATCACGAAGCCGGCCGACGTGTTCCCCCTCGGCGACACGGTGGTCGTTCTCCAGGGGCCGGACGCCCCGTCCGGGCGCTCACCGGCGCTCCACCTGGTGGATCTCGACGACACGGGGAAGATCGTACGGATGCAGTACTTCTGCGGCCAGGAAGCCTCGATACTCCTTCCGGAGACTGGCTTCATCATCCCGCCGCGGTCCCCCTGAAGTCGTCCCGCTTCGCCAGCGCCGCCTTCACCGCCCCCTCTACATCCTCCGCCAACAGCCAGCGCGACGCTAACAGCGCCTCCGCCGCCGCCCGCACCCGTGCCGCGTACTCCTCCCGGCCCGCGTACCTGTCCTCGATCGATGGCCGCGGGTCGCCGTTCGCCTCAAGCTCCGCCCGCGTCGCCGCGAAGGGGAAGGTCGAGCCCATGTACCGGGCGGTTTGCTCCGGCGCGCCGATAGAAGGGTGGCGGGGGTTCCAGCCTGTGTACGCCGCGACCGGCACCGCCACATCCGGCAGCCGCACCCCGGCGACCTCGTTCCCGTCGCTATTCACCGCTGGCGCCAGCGCCGCGAACGGCCCGCCCGTCGGCAACGCCGGCCAGCGCCCGATGCCCCGTTCCGCGCCCGGGCCCATGCCCAGCGGCGAAACCGTCCGCAAGCGTGCCGGGTCCGGCAGCGTGACGCCCGGCATCGCCGCGAACGCCGCCAGCACCTCCGTCCGCGTCGCCAGGCTCCCGTCGGCCAGCCGCGGCAGGGCGCTCTCTGGCGGATCGACCCCGTCCCGGCACCACGCCTCCAGCGTCATGATCAGCGCCCGGCTCAGCGGCCCGGTCGCCAGCGCGTTGATCCAGTGCGCCAGCCGCGGCCCGCCCGGCACCGGACTCACCGACATCAGCGGCCAGAGCCCCGGCCCGTGCTGCGACCCCGCGAACAGGTAGGCGCGCACGTTCTCGGGCAGCGCCAGGTCCTTTGTACCGTCGGGGGAGACGTGGACGAGGCTCGCATCCCCCCGCCAGTACTCCGCCGAGCTGTTCGAGTACATCACCTTCGGCACGCCCCCGGCCGCCCGCTGCTTCGCCAGCAGTCCGCCTTCGCCAGCGTCGCTAAACGGCGGCAGGTGGCCGAAGCCGGGCGTCACCTCCACCGAGGGCTGCGCGTAGCGGTGGTTGAATTCGCCCCGGCGACCCCCAGCGATGTGCGGGTTCAGGCCGTCGAACACCTGGCGGCCGTCCTCGTCCACGTTCAGGCCGTGATAGAGGAACGTCCGCAGAAACCGCCCGCTCTGCGAAACGCCAAAGCCCAGCGCGCGCTCGATCCGCCCCGCGCACGGGTTCGCCGCGCCGTCCCGCTCGCGCTTCAGGAAGCTGACGAAGTCCCGCACCGCCAGCAATCCAACGCCCACCACTGGCGAGATCCGCGTCGTGTAGAACACGTCGTACGTCTTCCCCGCCTCGAAGCCGCCGTCGCGCTCAACCCACTCGCCATCAGCGCTGAACCGCCATTGCTCGCGGTGGACCTCCGCCCGCGGCCCATCCGGCCACTCCTGCACCGTCATCCGCGCGCCCGCTTCGCCCACGTCCGCCGCCGGGTACGCCTGGAACGGCACGACGCCGAGCGCGTCGCGCAGCGGCCACCTCGCCGCCCCTTCGTTCGTCACGATCTCCACGCAGACCTGCCCCGGGATCGGCCGGCCGTCCTCTACGGCCATCGGCGCGTCCAATCCCACCAGCCCCGGCGTCCCACGCGGCACGTCCCACTGCCAGCCGCACCAGGCCACCGTGAACCCGTGGCGCATCAGGAAGCCGTTCCCCGGCCGAATCTCGTCCGAAGGCTCAAGCGACGGGATCGCCCCGTTCAGGAACGACATCGCGATCTTGTTTCCCCGGTTTGCGACATCGAAGAGCAGCGTCCCACCTCCCCGCGCCGCCTCCAACGGCTGGAGCACCGTGAAGTCTGCTGCGAAGCGCACCAGCCCGTGGCCGTCCCGTGCCGCCAGCCCCAGGTCGACGATCTCACGGTTCGCGGTGTGCGCGGGGTCGACCACGAAGTGCGCCACACCGTCGATACGTTCGTAGGCCCCGGCGACGCCGAACTCCTGTCCGTCGAAGTACGGCCGCCGTTCCCGGATCTCGAGGTGTGAAACAGCCATGAAGCCCTCCCCGTCGCGCTGACGGGAGCCTACACTGCTCCGCACCGGCCCGCAGCGCTCTTCCCACGGTGTGCGCGCGAGGCCACGGAGGGTGCCATGCAGACCGCTATTCAGATCGCGAACGACGTCCGCGCCGGCCGCCGCTCGGCCCGCGAGGTCACGCAGGAGGCGCTCGCCGCCATCGACCGCCACAATCCCGCGCTGAACGCATTCATCTACGTCAACGCCGATGCCGCGCTCGCCCAGGCAAACGCCATCGACGCCCGCGTCGCCCGCGGCGAAGACCCGGGCCCCCTCGGCGGCGTTCCCCTCGGCGTCAAAGACCTCGAAGGCGTCGAAGGCTGGCCCCACACCTACGGCTCGAAGGCCTTCGCCGGCAATATCGCCGTCCGCGATTCGGTCCAGGTCGCCCGCTTGCGCGCGGCCGGCGCCATCATCCTCGGGAAGACGAACACGCCCGAGTTCGGCTAAAAGGGCTTCACCGAGAACCGCCTCTTCGGCGCCAGCCGCAACCCGTGGAACCCACGGCTCACACCCGGCGGCTCCAGCGGCGGGAGCGCTTCGGCCGTCGCTGGCGGTCTCGTCCCCATGTGCACCGGCTCGGACGGTGGCGGCTCGATCCGCATCCCCGCCTCGTTCTGCGGCTGCTACGGGATCAAGCCGAGCGCCGGCCGCATCCCCATCGCCAACGACGCCTACCCACACTGGAGCACCCATAGCACCCTCGGGCCGCTCACCATGACGGTGCGCGACGCCGCCCGCTACCTCGATTGCGCCGCCGGCCCCCACGCCAACGACCTCATCTCGCTCGATGCGGCCCCCGCGAACTACGAACGCGCGCTCGATGGCCCCCCTCCTCGTCTCCGCCGCCTCGCCTGGAGCCGCGACCTCGGGTACGCCGCCGTCGATCCCTCCGTTGCCGATATCGCCGAGGCCGCCGCCCGCGCCCTCGCCGCCGCCCTCGGCGCCGAACTGGTCGAAGCGCACCCCGGCTTCGATGACCCGATGCCCACCTGGTACGCCATCGGCGCGCCCGGCGACGCCGCCTACGTCGACACCATGACACCCGCCCAGCGCGCACTGCTCGAACCCGGTTTCGCCGCTTTCGCCGAGAGCGCCCGCGCCATCACCGGCGTGCAGTACACGGCGGCGCTCGCCGCGCGCCACACCCTCAACCGCCTCATGACCGCCTTCTTCGCAGAGTACGACCTCCTCCTCACGCCGACGGTCTCCGCCTCACCCTTCGTCGCTGAGGGCCCACCGCCGCCCGTCATCGGCGGCCGCGAGGTTGGCCCCGCCGGCTTCATCCCGTTCACCTACCCATTCAACATCACGGGCCACCCAGCCGCCAGCCTGCCGGCAGGGCTCGATAGCGCCGGGATGCCCGTGGGCCTCCAGGTCGTCGGGCCGCGCTTCAACGACCTCCTCGTCCTCCAGGCCAGCGCCGCCTTCGAAGCCGCCCGGCCCTGGCCCCTCACCGCGCCGCCCCGGCCGTAGCCGCAGCCCACCGGGGCCGCCTATTCCCCATCCACCGCTTGACGCGGTTGACTAACTGGACCAAGCTGGAACGATGGCTACGGAAGTCACCGTTCACGAAGCGAAGACGCACCTCTCGCGCCTTCTCGCCCGCGTCGAAGCCGGCGAAGAGATCGTGATCAAGCGCGGGCAGAAGCCGATCGCGCGGCTCAGCGCTCTACCCCCGGCGCCGAAGGAGCGCCGCGTGCTTGGTTCGCTGCGGGACGAGTTCGTCG
>CAZQCR010000085.1:0-11488 GCA_964591745.1 uncultured Anaerolineaceae bacterium
GGCAGCCTGACCGGGAAGTTCCGGGCCTAGAACGATGAGACCCCCAGCCGCCGTGACCACCCACCAGCCCCTGAGCCGCGATGCGCGTGTTGTGCGGACGCTCGCCCGCTGGGGACGGAACTACCTCCCGGCGCTGTTGCTCCTGGCCACGTTGCTCGGCGCCTGGGAGGCATGGGTGGCGGCGTTCGATACGAAACCGTACGTCCTCCCCGCCCCCAGCCGGGTGTGGAGCGCGTTCATCCAGACCCGGGAGACCCTGCCGCGCCACATCCGGGCGACGCTGGGCGAAGCGCTCCTCGGACTCGGGCTGGCCGCCGTTGTCGGCGTCCTCCTCGCCGCCGCCCTCGCGCTCGTGCCCTTCGTGCGACGGGTGCTCTACCCGATCGTCGTGGCCACGCAGACCGTGCCGATGGTCGTCCTCGCGCCGCTGCTGATCATCTGGTTCGGCTTCGGCATGACCCCGAAGGTCCTTGTGGTCGCGCTCGTCGGCTTCTTCCCGATTGTGGTCAGCACCTACGAAGGGCTGGCCAACGCCGACCGCGAAATGACCGGCCTTGTACGCAGCATGGGCGGCGGCCGTTGGGCCGTCTTCCGTTATGTCCTGGCGCCGGGTGCCGTGCCGGCGTTCTTCGCCGGGCTCAAAATCGCCGCCGCCTACGCCATGTTCGGCGCCGTCGTCGGCGAATGGGTCGGCGCTCGCGAGGGCCTCGGCGTCTACATCAATCGCGCTCAGGCGTCCTTCCGGGTGGACCGGGTGTTCGTCGGCGTGGCGGTTATCGCGCTGCTCAGCATGGCGTTGTTCGCCGCTGTCCACCTCATCGAACGGGTCGCAACCCCGTGGAAATTCACACACCGGGAGGAACGACACCAATGAGAAACCTGAAATGGCCCCTGCTCGTCAGCATCGTCCTCGCCCTCGGTCTCTTCGCCTCGGCCGCCTGTGGGGGCGACGACGACGCGGGGAACGGCGTAACGAAGGTCACGCTGATGCTCGACTTCACGCCGAACACGAACCACGCGGGTGTCTACCTGGCGAAAGAGAAAGGGTGGTATCGCGACCAGGGCATCGAGATAGAGATCATCGAAGCGGCCGCCGCTGGCGTTGAACAGACGGTGGGCACGGGCAAGGCCGACTTCGGCATCTCCTACCAGGAGTTCCTGATCCCCGCCCGCGGTGAAGGGGTGCCGATCGTCTCCGTTGCGGCGATCATCCAGCACAACACCACGAGCCTGCTCTCCCTGAAGTCCGACAACATCACCCGGCCGCGGGAGATGGAAGGGAAGACCTACGGCAGCTTCGGCGGAGTGCTCGAAGAGGCGCTCGTGAAGAAGCTGGTGAGCTGCGACGGTGGCGACCCGGCGAAGGTGAAGTTCGCCCCGTACGGCGACATCACGGACTACCTGGTGGCGCTCGAATCGAACGCGTTTGACCTTGCCTGGATCTTCGACGCCTGGGACGGTGTGAGGGCCGACAGCGTGACGAAGGTGGCGAACAACCGGATCACCTTCAGCGACCACTTCGACTGCATTCCCGACTGGTATACGCCGATCATCATCACCAACGAAGACACGCTGAAAAACGACACCGACCTGGCGAAGCGGTTCATGGCGGCGACGGCGAAGGGCTACGACTACGCGATCGACCATCCCGACGAGGCGGCCGACGCGCTCCTGACGAACGCTCCTGAGACCGACCCGGCCCTGGCCAGGGCGAGCGCGAAGTGGCTCGCCAGCCGCTACGTGGACAGCGGCCGCCAGTGGGGCCTCCAGGACCGCGATATCTGGGTGCGCTTCGAAACGTTCCTGCGCGAAGCAGGCCTGTACGACAAGCGCGTCGATGTGGGGCCGGCCTATACCAACGACCTCCTGCCGGGCAAGTAGCGGCCACCGGACGACGTACCAAGAATGACGATCGCGATCCGCTCGCTGACCCACGCCTTCGGTGACCTGCCGGTGCTCGACGACGTCTCGATCGAGGTGCCGGCGGGGTCGTTCGTGAGCGTCGTCGGGCCAAGCGGGTGCGGGAAGAGCACGATTCTTCGCGTACTCGCCGGGCTGCTCACGCCGGATTCCGGGGAGGCGGTGGTCGGCGGGGTCACGGCGATCGGGCGGCCGGGACTCGTCGCCTACATGCCGCAAAAGGACCTGCTCTTCCCCTGGCGACGCACGCTGGAGAACGCCACCCTCGGCGCAGAGGTGGCGGGTGTGCCACGAGCCGAGGCCCGGAGGCAGGCCCTCGCCCTGGTCGAGCGGTTCGGACTCGAGGGCTTCGAGCGCGCCTGGCCTTCGCAGCTGAGTGGCGGGATGCGCCAACGCCTCGCGCTGCTCCGCACGTTCCTCATCCCCGCGCGCACCACGCTTCTCGATGAACCGTTCGGAGCGCTGGACGCGATCACGCGGCGGGAGATGCACGCCTGGCTGCAAGGCGTGATGGGCGCCGAAGCGTCCTCCGACGACCCGCGGACTGTCCTCTTCATTACGCACGATATCGAGGAGGCGCTCCTCCTGAGCGACGCCGTCTACGTCATGAGCCCGCGCCCGGGCCGGATCGTCGAGCGGGTCGTGGTCCCGTTCGCACGCCCCCGTGCGCCCGGCCTGGTGCTTTCGCTGGAGTTCGTAGCGCTGAAGGCGCGCCTCCTTGAGGCGCTGGCCGCTCACTAGGGCCGGCGCTCGCGTTCGGTATACTTCGCCAATGCCAATCGACCTTGCCCGCCACGAAAAGACCTTCGTCATCACGCTCAACCGCCCGGAAGCGATGAACAGCATCGACCCCGAGATGTATGACCAGCTTGGAGCGGCGTGGAAGGAGTTCGAAGCGGACGACGCCCTCCACGTCGCCATCGTTACCGGCGCGGGGGAGCGGGCGTTCTGCGCCGGGCGCGACCTCGTGAAGAGCGCGAAGGATGCGAGCAACGACTGGAGCCAGGCCCGTCCGGGGGAGCTTCCGGCGGGAATGCTTACCCCCGAGCGAATCTGGAAGCCCGTGATCGCGGCGGTAAACGGCCACTGCCTCGCCGCCGGGCTGGCGCTCGCGCTTGGCTGCGACCTCCGGATGGCGACGCCGAACGCGACCTTCGGGACGATGGCGGCGAAGCGCGGGATCGTCGCGGGCGGAGGGCAAACGCAGCGCCTCGCCCGCTACATCCCGTTTGGCAAGGCGATGGAGATGATCCTCTTCGGCGAACGGATGGACGCTGCCGAGGCCCACCGGATCGGTCTCGTGAACCGAGTCGTGGAGCAGGGCCAGCTGATGGACGCTGCGATGGGCTGGGCCGCGCAGCTCTGCAAGAACGGCCCGCTCGCCCTGCGGGCGATGAAGCAGGCGGCCTACGAAGGCGGCTTCGAGATGCCATTCCGCGAGGGCATGCGGCTCGAAGCGAAGCTCTACAACGAGCTGATGAAGACGGAAGACGCGGCCGAAGGCCAGCGAGCCTTCGCCGAGAAGCGCGACCCGGTGTTCAAGGGCCGGTAGGCATGGCGCACGGGCCACACATGGGACGGCGACGAGGAGCGCGAGCCCTTCGCGGACGGCTAAGGTACCATCGGCCCCGTGCCACATACCCCGGCGACCCTCCGACCAGCCGCCAGCCTTCGCGGGCCTCTTGACGGCGTGCGCGTGCTCGACTTCACGTGGGCCCTGGCGGGGCCGTTCGGAACGATGCAGCTCGCGGATATGGGCGCGGAGGTGGTGAAGGTCGAGTACCCCGAGACCCACGAAAAGGAGCGGGGCTTCGGCCCCTACGTGGAGGGAATCTCGACCTTCTTCTTCAGCGTCAACCGCGGGAAGAAGGGGATCGCCATCGATCTGAAGGCTCCCGAGGGCAAGGCGCTGGTCGAACGGCTCGTCCTCTCAGCCGACGTGCTCTGTGAGAACTTCCGCCCGGGCACGATGGAGCGCCTCGGCATCGGGTATGAAGCGCTCCGCGCCGTCAACCCCGCGCTCGTCTACGCCTCGCTCAGCGGCTACGGCCAAACGGGGCCCTATCGCCAGTACGCCGCCGTCGACGTCGTCGCCCAGGCGATGGGTGGGACGTTGAGCCTGAACGGCTTCGAAGATCAGCCGCCGGTGCGCGTGGGCGTGAGTATCGGCGACATGGTCGGCGGCCTCTACCTCTCGATCGGCATCCTTGGGGCGTTACGCGCGCGGGACATTACGGGCGAAGGGCAGCTCGTCGACGTCGCCCTCACTGAAGCCCAGATGGCGCTCTGCGAGAACGCGATCATCCGTCACTCGGCCTTCGATGAGAACCCCACCCGGATCGGAGGCCGCCACCCCCTCATCGCCCCGTTCCAGCCATACACCTCCGCCGACGGCTACGTGGTGATCGCCAATGTGAAGCAGTGGGACCTCTTCTGTGCGTTGATCGACCGGGACGACCTCGCCCTCGATGAGCGCTTCGGCGCGAACCGGACACGAATCGAGAACGTCGAAGCGCTCGAGATCGAGCTCAACGCGGCCCTTAGCCGGAAGACCACGCAGGAGTGGTTCGAAATCCTGCGCGACACCAACGTCTGCGCTATCGGCAAGGTGAACAGCATCGCCGATCTCTTCGACGACCCGCACGTGGCGGCGCGGGAGATGCTCATCGATATCCCCATGCCGTACGGTCTTCCCGGTTCGCTGAAGGCTCCCAACTCGCCCCTCCACATGTCGGAGACCCCGACCGTGGTGGGGCAGCCGATGCCGGAGCATGGCGGGGACACGGACAGCGTGCTCAGTTCGTGGCTGGGAATGCCGTCCAGCGAGATCGAACGCCTCCGAGAAACGGGCGCGATCAAGTAACCGGGCGCCGCTTGAAACAGCTACACTGACGGGGTCGGGTGTGCGCCGAGCCCACCGGCCCTCCTGGGGAGTCGCGGCGCACCGTCAAGGAAAGGGCTTCATCGCTCGCGAGAGCGGGAGGAGTGTCCTTTCCATGACAAGCAAAGACTGGGATCCCGGGCAGTACGCGCGCTTCAAGGACGAACGCGCCCAACCCTTCTTCGACCTCCTGGAGCTCACACAGCCCGCACCGGGCGGCCGCGCGGTAGATCTCGGCTGCGGGCAGGGCAACCTGACGCGCATCCTTCACGAACGCTCGGGCGCGGCTGAAACCGTCGGCGTGGATTCCTCTGCGGCCATGCTGGCAGAGGCGGCTGAACACGCTGGCGGCGGGCTGCGCTTCGAACAGGGCGATATCGCCGGCTATACGGACGCCGCGGGCTACGACATCGTCTTTTCCAACGCGGCCCTCCAGTGGGTGGACGACCACGCCGCGCTCATTCCTCGCGTCGCCGGGCTCGTTCGGGCGGGCGGGCAGCTGGCCTTCCAGGTTCCGGCCAACCACAACCACATCTCCCACCTGCTCGCTCACGAACTTGCGGCTGAAGAGCCGTACCGCTCCGCGCTCGCCGGCTACGTGCGGGCTGTGCCCGTGCAGCTCCCCGAGTGGTACGCGGAGGCGCTCCACCGGCTCGGATTCGGTGAGCTCCACGTCCGGCTCCAGGTCTACAGCCACCTCCTGGCCGGAGCTGAGGAGGTGGTGGAGTGGGTGAAGGGCACGCTGCTCACGGACTACCGCAAGCGGCTCAGCCCGGAGATGTACGACCGGTACCTGGCCGCCTATCGAGAGCGGTTGCTTGCGGCACTCCCGGGAGACCGGCCGTTCTTCTACCCGTTCAACCGGATCCTGGCGTGGGGACGGAAGTCCGCGTAGTTCGACCCGTTGCGCGTTGGACGGCGCCTGCAAGCATGCGTGGCCATGAAGATCCTCGTGCTGAGCAACAGCGACACGGTTGGGGCGATGGCGGCCGGGCCAACCTGGACGGAGCGTGTAAGGGACACTCGCCCGGCGAGCGACCTTCCCGTCACGCTGACCACGATGTTCTTCGCTCCGGTTGGCGCCGGGGCTGCCTCGTACGTCGCCCGAAAAGTCGTAGCTGGCGCCGCGGACCTCGTTCTCGTCCCGATCGGCACGTACGCCTTCACCGTCGGATTTGTTAGCAAACGCGTCGAACGGCTCTTCGGCACGCGCGTGGCCGCCCGCTACCGCCGCCTGGAGCGCGGTTTCGATCAGAGCACGCGTGGACGGGGAGGTGTGCGATCCCGGCTCAACGGGCTCGCTCGCACATTCGCCCGGCGGGTGATCGGGACTGCGCCACTGGCCACGGTGAGCGAGGTATCGAACACCTACGAGCAGATCTTCGGCAGCCTCGCGCGCCTGGAGCAGGCGCTGGTGGTCGTGGTCACGTATCCCCCGGAAGGCGGGCTGGGCCGCCGGCACCTGGACGAACGGCGCCAGTGTTTCAAGCAGCTCCGCGAGGCCGCGAACCGCCATCACTTCGCCTGGGTGGATGGCACAGAGGCCGTGGCCAGCCTGGCGCCTGGCGAAGAAGCGGTCACGCCGGATGGCTTCCACCTCTCGCCCGCCGGCCACCGGGCGATGGCTGAGGCCGTTTCGCGGGAGATCGACGCCGCAAGTTTACGGACGCCAGATCGTTCGACGTAACAGGGTACGACGATTCCTGGCGGCGTCAGTCCGGCGACCGGTCCCTGGATCAGGGCGCGCGAAAACCGATGTTCCGGTGGGTGTTATCGCAAAACGGTTTGTTCCCGGATGCGCCGCAGCGGCAGAGCGCGAAGCGCGTGCCGCTCGCGAGCACGCCACCCTCGGCGTCCAGGATCTCCATGTCACCGCGCAGGTAGAGGGGACCATCGGGCTGGGGCCGGACGGTGGGTTCGGGCGGCGGCGACTCCCCCGGCCCGTCGCGCAGGGTGTAGCGCAGGGCGCCGCTCGGGCAGCGGCGGACGGCCGTGGCGATGTCATCCGCGGTTCCCGCTTCCAGATCGACCCAGATCCGGCGTCGAACGTCGAAGACTTCCGGAAGGCTCTGGAGGCAACGCGCCGAGTGGATGCAGAGCGCCGGCTCGAAGGTAACGCCGATAGAATCCGCCTGGTACCGCTGAACGCGTCGCGTCATGAACCTCAACCTCCCGGAAACACAGCGCCGAGCGTAGCAGGCGGCGATGGGCCGTCGCCACCTTCACCTCGTGATCATCGACGGACCATCGCGAGATTAGCGCAGGCCTGCCGACCCCGTGGAAGCGACTTCGGGGTTGCGAGCGATGGACGGATCCACTTCCCGCTGCTTCATGGTCGCCCCGGCCAGGCGGTCCTGAATGAGGAAGGCGACCGCGATACTCGCGGTAGCGATCAGTCCCATGATGAGGAAGACGTCTTGAAACGCGCTCAGCGATCCGTCGCGAGCCTGGGGTAGGCCGAGGATTGCATTGTGATGGGAGAGCCGGGTGGTGAGCAGCGTCGCGGCAAGGGCGACGCCAAGGCTCGCTGCGACCTGGCTCGTTACGTTGTACAGCGCGCTTGCCCGGCCCGTGTCCTTCGACTCGATGCCGGCGTAGGTGGCCGCCTGCAGGGGCACGAGTATGAGCCCGAAGCCAAGACCGCGAATCAGCATGATTCCACGGATGGTCCACTCATTCGTATCGAGAGAGACGCGCCAGAAAACGAGCGAGCAAACGGCCGTGACGATGAGGCCCACGAGGATCATGCGGCGCGGACCGACCACGCGGTAGAGGCGGCTCGCCGGCTGAGCCATGGCCATCACACCTACGGCCATCGGGAACGTGGCGAAGCCCGATTCCAAGGCGGAAAATCCCCGGGCCGCCTGGAGTTCCAGGGTGACCAGGAAGATCGTGGAGGAAAAGCCGAACATCGTGACCAGCCAGGCCAGGTTGCAGGCGCGGAAGAGGGAGTTGGTGAAGATCCGGACATCCAGCATAGGCGCTGCTGATCGCAGCTCGACGACGACGAACGCAGCGAGGAGCGCGAAGGCCGGGAGCGCGAAACCGATCACGCGGCTATCGTCGAAGCCCCGCTGACCGGCCTCAGCCAGGGCGTAGATCAGCATCGCCAGGCCAGCCGCGGAAAGGAAGAAGCCCCAGGGGTCGAATCTCCCCGTCGAGGGTTCCTTGTGTTCGCGCAGGTAGATGGCGGAGATGACCAGCGCAGCCACGCCGATGGGGATGTTGACCAGGAAGATCCAGTGCCAGCTGGTGTACTTCAACAGGAAGCCGCCAACGATCGGTCCGGCGGCCGGCGCAACAGCAGCCGGCACAACCATGATGCCGGCGGCCTTGGAACGCTCCTCCGGTGGAAAGGCCCGCCAGACCGTGGCGAAGGCGACGGGCGAAAGCATGCCGCCCCCAACACCCTGGAGGACTCGAAAGGCGATGAGCGATTCGATGTTCCAGGCGAGGGCACAGAGCAGCGAGGCGGCCGTGAAGACGCCAAGCGCGAACATGAAGACACGCTTGGTGCCGTATCGATCGCCGGCCCAGCCGCTGATGGGTATGAACACCGCGAGGCTGAGCAGGTAGCCCGTGATCACCCACTGGATGATCGACGGAGATGTGACCTCGAAGTCCCGGCCAAAGGTCGGGATCGCGACGTTCACAACCGTCGAATCAAGCAGCTCCATGAAGATGGCGAAGACCGCGAGGATGGCGACGATGTACTTGTATTCGACTCGCTTCAAGAGGTACTACCGTCCTTATGTCTGCCTCGCAGAGGGGAATCATTACCGGCCCTTCCAAACAGGTTCGCGATGTTCGATGAAGGACTGGACGCCTTCTTTGAAGTCCTCACTCGCGAACATCCGGTTCAACGTCGCCACGTTGTCTTTCACGTGCTCCATCGGATCGCGCGTGAGGCCCTGGAAGAGCTGCCGCTTTACCTCCCCGGTCGCGAGCGGCCCGCCACGGCTGCAGCTCTGGGCGAGTTGCATCGCGCGATCCAGGAGTTCGGCATCCGGGACGACATCGAGGACGTAGCCGATCTCCTTCGCCTTCTGGGCGTTGATGATCTCGCCGGTGTAGAGCAGCCGTGCCGCTTCCTGGACGCCGACGATACGGGAGAGCAGCCAGCTCCCGGCGCCCGTATCCGGGACGAGGCCACGGTGGACGAAGACCCAGCCGAAGCGGGCTGACTCGCCAGCGATCCGGAGGTCGCACTGGAGCGTGAATTCGGCGCCGAGGCCGACGGCGGCGCCGTTCACCGCGCAGATAACGGGCTTCTTGATCGCGAGGAACGTCCAGGGCGCGGGCCGCGTCGGGTCGTAGGCCTCCGCGTACCGTTCGCCGCGGGCCTGCGAAGGGGCCTGCGCCGAAAGCTGCTGGAGATCCGTCCCGGCGCTGAAGGCGCGGCCGACACCGGTCAGGACGACGGAGCGGACGCGGTCATCGGTCCCGGCGCTCTTCACGGAATCCTCGATGACGTTGAGCATTTCGTACGTGATCGCGTTCAGTTTCTCGGGCCGATTGAACTTCATCACCCCGATGTTGCCTTCTACCGTGTACTCGAAATCAGCCATGGCACCCCCCTTTTGATTTTGGACTTTAGATTGCCGATTTTGGATTGGCGTCAGCGCGCTTCAGCGCAGTGAGCGCAACAGCGGGCGGGAACGCCGAGAGCTAATACGGCTCGTTCATTTCGAAGATCTGCCGCGGGTTGTCCACCGTCATCTGCTGGATGGCGGCGTCGCTCACGCCACGCTCACGGAGCATGGGGACGAAATCGAGCGGGATGTGGCGAAGGTTCCAGCGGTCTGACCACTGTTCGAGTAGCTCCGGGGCGAGCATATCGAGGTGGCAGCTGCTGTCGTGGCTGAGGGTGATGCGCCCGGCGTAGCCCTTCTCCACGAGCCTGGTCACCATATCGGCGCGCTCTTCGCTCGTCCGCGGCCGGGGAATGCCGACGCGGTCCATGCCGCAGAAGCTGCCGTTTTCGATAATCTCTTCGAGGTAGGTGATGTCATCGGAATCGTCGCTGTGGCCGATGACGACGCGACCAAGGTCAACACCTTCCTCTTTGAAGACCCGCTGCTGGTCCAGCCCCGTGCGATTGGCCGGCATCGTGTGGGTGCAGATTGGCACACCGGTCTGACGGTGGGCTCGGGCGGAGGCGCGCAAAACGCGTTCGTTGATCGCGTCCATCGTCGGTTCGGTCGCACACTTGATCACGTTCGCACGCACCCCGGTCGTGCCGATGCCCTCCGTGATGTCCCGGACGAAGAGCTCCGTCATCGCCGAATCAGGGCGGCCCATGAAGTAAAACGGCCGCGAGTAGTAGAGGCCGGTTGGCACGATGATCTGCATGCCGGACTTTTCGGCCGCTTCCTTGATAAAGCGCGGGTCCCGGCCAAGGTCGATCGGCGTCAGGTCCACCATGGTGGTCACGCCCGCGGCGACCGCGGCCTTGAGCTTGGCCACGGCCTCGGTCATGCGGAGCTCCCGATCGAAGAGTTCGGGATACTGCTGGTACATCGGTGGCCAGAGCACCATCACGTGCTCATGCATGAGCGTGAAGCCCATGTTCGCGGTATCAAGCGGGCCGGTAGCGGATTGGATGATGGCCATGGCCGTTCTCCTTCGAGTAGCTCGAACGGGAGGAACGATACGCGCCCGGCAAGCAATCCGAAAGCGTGACGACGCCCAGGTTGGGGATAGCGGGTGGGCGAGTTGGGGAGAACGCTCATTCCGCACGAAGGGCCGCGGCGGCATCGTAAACCCCACGCAGTCCGCCGTGGAGTAGATGATGGCCGCAGCTACCGCTTACCGAGAACCCGAGGAGATCGCACGAACGCTTGAGGCGCTTCCACCCCTCCCAGCCATCGCCCTGCGCGTGATGGAGATCGCCCAGGACCCGAACTCCTCGGCGAAGGACATCGCGCCGATCGTCTCGGCGGACCCGGCGCTGACGGCGGCCATGCTGCGCGTCGCCAACTCGGCCGCCTACCGGCGTTCGCGAGACGTGACGTCCGTGCAGGAAGCGCTCGTCGTGCTCGGCTTCGTGCAGGCGCGAAACATCGCGATGAGCACAGCGATCACGGGCGCTTATGCCCCTTCGGCGGCGAACGCACTTTTCCGGATCGAGGCGTTCTGGCGTCATTCGATCGCCGTTGCCCTGCAGGCGGGCAAGCTCGCCGCGAAGACGCGCAACGTCGAACCGGCGAGCGCCTTCACCGCCGGGATTCTCCACAACATTGGACGCCTGGCGATGTTCTACGCGAACCCCGCTGGCCTGGACCAGACGGTCGCCGAAGTGATGCGCCGGGGCGTGACGATTGAGTTCGCCGAACGGGTATTGATGGCCTACGACCATGCCCAACTCGGGGCGGTGCTCGCCGACAAATGGCGCCTCCCGGTAGAGATCGTCGATGCGATTCGCACGCACCACGCCGAGCCAAACGGAGAGGTGACGATCGGGTCGGTAGTCGCGGAGGCAGACCGGTACTGCATGGCCCATGGCATTCTTCCCGGCTACATCATCCCGGGGTCGGCCAAGGTCGCGCCGGATGCGGAGTTCGGGCGGCTTCGAGCGGAAGTTGAGGGGCTGATGGAGCAGGTGAACGGGAACCCCATCGGCGTCCGATTCGACTAGTACTCACTTAGATAAGTCCGCGATCGATCGTTTCGGTGCGGAAGGGTGGA
>CAZQCR010000086.1:0-11439 GCA_964591745.1 uncultured Anaerolineaceae bacterium
ATACCTCGGCCTCAACCCGCCCCCCGCGACCGGCGATGGCGTAGCGCTCGACACCCGGGCGGGCCGGCAAAACGGCGACAGACATGCCGAGCACTTCTTGGTAGAAGCGCCGGCCATTGGCCCAGCCCGCGGGGCCGTAGTGCACCAGCGTAAACGGCGCCGCTGCCGTCGTAAGGACGACCGCCTGGCCTTCGAGCGAAAACGTAAGCCCCGGCTCGTCGCCCGAATCGGATGGCTCCCCGAAGCAGAGCTCAGGCGCGGCTGCCCGCATCGCGGCATACGCCCGCGATGGATCGCTAGTGGGTATGCCGACCGTCGTGTCACCCTGCATCGGCGCCTCCGATCGCCGCGGCCGCATCGAACGGTAAGCTATCTGAACGAGATCGATCTGCTGCCCCGTCTCCGGGTTCTCGATGTAGTGCGTGTGAATCTCCTCGCCCAGCCAGCTCGCGATCATCTGACCGATGCTGTCCCCCGCTTCGTTCCGGTAGTGGCGGGGCGTCGCCGCTCCAGGCTCGACCTCCGTGAAGCCGATCGCCGCGATCGCACTCCGCCAGGCCGCCAGGTCGCGCACACTGATCCCGTGATGGTGGGTGGTAACCATATCGAGCACTCCTCAGCGACAGCCTACAGCCCCTGCTCCCGGCAGAGCTCCGTATCGAACACGATGTGCCCCGTGTACGTTCGCGGCTGCTCACACATCCAGACCGCCGCCTTGCCCATCAGCGTCGCCTCCTCGAACTCCGCATCCGGGCTCTCTACGCTCGTCTGGCCGAAACGGTTGCCCGGCGTGCGGATGACACCCTCAGGCGAAAGCGAGTTCACGGCGATCCCGTCCTCCTGTAGCTCCATCGCCAGGCCCTGCGTCATCCGCTCGAGCGCCGCCTTCAGGAGACCGTAGAACGTGCCGCCCTTGCGCGGGTTCTCGTACGGCCCCGGCCCCGGAAACACCGCCGCCCGCGACGAGATGTTGATGATCTGCCCGCCGCCGGCCGCCCGTAGGTGGGGAATGGTGTGACGGATCACGAAGATCGGCCCGCGCAAGTCAACCTCCCAGAGCAGGTCGATGTGCCGGTCCTTGATGCTCTCGATAGTCCCCGGAACGAGCAGCGCCGCGTTGTTCACCACGATATCGAGCCGCCCGAAGTGTTCGGCTGTTTTCGCAACGCCTTCCGCGATGCTCGCCGGGTCGCGCACATCCATCCGGATGGCCAGCGCCTTCGAACCCGCCGCCTCGATCTCCGCCGCCACCGTGTGAATCGTGCCCGGCAGCCGCGGGTCGGGGACCGTCTCACTGCGAGCGGCCACCGCGACCGATGCCCCTGCGCGGCCCAGGTAGCGGGCGATGTCCGCGCCAATCCCCCGGCTCGCGCCCGTGACCAGTGCGACCTTCCCTTCGAGTGTCATCGGAGAACCTCCTGTTTGAGAGCGCATCCTACGCCGTGGAGCGAGGGGCGTCAGCGGAGGCACCGTCGAGGAACCAGACATCGAGCCGCTCGGCCTCGGCGGCGACGGCCTGCCGACGGTCCGCGGTCACGAAACGGAAGTGCAGGCCGGATTCTTGCAAGGTAAGGCCTGTAGCAACGTGAACCGCGTCGCCCGCCCGAAGCCCGTGCCGGGCAAACAGATCCTCCGCCGCGCCAAGCACGCGCTCGGTGAGAAGGGCGACCGCATACTCAGGAACGTGACGACCATAGAGCTCAAGGATCAGCAAGTACTCTTCTTCGGACATCTCACCGAACCGCAACCTACGGCTCAAAGCCGAGAACAACTCGGTCTGACCGAAGCGTGAGAAGGCCACGACCGCTCCGGATTGACTGCAGATGGACTCGACGACCCCGGCATCGACCTCCGTCGTCACGTACCGCTTCGTCAACGCGGAGGTGTCGAAGAGGTAGGTCCTAATATCGGTCGGCATAATCTTCGTCCCGCTCTTGAAGGACGGCGTCCGTTAGTCGAAGCGGGGTCTCCCTCGCGCGCAGCTTTGCCTCGAGTCGGGCCTGGAGCGCAGCCGTCTCGGCGGGATCCAGGAGCGGACCCGGAGGCGGCTCGACGAGCAGGCCGAGGCCGCGGAGCTTCTCCCGAACGCTGCCCCCCTCTTCCGGGACAAGCTGAATGCCCTCGCGGACGATAGCCGCTTCGGTGCAGTGCTTCTGTCGGGCCAATCGCTTCAGCTTGGCGTCATCTTCCGCCGTCACGTACACCTGCTTGCGGATCATTCTCATCCGGCACGCCTCCTACATCGCCAGTATACATCGCGCCCAGGCCAGGTTTCCGCCCGACAGTGCCGGCCCGGCACGAAACAACCGTTGGCAGGCGCGTTTTGTGGGTACACCGGTCCGCCCCACCCCTCTCTCCTGCCACATCCTGTCAGGACCGACCTCCCGCCCCTTCGCGCCCTTGCTACACTGTCCCCATGCCCCTCCTCGCCACCGCCACCCGCGATGCCTTCCGTGTCGTCGCCGACTACCAGCC
Source organism: uncultured Anaerolineaceae bacterium (assembly GCA_964591745.1). GTDB lineage: Bacteria > Chloroflexota > Dehalococcoidia > Tepidiformales > Tepidiformaceae > JANMTH01. Next base: position 2,476 of record CAZQCR010000086.1, read on the forward strand.
GACGGGCGACCAGCCCGAAGCGATCACGAAGCTCGTCGAGGGCGTCGACCGGGGCGACCGCTACCAGACGCTGCTCGGCGTCACGGGCTCGGGCAAGACCTTCACGATCGCCAACGTTATCGCCCAGACGCAGCGGCCGACGCTCGTCCTCGCCCACAATAAGACGCTCGCCGCCCAGCTCTGTTCGGAGCTCAAGGAGTTCTTCCCCGACAACGCGGTCGAGTACTTCGTCAGCTACTACGACTACTACCAGCCCGAGGCCTACATCCCCCGCAGCGATACCTACATCGCCAAGGATGCGGACATCAACGAGGAGATCGACAAGCTCCGCCACGCCGCCACGCGGTCGCTCTTCACGCGGCGCGACGTGATCATCGTGGCCAGCGTGAGCTGCATCTACGGCCTCGGCGAGCCCGAGCAGTACCAGGAGTTCGTCCTCTCCTTCAAGCGCGGCGAGAACTTTCGGCGGGCCGACGCCATCCGCAAGATGGTGGAGATGCAGTACGAGCGGAACGACATGAACGTCGTCCGCGGCAAGTTCCGCCTGCGCGGCGATTCGCTCACCATTCTCCCCAGCTACGACGAGCTAGCCGTCCGCATCGATTTCTTCGGCGACGAAGTCGAGCGGATCGTCGAACTCGACCCGCTCACGGGCGAGATCCTGGCCGAACACGAGTCGATCGATATCTTCCCCGCAAAGCACTTCGTTACCACGAAAGACCACATGGCCGCTGGTGTCACCGGGATCGAAGCCGAACTCGCCGACCAGCTTGAGGCCTTCAAGACCCAGGGGAAGATCCTCGAAGCCGCCCGCCTCGAAGAGCGCACCCACTACGACATCGAATCGATGCGCGAGACCGGCTACTGCGCCGGCATCGAGAACTACTCGCGCCACCTCCAGGCCCGCGAACCCGGCTCTACGCCCTGGTGCCTGCTCGATTACTTCCCCGACGACTGGCTCATCGTCATCGACGAATCGCACATGACCCTCCCCCAGGTCCAGGGCCAGTTCTTCGGCGACCGCGCCCGCAAGGACACGCTCGTCGAGTTCGGCTTCCGCCTCCCCAGCGCACTCGACAACCGCCCCCTCACCTTCGATGAGTTCGACCAGCACATCAACCAGGCGATCTTCGTCAGCGCCACGCCCGCCGATTACGAGGTCCAGCGCTCCACCCAGGTCGTCCAGCAGGTCATCCGGCCCACCGGCCTCATCGACCCCGAGATCTCCGTCCGGCCGACGAAGAACCAGATCGACGATCTGATGGACGAGATCAAACTGACGGTCGACAAGGGCCAGCGCGTCCTCATCACCACACTCACAAAGAAGATGGCCGAAGACCTCGCCGACTACCTCCAGGAGATGGGGATCAAGACCCACTACCTCCACAGCGAGGTCGAGACCCTCGACCGCGTCGAGATCCTCCGCGACCTCCGTCTCGGCATCTACGACGTCATTGTCGGCATCAACCTCTTGCGCGAAGGGATCGACCTTCCCGAGGTCTCGCTCGTCCTCATCCTCGACGCCGACAAAGAGGGCTACTTGCGGTCGAACCGCTCCCTCATCCAGACTATCGGCCGCGCTGCCCGCCATATTGAAGGCCGCGTCATTATGTATGCCGACAAGGTCACCGCCAGCATGCAGACGGCGATCGATGAGACGTACCGGCGCCGCGCCATCCAGGAGCAGTACAACATCGACCACGGGATCGAGGCGAAGGGCATCTTCAAGGCGATCCGCGACATCACGGACCACGTTCGCATGATCGCCGAAGAACCAGCCGAATACGACGCCGGCGACACCAAACAGATGCCAAAGGACCACGTCGTCCGCCTCATCAAAGAACTCGAAATCCAGATGAAAGCCTCGGCAAAGGCGCTCGAATTCGAAAAGGCTGCGGCTTTCCGCGACCAGGTCGTCGAACTTCGCCGTTCGCTCGTGGGCAGCGACTCAGAGGAGCTCCACGCCATGGCCGAAGTAGCGGGCAAGCGCGGCCCCGTCCGCTACGGCCGCAGCCAGGCCGGCGGCCGCGACCGGAGCAAGCGTTACCGGAGGTAGGGCTGCAGCGGTACTGTAGGAGGGCGAGCCGAATCCGGGTGATCACCGCCCGAGACCCATCGAGGCTCGAACGACAGAAATGGCAAAGAAGTCAGCGGTAATCGCAAGACCCGAAGTCGATCTCCCCGCCGTCGAAGTCGGAGATCCGCTTCCCGGGTTCGCCTCCGAGCGCGAGGAAGCGGAGTTCTGGGCAACCCACTCGCTCGGGAATTCCATCCTCGACCAAGAATATGAAGGCGACCCAGACCTGCCGCCACCCGGCCCGCGGAACGCAGGCCACTCACCGGCGCTCATTGAAGTCAACTCCCTCGACGAAGTTCCGGACTTCGCTTCTGACGAAGAGGCAGCTGTCTTCTGGGAGACGCACTGCTTCGGTCCGCGCTGGTTCGACAACGTGCCGGAGATCACCAGTGACCCCGACCTGCCACCGCCTCGCCCACGCACCCGCCCCATCTCCGTCCGTTTCGACGCCGACACCATCACCCGGCTCCAGGCGCTCGCCGCGATGAAGCACAAAGGCTACCAGACACTCCTCAAAGAGTTCGTCGCCGAACGGCTCTACGAAGAAGAGAAGCGCGAAGGCATCATCGGCGCGCCACGGGCCGACTCCGGCAACGCTACCTAGCGCCGCTTCTTGCCCCCACGGTTTGCCGCCTGCGCCGCTACGCTCGTCTCCTTCTTCACCCAGGCCACCAACCCCGGCACCACCTTCAAGGCCGGCGAAATGGCCAGGTACACGTACTGCGCCTCGTCGAAGCGCTCCTCCCCGGTGAGCATCCCGAGCATCTTCCGCTTGCCCGTGATGATCGCGGTCACATACGGGTTCGCCCGCCTCGCTTCCAGCAGCGCCTGGCGCGCCGGCCCCGCGGATTCGGCGCGGCAGTACGCCGCGATCGCCTTCGCGTACAGCACAAGCGGCGTGGGCGCGGCCACCGACAACGCGGCCGCCGCCCCTTCCGGGTCAGCCCGGATCGCCAGCGCGAGGGCGAGCCGCGGCCGCGCTCCCTGCCCATCCGCCGGGTCATAGCGGAGCGCTTCGATGTACAGCGGCACACCATCGCCCGAATACCCCGTGGTAGCGAACGTCTCACCAAGGCCCACCAGCGACTTCACTAGGAGCGGGACTTCCGGGATATCCCGGGGCCGGTCCTCGGCGTCAAGCGCTCCTCCAGGGCCGAACCGCCGGCGAAGCGCCTCGATCGCCAGGATGTAGAACGGCTGCATCAGGACGGCCGCGTTCTCACGGCCCTCGATGATGTTCGCCACCCACATGTACGACTCGGCGCAATCGGGCCAGAGCACCAGCGCGTCCAGCAGCCATTGCATCGACACCGCGGGATCGTTCCCGGGCGTGTTCTCCACCTGGTCGACCAGCGCCCTGGCGTGTTCTTCGACCGTTTCACCCGCCAGCACCTCCGGGCGGCGGTGTTTCGCAAGGAGGACCAGCGCCTCCGCCATCAGCTTCGGCCCGTCGTACTTTCCGTGGCTGTGATAGGCGTCAAGGATGGCGAACATGAACGCGTTGAACGCGTCATCTTCTTTCGTAAGCGCCGCCGGCCGTTCCTTCGCCACTCGTGCCTCCAAACCGCCTGCGCTCGCACGCGGCGAGTGTTCGCTCAGACTTCGCGTGGGCCGCTTCGCTTTTCCTTTGCGGGCGCCACAAGCTTCTCCGGCTCCACCAGCGCGCCCGGCGCCGCCGCGACCGCTTCCGCGGGTGTAATGCCGACCTGCGCCGCCAACCATGGTAGGGCGCCCTCCGTTGCCTGCCACGCCGGCATCTGCAGGTCCGCCACCAGCACGGCCTCGTCAACGCTCCCGGGCTGGATGTTCGTCGTCACCTCTTCCGGGAACTCCTGTGTCTCGGCCAGGAGCGCCGCGACGTGCGAGTTCGCCGCCTGCGCCGCCGTTAGCAGCTGGCGGGAAGCTTCCCCATCGCCCAGCTGCTGGAAAGCGTCCAGCGCCGCGCCCCAGCGGAACGGCGCGCTCGCGTCGTCATACACCTGGAAGAGCTCGGCCAGCCCTTCGTGGTCCTGCGCCTCCAGCATGATGCCCATCATCTCGAAGCGCGCACCCTGGTCATCGCCCGGGTTCAGCTTCAGCATCTCCTGGTAGTGGAGCGCCGCCACCTCGATTGCGCCCGCGTCCCGGTTCGCCCGCGCGAGCGCCGCCAGCGCCGTCATGAACGGGCGCGTCTCCGGCACCGCCCAGAACGAGCCCGCCAACGTCTGGAACGTCTCCGCGCCGATCGCCTCGTACCCCGCAATCAGCCCGAGTGTGAAGAACGGGATCGCCACCTGGAGCTGATCGCCGGCCTGGAAGCCGAAGAAGATGTACGCCTCCACGCAGTCCGTCGATGCATGAAGCGCCGCCAGGGCCAGCTCGATCGCGTCCTCATCCTCGCTGTTCCATGCCGCCTCAATCAGCCGCTGGGCCGCCTCCGGGCCGCTCTCCCCGGCCGAAGCCGGTCGCGTCGCGTCCAGCAGTGCCTCGATCGCCGGCCGCAGGAACGTCGGGTCGGTCGCCACCCGCTGCGCTTCAGGCCCGTAGAAGATATCGAGTACGCCCTGAACGAACCGGGCCACCGGCGTCAAAGGGTCGAAGTCAGGCACGCCATCGCTGCTTGCGGGATCATCCGTCATCCGGGCCTCCAGGTGGAATCGCCCGGGCTCCCGGCCCCGCGCCACACCCATATGGTACTTCGTTGCTCGCTCAGCGGTACCATATGTCGGATCGCAAAGTGTCCTATATGGGGTTCTTACCGGCCTCCTCGGGAGCGACAATTGGGGAATGTCCGACGATCCCCGCCTCACCCCCCGCCAGCGTCAGGTCCTCGAACGGCTCGCCCGCGGGCTCACCAACCCGGAGATCGCGCTCGAACTCGGGATCGGCTTCGAAACCGTGAAGATGCACGTGAGCGACATCCTCGCCGAACTCCACGTCGCCAGCCGCGAAGAGGCGGCCGACTGGTGGCGCCAAGCCCGGCGGCCGGCCGCGCGGCTTCGTGCGCTTGTACCCTCGCTGATAGCGCTGCGTTGGGCCGCCGGGGGTCTCGCGGCCGCCGGGACAGCGGCTGGCGTCGCGGCCTTCGTGGTAGGTCGCCAGCGGCAACGGCGGCGCCCCTGGAGTTGCCCAGGATGCCACGCCAACGCCGTCAGGAGCCGCAGTTAGTCCCTCCACCACCTCCATAGCGCAGCCACCAACTCCTGAGCCGACGAACCAGGTGGACGCCGACTGGGCAGCCGCCGCCGCGACCCTCCGCTTCCGCCTCGTCGAACTCCGCGCGGACGCGCTCCACACCGAGGTCACGCTCGAAGTCGAAGGCTCCATGCGGGAGACCGGCGACGCGCAGGTCTATCTGACCGACTCATCTGGCCAACGGCAGAGGCTTCAGGGCTGGGCAGATCGGGAGCCCAGCGGCGCTCGCACCGGTAAGTGGGGAGGGTTCACGCTCTCTCACGAAACCGGAACCGTGGTCATCGAGGTCTCCCCCGTCCGCGACTACGTGATTCCCGCCCTCACGCCGGACGACCCACTTCCGGTGTGGGCGCGCTTCGAGGTCCCCTGGCGCGGTTACACCGACGTCGCCCGGCTGCTGCCGCTGCCCGCCGAAGCATCCCGCCCCATCGGCCGAGCAACAGCGTCTCTCGAACAGATCATCGTGACTTCGACCACGGCCAGGATCGACTGGAAGGTCGAGAACGGAGAACTGCTTGAGGGGAACCCAACTCTCTGGGTGGAGACCGAGGTGTTCCTGCCCGATGGGACTCCCATCGATGGCCCGCGCGGCGGAGGCGGAACCCTCTGGACGGTATCAACGATGAGGGGCGACTGGGTGTTCCCAGCCGACGCAAAGCAGGTGACCTTCGTCCTCGTCGCTGTTCCGTACCCGGTCTGCCCGCAACCGACGCCCTCGGCGGAAAAACCAGAGCCCTGCAATCTGTCCAAGTGGAAACCGATGCCCACAACCCTGCGCGAGATCCGCAAAGGAGAACTGGAGTTCACCGAGTTCCAGGTCGACCTTCGCTAGGCGTGACCCACCCCTCGGGCGACGCCTCCCCCTCCGAGGGGTGTCCTCAGAGTCGTGCAAGCCGCCCCGCTCAGGCCGAACCGTCGGTACCGCGCGCGTGAGCAAGCGGCGGACCGGGTGGCTATGGACCCCTGGCCCGCAGATCCCTTGCGGTCGCTGTACGGACTGGCTCGCTCGCACCTCTGCGAAGTCTGACGGACATTCCCTGACGGCGTGACCCGCCCACCCCCCACCTGTACGCTTCGCCCACATGCCCCGTGACCGCGAAGCCCTCCGAGCCTCCCTTCGCGCCTACCTCCCCTGGGGACACGAGATCACCGCCATCCGCCAGATGACCTGGGGGCTCTCCAACGGCACCTACCTCCTCGAAGGCGCCAACCGCGTCCTCCGCATGCCCCCGGAAGAGGACGGCCTCCTCCCGCCCTACAACATGGCCTGGCAGCACGATGTCTACCGTCGCGTCGCCGCCGCCCCGGGCGGGCCGCCCGTCCCCCCCATGTTCGAACTCTGCGAAGACGAGACCGTCGCCGGAGTGCCCTTCTACGTGATGGAACGGCTGAACGGCGAATCGTTCGACCGCCACGCCCTCCCCGCCTGGCTGACGACCGACCCGGCGGCGGCCGACGCCCTCTCTGCGAACTGGATCGCCACCATGGCCTCCGTCCACACCATGCCCACCGACACGCTAGCCGGTCCGCTCCGCACGTCGGCGAGCGAGGCGACCGAGTGGCTGGAGCGGGGCCGCGCGCTGAACGCGCCTCCGCTCGTGCTCTCGTTGCTCCAACGCTTCGCAGCCGAACCGCCGCCCGATACCGGCCCTCCCGCCTCTGTCCATGGCGATCCCAACCTCACGAACCTCCTCTGGGACGGCCCGCGCGTCGTCGCACTGCTCGATTGGGAGCTCTCCGGCATCGGCGAACCGTTCGCCGACATCGCCTTCCTTCTCGCCTTCTGCCGGGACGAGGGCGAACCGGAGTCCTGGGGCCTCGACGCGCCCGGCTGGTGGCCGAAACCGAAGATGGTGCGCCGCTGGGAGTCGCTCACCGGCCGCACCGTCCAGAAGTGGCGCCACCACGAGATGCTGGCCATGTGCCGCCTCGCAACCATCCTCTGCATCGGCAGCGGCCTCGTCGAAGAAGGCCGCAAAACCGACCCGCGCATCGCCGACATGGGCGAGCGTCTTGCCCGCTACCTCGTACGCATGGAGCGCCGCCTCACCCGCATCGACATCGACGACTGACCAGGTGATCAGCCCGCCACGCCCGGACGTAGGTAGCAGTACGGTCGAACGCCCTGTCGCTCCCAGCGGCAGCGTTCAAGCGCCGGAAACAGGCCGCCAGGAGCGTCACGTGCTAAACCGGACCGGGCAACGGGTGTGGCTCGTCGTCGCCTTGCTCATGGCGGCGGCGCTCCTCGGCGGGCTGCTCCAGCCTGCGGGCCGGGCGTTCGCCCACCCCCTGGGCAACTTCACGATCAATCGGTACGCGCGGGTCGAGGTCTATCGCGACACGATCCGCATCCACTACGCGCTCGACTTCGCCGAGATCCCAACCCTCCAGCTGGCGGAAGAGATCGACACCGATGGCGACAAGACACTCTCGCCCGCTGAACTGCAGGCCTGGGCGGCTTCGCGTGAACACGAGATCGCTTCCCGGCTCGACTTGTCCCTGGGTGGCGCCGCGCTTCAGCTTCGCGTTGAGGGCCGGGCCGCCACCGTGGCGGCGGGCCAGGCCGGACTTGTAGTCCTGCGCCTCGCCTACGTGTTCGAAGCACCGGCCAAAGGCAGCGGCGTTTCGGCCATCCTCTTCGCCGACCACAACTACGAGGGCCGCGCGGGCTGGAGAGAGATCGTCATCGCCCCCTCGGCAGGTGCCGATGTGACGGTCGACGCGCGCTTCCTCGAGGAGCGAAGCCAGGGCCTAACGGCCTACCCCGAGAACTCGCTCACCGGCGCACCCGCCGACCAGAGCGTCACGTTCACCTGGCGCACGGGCAGCGGCTCGCCCGCCCCGGCGGTCACGCTCGGCGCGGAAGCGACGGCCGTCCGCAGCGGCGGGAGCGGCTTCGCCTCCCTCCTCGATAACGACCGCTCGTTTGCCGTCATCCTCTTCAGCCTGCTCGCCGCGCTCGGCTTCGGGGCGCTCCACGCCCTTGGGCCAGGACACGGCAAGAGCGTGGTCGCGGCCTACCTCGTGGGCAGCCGTGGCACCGCCCGCCACGCCCTCGCACTCGGCCTCACCGTGACCGCGACACACACCTCGACGGTCTACCTCCTCGGCTTTGTCACGCTCGCCCTCTCCCAGTACATCGTCCCCGAACAGCTCTACCTCTACCTTGGTGTGGCCTCCGGCGCCATGGTCGTAGCCATGGGCATCGCCCTGTTCGTTGGACGACTGCGGGGGCTGCGGCGCGGCGGCTCCACGGGCGGCCACCGCCACGGCCTCTTCGGCCGCACCCACAGCCACGAACCTCACCCCCACGAGCACGGCCACGCAGCGCCGGCCGATGGCCCAGCGGTAGCTGTCGAGCCCACCCCGCGAGTCGGTTGGCGCGGGCTGCTCACCCTCGGCGTCGCTGGCGGCCTCTTGCCCTGTCCCTCCGCCATCGTCGTCATGCTTGCCGCCATCTCCCTCGGCCAGGTGGTCTTCGGCATGCTCCTGATCGTCGCCTTCAGCCTCGGCCTCGCCGGCGTACTCATGGCCATCGGCCTCGCCCTCGTCTGGGGGCGCCGACTCTCGGGGCGGTCACGCGCCGCCCGCGTCCTCCGTCAACCAGCCTTCGCCCGGCTCGCGACCCTCTTCCCCATCCTCACCGCCGCCGGCCTGACAGCCGCCGGCGCGGTCATCACCTTCCAGGCGTGGACACAGCCCGGCCTGTAGCA
>CAZQCR010000087.1:0-6450 GCA_964591745.1 uncultured Anaerolineaceae bacterium
GGGTCCCTCGCCGATCCATGGCTGCACGATGTCGAGGGGAAGGTCGATCCCGTCTTTGGTGAGGCCAGTGGCGACGATCTCCCGGGTGTTCTGCCCGAGATCGGCGCTCGCCAGGAGCGACCAATCCGGGTCTTCGCAGGTGGGGTCGTCGGCCGTTACGAACAGGCTATCCGCGCGTGCGTCGGCGATGAGCGAAAGCGCCCCACCGCTTGCAACGAACATGATGCCAAGAGCGAGGAACGCCAGCATCCAACTATGGCGCCGCGACCGCCGGTGTACTCGTATACTCATCTCAGGAACCCCTTCCCCACATATCCAGCCAAGGATTACCCCGACCGGCCACCATACCCCGGCGGTTCCCCCTTCGAGTCCGATTGCTCCGCCCGGCGCCATGGCGACTGGACGACTGTCTTCAGACCGGCCGCGCTGAACAGTCACTGTTCGGCAACGCGCCTTCTCCCTAGGGGAAACCCGGAAGCGTTCGCAAAAGATACCCTGTTCGCGGATGGGGTTCAATCGTTCTGGTCGGATTTGTGTGACGAAGCCCAATCAAGGCGGACTTCGGGCAACGATTCCATCACTTTCCTCCCCAAACGAACGGGCCGGGCATCCCTGCCCGGCCCGTGAAGCCTCGTCTTCCCGCGGTTCACGCGGCGTCAGGACCCCGGCAGCTCAGGTCGTGCGCGTGCCAGGATTGCCGTCGCGCCCACCGTTATGGCGGCGATTATCCCGAGCGTGGCCAGGAGGGCCACCGTCCAGACCGTTCCGCTCGATCCGCGACGGATATCTCGGGCGGCGGCCACCTCACTCTTCGCGCCCGCCGGTTGATCCTCGGCTTTCGCCGCCCCGGCCGGCTGCCCATCCGCCGCGGTGGATCCGTCACTGACTCTGACACCCGGCGCCGGTTGGCCCGGCTCCGCCCCCACAGCGCCCTCCCGGACAACGACGGTGCCGGTCATCTGGGGATGAACAGCACAGAGGTAGGCGTAGGTACCGGCCGCCGTAAAGGTCCGTTGGAACGTCCCGCCAGTGCGTAGCAGCCCGCTTTCGAAAGCTGCGCCGGTCCCCGTCACGGTGTGGACAGCGGTCCCCTTATTTATCCACGAGACGGTGCCCCCAACGCCCACCGTGACGCTCGCCGGGGTGAAGGCCAGGTCGACGATATCGACCGACGCGGAACCCGGGGGTGGCGGTGGGAGTGGAAGGGCGGCGCCCCGCGCTGCCGCGGCGGCGGCAACGGAGTCGGAAGCGGCTCCGGCAGCCGGCTGAGCACCACCCCCGGTGGTGGCGGCGCCGGTCACGGTCACCGAGCCCTGCATCTCGGGATGAATGTCGCAGATATAGCCGAAGGTCCCGGCCGTCCCGAAGACCCTGGTGAACGAGGCGCCGGGCGCCATGAAGCCGCTATCGAACTCTCCCGCCGCGGCCGTGGCCGTATGACGAGCAGCGCCGACGTTCGTCCAGGTCACCGTGCCCCCGGCCGCGATCGTGACGGCGGCCGGGCTGAAGGCGTAATCCACGACCTGGACGTTGGCGGCCGTCGGGCTCGAAGGGGCCGGCGGTGGCGCCGCCGAAGGTGGCGGAGCCGGCGCCGCTGACGGCACAGCTCCGGCCGCCGTCGCCACCTGCACCGAGCCTCGCATTTCGGTGTGCAGTTCGCAGAAGTAACTGAACGAACCGGCCGCGGGGAAGGAGAACGCGAATGTCTGGCCGCCGGCCAGGGTGCCGCTGTTAAAAGCGCCGCCATCCGCGGTCACGGTGTGGGCGCGGCCATCGTTGTTGTTCCAGGTCACCGTGCCGTTCAGCGCGACCGTGACATTCGCTGGCGTGAAGGCACGCCCCGCGAGCGCCACGGTGGCCGTACCAGGTGGAGGCGTTCCACCGCCACCGCCGCCTGCGCCACCACCGGTGCCACCACCGCCCCCGCCAGCGGCGGCGCCCGCCCGTACCGTGATGGTCCCGTTGTAGGCGGCGCTCCCGGTCCGGTCATCCCGGTAGGTGTACGCGCCCTCGACGGTGAGGGTGAGCGAGAAGGACTCGCCAGCCTCGAGGTTGCCGGAATCGAAACCGCGCGGCCCGCTCGTGCTGCGCATGCGGTGGCGTTGGCCATCCGCGTTCACCCAGGTCACGCTGTCGCCCGGGGCGATGGTGACGGCGGCCGGCGAAAGGGTTGAGGTAATACGGACCTGGACGGAGGCTGCACTGGAGGTCATCGGCCGGACAAGCCCGGTCACGGCGATCCCCACGAGCAGCCCAACGGCGGCTATCCAGACAAGCCGAAGGTGAAGCATTGGAACTCCTTATACACACGGTTACGTGGCGCGGAGGGGGCGTTGCCGCGGGGTCTTTGGCATCCCCGGGAGGGGACGGCGGTGGGAGAGAGGTGATTTATGCCACAGAACGTCAGAAAAAAGTGCCAATCGGGCCGCTAAGGGTCGAAAACCGTTGACGGCGAGGGGCTAAACAGAAGATTCTTAGTGACCTCCCCATGTGGGGTTTCCCTGATCTTCGTCTTCGCCGTGCCGTAGCGGTCGCGAACGGCCCTTCCGGCGCCGGTGAAGACAGACAGGGCGACACTATGTAAGCGGGGGAAGCATTCCTGGGGATATGGCCTTCGGGCTGAAGAGGTGGCGGTATGGAAGACGGGATGACGCTCAGAGCGCTCCAACATCGGATACGATCGACCACGGCCGGAACAGGTTTTACCTGGGCCGCCCGCGGTTCGGTCATCGCGGCACTGCTCCACGCAGCGGTGCTACCCGGGCACGCCACCGAATGGTGGGGCTACGGCGCCTTCTTCGGCGCGGTGGTGGTAGCGCAACTGCTGCTTGCGGCCGTTCTCTTCACGCGACCTTCCGCGCGATTCGCCGCGGCGGGCGCCATTGGCAACATCGCCATCCTCGCCACCTATGCGGCGAGCCGGTCCAGCGGGGTCCCGTTCTTCGGGCCACACGCCGGGAACCCGGAGGCAGCCGGGGCGCTCGATATCGCAGCTGCGGCCGTCGGGCTGTTCACCGTTGCCATCCTCACGTTCTCACTCGCTCCGGCCAAACGATGGCCGGTTTCGCGTGTTGCGCTGCCCATCGCCCTCGCCGTTGCGGTGGTTGCCGGGACGGCGGCGCTTGGCAATCCCGCGGGCGGCAGCCAGGACCTCCTGGTGCCGGGCCAGACGGTCAAGATCGACGGTGGTGAGTACCGCGTCGAATCCGTGACGCCTGAAACCCTGGCGCCGATGGGCATGCAAAGCTTCGCAAACATGGGCATGTCCATGCCCGGGATGGTCCCAGACGCCACGGCCGAGGGGATGCGGCGCTTCAACGTCAACATCAGTGTTGAGGGCAGGGGCGGCAAGGGTGTCAACTTCGCAGCGGCGAAGTTCTCCTTGAGTGGCGAAGGTTTCGAAACGGTTAGCCCGATCCGGACGACGATCGAACCGATGGTCATCGCGGCGGGGAACCGGGTGAACGGTGCCGTCATCTTCGAAATCCCCATGGCGGTCGAAGCGGCGACGCTGCGCTTCGCCGGTTCTTCCAAGGCCATTCAGCTCAACATCACCGGTGGTGCGAACGGACACGACCACAACGCAAGCGAAGCGGTCGCGTCCGACGCTCCAGTCGAAGCGACAGCCTCCGCCGGGGTGGCCGCTCCCGCCGTTGCCGCCGCCGTCCACGTGCATGAGTACGACACGTTCAGCGGCGCCAACAAGGCCGTCGTCACGGCCCTCGGGGCCACCCTCCTGGTCGTCATGCTTGCCACCATGGGCCGGCCCACGGTTCGCACGGCAACGGCACGCCGCCGCTCCCGCGGCGCCGGGCTTGGCCGCACGCGCACGGTTGGCGCTTCGCTGTTCGCCGCCGCGGCAGTCGGGGTCGTCATCTTCAACGGGCCGATTGGCCAAACGACCACGGCCATCGCCGATGTCAACGTGACCTGCGGGGCTGGAAGCTTCACAAAAGTCTACGACGTGCTCGCGGAAAGCCTGACGATCCCCTTCAACCGCTGGGGCGATATCGACCCCAACGGCCAGGTGTACGTCTTCCGCTCCGATAGGGAAGCGACGAAGAACTGGCACGTCCCGATCACCACGGGCGCGCCCACCGACGCCGCCAACCGCCGTCTGCGGCCTCGCCCGCTCGTCATCCGCGCGAACGCGGGCGAGTGCGTGAAGGTCATGTTCGAAAACAGCCTGGACGCCAATCCGAGCGAGGGCCTCACCCAGAATGCCCGGGCCTCGATGAGCGTCCAGGGCGTCAGCTTCTCGGCAAGTTCAGCCGGCAGCAACGTCGGAAACAACCCGGATACGACGGTCGGAATTGGCGAGAGCATCTCCTACTACTGGCTCGCGCCGACGGAGCCGGGCATGTACCTGATCCGTGACCTGGGCAACCCGGCCGGTTCGGAAGCGGACGGCGGCAGCGGCGCGCACGGCCTTTACGGCGCGTTCGTCGTGATGCCGGCCAGCGCCGTCGCTATCGACCCACAGACGGGCCAGAGCCTCTACGACATCTCGCGGGGGATCCTCCCGGGCGGCAGCAACGCCCTCGGCAACGCAGAAATGCCCGCCCTTGGCGGCATCCCGTTGAAGGGCATCCCGGCGCCGGTCCAGGTCACCTACCTGCCCAGCGGCGACCTCTACATCGACGCGCTGATCATCGGCGGCGCCCGAACCATCCAGGATGGCGCGCCAACGAACTATCGCGAGGCGGTTTCGCTCGCCCAGGACGAGCTGCCCGGTGGCAACGGCTTCGGCATTAACTACGGCGCCGAACCACAGCGAAACCGGGACAACTACCGTTGCCCGGACTGTGTGGGTGAAGAGACCTCCCTGAACTCGTGGCCATACGGCGACCCGGCCCTCGTGAAGCTGGCGAGCGGCGCATCGTTCGCCTCACCGGCGCCGCCCGTCCCGGGCGAACCTCAGCAGTTCTTCATCAATCGCGTGCAGTGGCTGCCCGATTCGAACAACCTGAACGCTGAGGACTGCGGCCTCCCGACGACCTGCTACAGCTCAAACGTAGTCCATTCCTACCCCGGCGAGCCGACGCGTATCCACTTCGGCATGGCCGGTGTGAAGGAAACGCACGTCTTCCACATGCACGCCCACCAGTGGCTGCAAGAGGTCAAGGACGTCGGGAACTTGAACTGGACGCCAGACCTGCAGGCGCGCGGTACGGCAGCCCAGAACACGAACGTGAACAAGCTGCCGAACTCGACGACGATCGACTCCCAGACGTTCGGACCGGGCGAAATGTTCACCAACAACATCGCCTACGGCGCGGGCAGCCGCACCGGCACGGTGGGCGACTCGATCTTCCACTGCCACCTCTATCCCCACTTCGCCGACGGCTTCTGGGCCCTGTTCCGGACGCACGACGTGGAAGAACTCGGCTACGTGGCCGGCTCCACCGGTAACGCGGAGTTCCTGACGACGACGCCCGACGGCATCGGCGTCCGCCGCAACCTGGCGCTGAAGAACTTCGGCGGCGTTGGTGTCTCGGTGGTGTCTTCGGTGACCGACGAGCCGCGCATCGCATCGGTCGAGGACCCGGGTTACCCGCGCTGGATTCCCGGCAAGGTCGGCTGGAAGGCGCCGTACCCGCCCAAGGGCCTTGTCAACCTCCCGATCGGCAACGACGGCCGCCTCGACCTCGACGGCGTCGAGACGCCCGCCCCGCGCATCGTCGCCGGGCAGGTCATCGACCAGCTCAGCCTGAGTGAAGCGAAGGTGATCGGCCACCCAAGCAACTATGGTGGCTTCGACGACCTTAATCCCGTCGCATCCACCGCCGAAGTGCTCTCCCGGATCAAGCCGGGCGCTCCCTTGCGCGACCCTTGTCCATCGGGCGCACGAGAGATCACCTACCGCGTCACCGTGATGCAAAAGCAGATCGTCTACAACGAAGACGGCTGGCACGACGCCCAGGGCCGCTTCTACCGGCTCGATGTCGATGTCGATGGGGTGGAGAACCCCGAGCCGTTCTACTTCCGTGCGAATGCGGGCGACTGCATCAACTTCCGGCTGACGAACCAGTTGCCGAGCTACTTCGGCGGCGACGACTTCGTCATCCTCCAGCTGGTGAACATGATCGGTCAGCACATTCACCTCGTGAAGTTCGACGTGCTCGCTTCTGACGGTTCCAGCAACGGCTGGAACTACCAGGAAGCAGCGGTGTCGGCTGCGCAGCGCGCCTTCAACGACCAGATAGCGGGGAACCCGAACATCTGTCTTGCCAACGGAGTCCCGGATGGCGCGTTCAGCGCCAACCCCGACAGCTGCACGCTGCCCCTAACTCCGTTCCGGCCGCGGGCGGAATCCCCTGACCCGAACGGGCTTGAGCCCGTCCTGGGGGTGAACGGCCTCTACCCCGGCAGCTCCTACCACGAACGCTGGTACGCGGACTACGAACTGCGCACGGTGTACACCCACGACCACCACTTCCCGGCGGTCGA
>CAZQCR010000087.1:6550-10253 GCA_964591745.1 uncultured Anaerolineaceae bacterium
GGCGTCACCGTGCAGGACTTCGTGCTCCTGTACGACGGCAACGGCGACCCGATCGAAGAACCGCTTGCGCCCGAGCAGTTCCCCGACGCTGACCCGGGTTGGATGGGGATGAACTATCGGAACGCGCCGTTCGTACTGCGCGATTCCGCCGACCCGGCCTATGTATTCAGCTCCTACGTCTACGGCGACCCATGGACGCCCGTGATGCAGGCGTACGCCGGTGACAAGGTCCGCTTCCGTATCGTCCAGGGGTCGCAGGAAGAGCAGCACGTGCTGAACATCCACGGCTACCGCTGGCGGGACGAAGCGGACGACCCGGAGGCTCCGCTCGTGAACTCGCGCGCCCTCGGTGTCTCCGACGCACCGAACTTCGAAACGGCCCCACTGGGCTGTGAGAACGAAGGTACCTGCGTCGGCGACTACCTGGTCTCCGGCGGCGGAGCGACGGACGACCTCTGGACCGGCATGTGGGGCATCTTCCGTCTCAACGGACGGCAGGTGCCGCACCTGTTGCCGCTGGAAGACGACCTCCGCGTTCGCGGACCGGCCGCCTTCATCCCTGAGCGGACGAACCTTCCGCCCGCCCGGGCCATCGCAACCGCCAACGTCTGCCCGGCCGACGCGCCGATCAAGCAGTTCGACATCGTCGCCATCGAAAAGGACATCGTCTATGACGACGCCGGCGACCACGACCCGTACGGCCTGATGTACGTCCTCGCTGAGGACGAAATCGCGGTGCTCAATAATACGAAGGCCACGGAGCCGCTCGTCATCCGCGCGAACGAGGGCGACTGCATCAAGGTGAACCTCGAGAACAAGCTCACCACCGCATGGCTTGAGCACACCGGTTCGGCGGACGGCGATGCGCCCCAGGACAAGGAGCCGGCCACGGGCACACCCGGCGGGCTCCGCATCTCGCTCCACGCCAGCCTGGTGAAGTACGACGTGCGCCATTCAGACGGCGCGACGGTTGGCTACAACCTGGACCAGACGGCCGGCCCCGGCCAAACGGCCACCTACTGGTGGTACGCCGACAATCCCAGCACTACGCCGGGCGAACTTGGCGCCATCAACCTCCTCGACTACGGCGATATCCGCGGTCACCGCCACCACGGCCTCTTTGCTGGCCTGGTCATCGAGCCGGCCGGCTCCACCTACCACGACCCGGTGACGGGTGCGCAGGTGAAGAGCGGCACGGAGGTCGTCATCCGCACGCCTGGCGTGACCAACGACTTCCGGGAGTTCATCGTCTTCTTCCAGGACGGGTTGAACCTCCGCGCCTGGAACTCCCAGGACACCCTGCCGGACTTCTTCGACCCGCTCAATCCGGGCGTGGATGCCGAACGGGCAGGGATCGCCGACGAAGACCGCGGCTCGAAAGCGTTCAACTACCGGAACGCTTCCTTCTGGCGGCGGCTCAACCGGCCGTGGGGTTCGCCACTGGACCGGCTCCAGGGCACGGATATGGCGAACGTCATGAGTTTCGTAGCGAACCCGAACGGCGACCCGGAGACGCCAGTCTTCGAGGCGAACGCGGGCGACAGGGTGCGGTTCCGCATCCTCCAGGGCTCGGATAAGCCGCGCCAGCACTCGTTCGGGCTGGCCGGACACGCTTGGTATCACGACCCGCTCGATCCGCAGTCAAACCTGATCAGCGCCCAAAGCGGGATCAGCGTGGGCAAGGCGCACAACATCTTCGTCACCGCCGGTGGCGTACAGGGCGCGACGGGAGACTACCTCTTCCGCTGCGAAGTGAACTTCCGCCATCTCTCCGGCGGCCTCTGGGGCCTGCTCCGGGTAGGCGATGCGGCGGGAAGCCAGCTCCAGCCCCTGGAACTCCCGGCGGCAACGATCACCGGCCTGGCGATTGCTCTCGCTCCCGCCAATGCGGGCGCGGCCACCATTCCGGCTGGCAGCCCGGGCTTCGACCTCGTCGTAACGGGGACAGGCTTCGATGTTGGCTCGGTGGTGAAGTTCGCGGGTCTCGCGATGGTCACCACCTTCGTTAGCCCCACCGAGCTGATCGCCGCCATCCCGGCGTCGAGCGTCCTCAACCAGGGCCCGAAGAACGTTGTCGTCGAGACACCGGGCCGCCCAGCCTCGGCAGCGTTCATCTTCACGGTGACGCCACCGATAGGAGCCGCCAGCGAAGGCGGAACCTTCTACTTCACCGTCAGCGGCGTGGGCACCATCCCGGGTGTCGGTGCGGCGACGGACGAGGACATCTACAAGTGGGACGGCGCGGCCTACTCCATCGTCTTCGACGGTAGCGACGTCGGCCTCGCGGCCTACGCCATCGACGCCTTCGACATCCAGCCGGACGGCAGCATCCTGCTCTCGTTCGCCGGAGCGTTCACCGCGCCGAGTACTGGCACGGCGGCGACGAAGGGCCTCGGCGCAGTCGATGACTCGGACGTCATCCGCTTCATCCCCGGCGCGGGAAGCACCGGCGCCACCACGGTTGGGACGTTCAAGTGGTTCCTCGATGGCTCGGACTTCGGGCTCTCGGATGCGGTCGGTGTCGATAACGAGGACATCGATGCGCTCCACTACACCGCCGCCACCGGCAAGTTCTACTACTCAACGACGGGCACGGCAGCGATGACCGGCCTCAGCGCCATCGCTGACCGCGACATCGTCGTCTGCACCCTCTCCTCCACGGGGACGCTGGCGACAGCGGCCACGACAACCTCGACCTGCACGTCGCCGTCGTTCTACTTCGACGGCGACGATGCCCCGGCCGGCCTGACCCTGGCCGGCGAGGACATCGACGGCATCACCATCGGTGGCGGGGCCACGCCAGCCATCTACATCTCCACGCTGGGCGCGGCTGCCGTGCCGGGCGTGGCGGCGGCGGCCGACGAGGACGTCATCAAGTTCACCCCGGGCGCCGGGCACACCGGGCCGACGACAGCCGGCACCTGGACGATGCACTTCGATGGCAGCGTCAAGGGCCTGCCCACGACCCTCAACCTTACGGACATCGACCTCGGGCCCTGAGCCCAGGACGTGACCCCAACGTCCGCAGCGATGCGAGACAACGAAGAAGCCCCGCCGAAAGGCGGGGCTTCTTCGTCGCTGTTGGCCTCGGCGCGGAGCCGGGAGCCCAGGAGGAGCTTAGCGGCCGCCGTGGCGCGGGCCGTGGCCGCCAGCGCCCTTCGCGCTATCGATCCGGGCGTCGAGTCCGGTCGCGAAGTCGGTTGCCCGCGCGGCCGCCTGTTCCGCCGTCAGATCGCCTTCGGCGACCTCTTCGGCGAGGTGGGCGTCGTGCTCGGACGTGAGGAACGCCTTGAGCTCGTCTCGGGACTTCCCGTGTGCTTCCGCGGCCTGGGCAAGGGTGGCGCCGCCCTGCAATTCCGTCCGCAGCGCCGCCTCATCAATACCGAGGAAGGTGGCGAGGTCGGCTCCGGCGACGCCGCCCGGACCACCATGGCCGCCGTGGTCGCCGCCACGTCCGCCGCCGAGGAGCGGAGCCTCGCCGCTGTTGATCCTGGCGGTCATCGCGTCGGCCTCGGCCTGGGTGATCTCGCCGACGGCGAGCCTGGCGGCCACCCGAGCGAGATTGGTCTCCTTCAGGGCGTCGCGGAGAACCGCCTCATCGATCCCGAGGTTGGCGGCGAGGGCGGTGATGTATGCGTCGGCGCGCGAGGTGTCGGCCGCCGTTTGGGCGGCCACGGAGGCCATCGCACCATCCGACGTGCCG
>CAZQCR010000087.1:10353-11421 GCA_964591745.1 uncultured Anaerolineaceae bacterium
CCCGTCCTTCGCCGGTCTTCCTCCAGCCTGCCAGCGGCCGGTTCCGCTGGAATGAGGGGAGGATGAGAGTTCTCTCACCGAGTATGGGCGCGGGAAAGGACGTCGACTGACCTTCGCTCGCTTGACCGCGCGGGCGCCGGCTGCGACAGTGCAGCGCGCCGCCGGATCCCGGCGGCCCACCCTTCGGCAGGAGGAAGCGCCATGGCGGGCATCTCAAATCACGAGATCGTTTCGATCTACCCATTCGACGACGAGCAGCTCGACGCCCTGATGACGGACGCGACGGAGTGCGTTCTGATGTGGGCAACACAGGATTCGTGGCCCGTCGGCGTCTACCACTCGTTCGTCTGGAAAGATGGACGGATCTGGATAACCTTCGCCGCCCACCGCCACCGCACCGCGGCCATCCGCCGCAACCCGAAGGTCAGCGTGGCCGTGAGCGGAATCGCCTGCCGCACGCCGGGCGCGCCACGGGGATCGGCCACGGCCAAGGGCCGCGCGATCATCCACGAAGACGAAGCGACCAAGGTGTGGTTCTATCGTGCGTTGGCCGACAAGTCGAACCCCGGCAACCCCGCGGGCGCGGATGACTTCGTGCTCCGGCTGGATTCGCCCTTGCGGGTGATTATCGAAATTGTCCCCGAGAAGTGGATCACCTTCGACAGCGGGAAGTCGGCCGCGGACGTAGCCGGTACGCTGAGCGAAGCCCAGCGCGGGCCGCGCCAGGAATCAGATGCCGTGCGCTACGAGCGCGAGCTCGCCCGGCGGGGCCTCGGCTAACGCAGGAGCGGCGTAGTCGACAGAACGAGAACGGCGGCATTGGCCCGAAAGTCATTCACGCGAGTTCCAGCAACGGGCCCGAGTGACGCTCCACAACCAGCCGAACGGCCATGGCGGGAACGGATCCGCGAGGCGATAGTGCCCTCCAGGAGATCGCCAGCAACGGCGAGACTCCTGGGCGGCCGCGCTTGCGGCCGGAGGAAGAACGTCATGCTCGGCCCCGAGAAGAATCTTGTACTCAGCCCATGGCAGCTGCGGGCGGCGTTCACTGTGCCCGCCATCACCGAG
>CAZQCR010000088.1:0-11312 GCA_964591745.1 uncultured Anaerolineaceae bacterium
CCCGCCGCCGAGCCTGCGCGCTGGGGCGTCCACCACGACGATCCGCCGCCCTTCGAGCGTGCCAAGGAGCATCCACGCCTCCTGGGCGACGGCCAGGCCCGCCTCCTCCATCAGCTGGCTCTCGGGGATGCCCGCCGCGACAGCGGCGGCTTCGAGTTCGCGCATCTCGGCGCAGGTGACGAGTTTCATCGGAGGCCCTTCTCCCGGATGAGGGCGAGGGCCGCTTCACCCCGGCGCGGCGTGTCCTCGTTCTCGGTCATCGCCCGTTCGCCCACCACAGCGGCAATCGCGAACTCGTTGGAGTGCGTCAGGCTAATCTCCAGGCCGCGCAGCTCGATCCGCTCGGCCCGCCCGGCCCCACGCTCGTAGAGGAAGACCAGCGGCTTCCCGCGGCGGTTCGGCAGCACCTCGATATCTCGCCAGCCGACGCCACGCACGCCGGTGCCGAGCGCCTTCATCACCGCCTCTTTCGCTGCGAAGCGCGCTGCCAGCTCCGAAACGCGACCCCGGCAATGGGCGATCTCGTCCGGCGTGTAGATGCGATTGAGGAAGCGGTCCCCGTGCCGCGCGATAACGTCCGCGACCCGTTCGATTTCGATAATGTCGATGCCAACGGCAAACTTGGTGGCCATAGGCGGGCGATCGTACGGGATGCGTGCCCGGCGCGCGAAAGAGGGGAACAGCCTGACGTGGTTCATCGCCAAGGCGCCAAGAGAGTCCTTCGGCGATTCGTACCCGTTACCCGTGGGCGGCCTCGAAGCTCGAACCATTCGTGCGGAGCGGGCGTGAGGTCGGCGGAGTTCGTCCTTCACCGATCTTGGCGTCCTTGGCATCTTGGCGATTGACTGCTCTACGCTGTGGCCATGACCGCACAGACAATCGATGGCGCCGCGATCGCGGCCGAGATCCGCAACGAAGTCGCCGAACGCGTCGCCGAGATGCTCGGCGATGGGCTCACCCCTGGCCTCGCCGTTATCCTTGTGGGCGATAACCCGGCCTCCATCAGCTACGTCGGCGGCAAGGCGAAGGCCTGCGACGAAGTCGGCATCTTCAGCGAGACCTTCCACCTCCCCGCCGAAACGACCGAGGCAGAGGTGCTGGAACTCGTCGCTCGTCTCAACGCCGACAGCCGCTTTCACGCCATCCTCCCCCAGCTCCCGATGCCGCCGCAGATCAACGAACGAACCGTCATCGACGCAGTTGACCCGCGCAAAGACGTCGATGGCCTCCACCCCAACAACCTCGGCCGCCTGCTCCGGGGCGATGTCTCCGGCGCGCTGCCCTGCACCCCGCACGGCGTCCTCCAACTCCTCAAGCGAACCGGGAACGACCCCGCAGGCAAGCACGTCGTCGTCGTCGGCCGTTCCACCCTCGTCGGGCGCCCCCTCGCAGTCCTCCTCAGCAACAAGGAACAGGGCGCGAACGCGACCGTCACCATCTGTCACACCGGCACGCCGGATATCGGCCGGCACACCCGCGAGGCCGACATCGTCGTGATGGCCGCCGGCCGGCCGAACACGCTCACGGCCGAGATGGTCCGCCCGGGCGCCATCGTCATCGATGTCGGCACGAACCGCATCGACGCACCCGACCGAAAGCGCGGCTGGCGGCTCGTCGGCGATACCGATTTCGAGGCCGTGCGCGAAGTCGCCGCCTGGATCACCCCCGTCCCCGGCGGCGTCGGCCCGATGACGATCGCGATGCTCCTCGAAAACACGGTCCGTGCCGCGGAGCGTTCGCGCTGACCAATGCGGAAACGCAAAAGGTTCAAAGAAGCGACGATCCTTCCAGTGCGTTTGTCGCCTGATTCCTGGAGTTGAAGACGTTGGGTAATCTTTACCATCGGGTAGCTACGCCCCTGGCGGTCTGGGGTAGGGTGGATGGATGAAGCGGGCCGTAGTCCCTGCGGTTGACCCCGAATGGAATGAGCGGCAGCGGCGCGTCCTCGACTTGCTGGCCAAAGGCGCGACGAACCCCGAGATCGCCGCCGCCCTCGGGATCACCCTCGACGGCGCAAAGTGGCACGTCTCCGACATCCTCTCCCGCCTCGGCGTCGATGCGCGGGAGGAAGCGGCGGAGTACTGGCGCGCACGCAACGGTCTCGGCTCCCGTCTTCGCCGGTTCGCCCGCGGAGCGCTCCCCTCCTCGGCCGTCGGCCGCTGGCTCGCTGGCGGCGGCAGCGCCGCCGCGATCGCCGTCGGCGTGGCCGTGGTCGTGGTGGTTCTGGTAAGCCAGGGTGGCGAGGATGAGCCAGCCTCCGTGACCCCGACTGAGACCACCACCCCCGCGGCCACGGCCGTGCCCACGCCCCAGGCGGGGATCAGCGCGCCGGACCCCGCGCGTCCCGCCGTCGCGATCGAGCCTCCGGGCCCGCTCAGCCGCCCTGGCGTTATCGACGCGGTCCTCAACGGCGGAACGCTCACAGTTGGTGCACCCTGGGACACGTCGACTGGCGCGGCTGTGTACTACTTCCCGGGCTGCTTCAGCTGCGGCGGCGGACGCATTGACCTGTACCGCTACGTGAGGACAGCTTCGGGTGAGCGCACCGACTTCCTGTTCGGCCCGCTCCTCCCGAGCGACGCGTTCTGGATCAACTCCATCGCCATCGACCCCACATCCGGCGCGATCTGGGCGGCGCGGTGCGTGGTAAGTGAGAACTGCATCGGAGCCGGGTCGGCTTCGCCAAACCCACCCGCCCAAGTCGTCTTCGTCTCACGCGACGGCGGCATCTCCTGGTCGGAGGCCGGGCGCGGGCCCGCGGACATGATGCTCACTTCCGTGCGCGCCGGGTCGCCCGCCTACGGGAGATGGACGGAGGGCCTGACGCGTTCCTACCTGCTCGACGGGACGCTAATCGCTCCCCCGGGGGGCGACCAGTCGCTCTATCCGTTGAACGTGCCGGGCATCGGCCCCGTGTGGTGGCGTCGGGCGGACAGCACCTATCTCGACAGCGCGGGGCAGGTCCTTGTCACCATCCCGGACCTACCAGCGCCGCTCCTGAAAGCGAAGGTCGGCGCGGGCTTCGTTGTGACGTGGGGGGACCTGAACCACCGGCCGCACCTGTCCGTCGTAGATGCGAGTGGGTTCGTGTTGAAGGACTGGATGGCGCCAATGGACCTGAAGCGAAACACCTATGTCGGCCTCTCAGGTCACCTGGTGACTCCAGACGGGACTGAGTGGCTTACAGGCTCGGCCATCCTGCCCGACCCCCCGGCCGACCGATACCTCCAGATGGAGGCTGCGTTCGTTGACCTCACGAGGGGCCAGATCCGCCCTCTTCCTGGAGTGAGCGAGACGATGAACCGCGACGGTTATCCCTACGTCCAGCACGTCGCCCTCGGCCCCTTCGCCCGCGTCACCGGCGCGAGCGACTGCCTGAACGTCCGCGAACAGCCCGCGACCGCCGCCGCAATCCTCGGCTGCTACCGCGACAACGTCATCCTCCGCCTGCGCGAGGGCGAACCAGCGGAGGCCGACGGCATCACCTGGCTCCCGGTCGCCACCCCCGACGGCCGCCCCGGCTGGGCCAGCGCCCAGTACCTCGAACGCTGAACGATTTCGAAACGCAAAGATGCAAAGGGAGCAAAGGATCCCCATTGGCGCGCCCAAGCGGGCCGTCCCTCGCCGCTGTCCTCCCTCCGTCACACTCAACGGCCCTCTCTTTGGGCCCTTTGTTCCTTTGCGTTTCAGTTCGCCCTTTCGCCTTTCGGCTACAATGGCCATCACCTTCCCGCGGAGTGCCCCCATGGCCGAACTCGGACGCCTGCTGACCGCGATGGTCACGCCCTACACCCCGGATGGCACGGTCGATTACGCCCATGCCCGCCGCCTCGCCGCCCACCTGGTCCGCGCGGGCAACGACGGCGTCGTGGTCACCGGTACGACCGGCGAATCGCCCCTCCTCAGCGACGACGAGAAGGCGCGCCTCTGGGAAGAGGTCAAGCAGGAGTTGGGCGATCACGGGACCGTCATTGCCGGGGCCGGGACGAACGACACGCACCACTCACGGGCCCTGGCCAAGCGCGCCGAACGCGCGGGAGCCGATGGCATCCTCGCCGTGGTCCCCTACTACCTGAAGCCGCCTCAAGAGGGCATCTTCCAGCATTTCCGCTCCGTCGCCGAAAGCACGAACCTGCCGGTCGTCATCTACAACGTCCCCGGCCGCGTCGGCGTCGGCATGACGGTCGAGACGATCCTCCGCTGCGCCGAAATCCCGAACATCGTCGGCAACAAAGAGGCCAACGGCGACCTCGCGTCGACAGCCGCGGTGATGGAGGCCGCCCCGGATTTCCGCATCTGGAGCGGCAACGACAACGACAACTTCCACCTCTGGTGCATGGGCGCCTGGGGAGCGATCAGCGTCACCTCCCACATCGTCGCCGCCCAGCAGAAGGAGATGCTCGGCCATATCCTCGCCGGGCGATTGCCGGAGGCCGCGGCCATCCACCGCAAGCTCTGCGCGCTCACCGACGCCTGCTTCCTCAACGGCAGCCCGAGTACCATTCGTTATGTCCTCCGCCAACTCGGCTTCGTCATCGGCGAACCCCGCCTCCCCGTCGTCGAACCCGGCGCCGTTGTTGGGGCAAAGGTGATGGCCGAAGTCCTCAGGCACCGGCTCGACGTCCCGGTACCGGCGTGACCTCGATGGGCGATGCAGCGGACGCCCGCTGGGTCGAAGTCTGGCGCGGCACGGATCCAGCGCCTCCCGGCCGGTTGCTTGACGCAGCCGGCATCCCGATGCGGCTGGCGGCCGCGGGCCATTACAGCGTCAATCCCTTCGGCCTCTTCTCCTTCTTCCGCAAGCATGGCATCGAAAGCCGCCTGCTTGTCGCGGAGACGGACCGCCAGCGCGCGAGAGAGGCCCTTCGCACGTGAAGCGGATAGCCGTACGGCGACGCTGGGAGCCGGTGTGACGGGCAGGATGGAAGGCGAAGCGCGGATCATCTCTGGCGGGCTCGAAACGGACGGCGTGGCGGCCCGCGTCAACGGGTCACCGGGGTATCGCGGCCCGAGCGTGCTCCAGGAGGGTGGCTGGGCGATCTTCGTCGCCGAGAGCGATGTCGAGCGCGCGAAGGCGCTCCTCGAAGAACGAGGCGAGGGCCCCAATCTCGTCCAGGGCGCCGATGGTCTCGTCGCTGAGAACTTCCGCGTGCTCATGCCCCTCACCGTCCTCGGACTGTTAGCGCTGGCCGTGTGGGCCCTCGCCAGTGAGATCCTGAAACGGGCATAGGAGGCCTGGACTACGCTATGGAGCCGTGGCGCTCCGTCGCCACTGACTCTTCGCGCTACCGCGGGCCTTGAGCGGGAGCGGCCAGGCCGAACGCGCGCCTCAGCACGGCGGAGCGGCGCGGCTCAACACTGCCGCGGCCGCTCTGTCCGTAGGCGTGGGGGGTGGTACGGTATACGTTCCCTGAGGTGGGCAATGGGTGAACTCGGGTCACGGCTGATCCGGGCCCGCGAGGCCCGGGGCCTTACCCTCGAAGATGCTGAGCGCGACACGCGCATCTCACGACGCTATCTGGAAGCCCTCGAATCGGAACGGTTCGAGGTCATCCCGGCGCCAGTGTATGCGCGCGGCTTTCTGCGTTCGTACTCCCAATACCTTGGCGAAGACCCGCAAGAGTTGATCCACCTCTTTCCTAGCGAAGACGACGACGGGGCCACGACCGGCCGCGGCCGCCCAAGCATGGAGAACCCCGTCAGCGCTACCAGCGCTTCACGGCCCACCTGGAACCGCGGGCACGCGCGCGGAGAACAACGGCAACGTGGCGATCACCATGCCGAAGAGGGCCCGATTATCGGGATGCCGCCCGTGGGCGGACAGCAGCGCGGCCCCGAGCGCCCATCACCGCGCCAGCGCTCAGCCGTCGGGCCGCCAGCGGCGTCGCCCCAGGGTCCGCCACGCGAACCAACCATCGGCGTCGATATCGGCGTGCCCGCGCCCGCTCGCCGGATTAACCCTAGCCCGGCAAACCAGGCCCGAACGGTAACCATTCTTGGCATCGCGGCAGGGGCGATCATCGCGGTCGTCCTCCTCGCCATCCTCGTCTCCAATCTTGGCGGCAGCGGCGGGGACGACCTTCCCGGCTCTTCGACACCGGGCGGAGGCGCTACCGCCACTCCCACCACGCGCGCCTCCACCGGCGCTGAATCGGGCGTGGTGCCGGCCGTCGAAGGGCAATCGTCAGGTGATGCGAAGAGCGCGATCGAAGATGCCGGGCTGGTCACGCGGGAAACGCGCCAGCAGAGCGCCACCGTTCCCAAGGGCAACGTGATCTCCCAGGCCCCGGCCGCCGGCGGCAAGCTTACGGAAGGCCAAACGGTCAACATCGTCGTCAGTGACGGCCCCTGATGGCAGTGCCGCGAACGTACCACCTCGTCACTCTCGGCTGCCCCAAGAACGATGTCGATAGCGAACACCTCGAACGCCTCCTCACTGGTGGCGAACTTATACCTGTGCTCCAGCCCGGCGATGCCGACGCGATCATCGTCAACACCTGTGGCTTCATCGAACAGAGCCAGGCCCAATCGATGGAGGCCGTCCATGCCCTTTCAGCGAACAAGCGCGAGGGACAGACCCTGATCGTCGCCGGCTGCATGACCCAGCTCTACGGCAACCAGGTTCGCGCCGAAGCACCGAACGTCGACCACGTCTTCGGTGTTGGCCAGTGGCAGGATGTGGCGAAGCTCTTGAGCGTCGATGTCGCCGCCGTCTTCGACATCCCCGAGACCGGGGCGAAGGTCACCGGCCCAAGTGCCTACCTGAAGATCTCCGATGGCTGCGACGCCCCCTGCACCTTCTGCGTCATCCCCAAGATCAAGGGCGGACTCCGCTCCGCCCCCGCCGGACTGATGGTGAAGGAAGCGCAACGGCTGGTAGCGGCCGGGGCCAAGGAACTCGTCCTCGTCGCCCAGGACAGCACCGCCTGGGGCGAAGACATGGGCATGGCCGTCGGAACGGGCCTGCCCGGCCTCCTCCGGATGCTCGGCGAGGCCGTCGGCCCGGACGTCTGGCTGCGGCTTATGTACGCCTACCCCAGCCGTGTAAGCCCCGCCCTGATCGAAGCAATGGCGACCATCCCCAACGTCGTCCACTACCTCGACGTGCCCCTTCAGCATGGCAGCGAAGCCGTTCTTCGCCGCATGAAGCGGCCCAGCAACGTCGACAAAGTCTACGAATTCGTTCGGGCGCTCCGCACGGCGATGCCCGACATCGTCCTCCGCACCTCGTTCATCGCCGGCTTCCCCGGCGAAACGGACGCCGAATTCGAAGAGCTCCTCGCCTTCGCCCGCGCCGTCCGCTTCGACCACGCCGGCTGCTTCACCTATTCACGGCAACAGTGGACCGGCGCCTTCGAAATGGAGGACCAGGTGGCGGACGAAGTAAAAGCCGAACGGCGCGACCGCTTCATGGTCCAGCAGCAGAAGATCGCCGGGAAGCTCGCCCGCCGCTTCGTCGGCAAGACACTCCCAATGCTCGTCGAAGGGACGGGCGAAGACGAAGACGGCGGTCCGGTCATCGCTGGCCGCACCTATCGCGAAGCACCCGAAGTCGACGGCCTCGTCTTCGCCACCGGGACGGCAGCGATCGGCTCAAGGGTGCGCGTGCGGATCGAATCGGCGGGCGACTACGACCTCTTCGGGCGGCTGGTCTAACGGTCCGGCGGTAGACCAGAGCCTCGGCGAGCGCCCGGCTCATACCTTGTTCCGGATCCCTACTGGCCCTTCCACACCGCGGGACGCTTCTCACGGCTGGCCGCCATGCCTTCTCGGGCGTCCTCTGTCGCCCCGGCCACGCGGCGCATCGTCTCGCCGAAGCGGACGGCGGCGACGAACGGCGCCTCCTGCCCGCGATGCGCGACCTCCTTCGTGGCACGGACAGCGAGCGGCGCGGCCTGGCACAGCCGGGCGGCCAGCGCCCGCGCTTCGTCCATGAGCGTTTCGTGCGGGACGACCTTCCAACAGAGCCCCATCTCCTTCGCGCGCTTCGCGTCGACCCGGTCGCCGATCAGGAGCAGCTCCATGGCGTTCTGCCAGCCCACCTTCTTCGGCATGCGGATGGAGCCCTGGATGGTGGGCACGCCGAGCTTCACTTCCGGGAAGCCGAACTCCGCGCGTTCGCTGGCGATGACGAAATCGCAGGCCGCCACGAGGGTGCAGGCGAAGCCGAGGCAGTAGCCGTTGACGGCGGCGATGATCGGCTTCCAGATCTCGAGCCCGTTCTCCAGCGAGGTCAGGCTCGGCGTTTCCCAGAAGGTCGCCTTCGAGGCGTCGCCCGCGCCGCCGCCGCGAAGGTCCGCCCCGGCGCTAAAGGCACGGCCGGCGCCCGTAACGATCCCGACCCAGGCCTCGTCGTCGTCGCGGAACTGGACCCAGGCAGCGTTCAGGTCGGCGCGGAGTTCGGCGTTGATGGCGTTCAGTGCTTCGGGGCGGTTGTAGGTGATCGTCGCGACGTGGCCATCGCGTTCGTAGAGCACGGTTCCGGGCATAGTGGTGTCTCCGGGTGAAGGTGGCGCTATTAGGGACCGCCGGAGGGGATGGTGGCAAGCGACCGGCTCAACTCAGAGGCGGCGGCGCTGGACCTCACCCCACTGACGACTGGATCCGTTCCCACTCCCGCACCAGGGCTTTCCCCTCCATGGCGCCGACCTGCTGTTGGCCGCTTTCACTGGCGTGGACCAGGTCGGCCAGGCGATGAGCGGGGTTCGTGACCTCGTCCAGCGTCTCGAACGCCGTAAACGTCACGTGATACTTCTCGCACAGTGCGGCCAGCCTCCGGTTCACGTACTGGCGGCGTTGTTCCGACTTCCGCATCCCCGCCTTACTCCGCAGCATGCCGAAGGGGGTGCGCGGACCGCGAACGACCACGCCCACGCCCTCGCGGGCGAGAATCGGCCGCAGGTACGACTCCGTAGCCGCCACCGTTTCGTCGGCCGTGAGCAACGTGGCCCCGCCGATCGTGCGCAGCATCCCTTTCTGGAGCAGCTTGAAGGCACGGCTATGGCCGATGACGCGGCTCTCGGCGGCGCGGTTGCCGACCTTCGTCAGGCGCTTTGACCATGGCCCGAGCGCCCGCTCGATCTTCAGCGGGACCGATTCGTACGTGAACCAGTAGGAAGCGATGCGGATGAAGACGAGGTCCGGCTCGTGCTGCTCTACCCAGCGGGCTATCAGCCCGGGGAGGGCGGGCGTCGGCCAGATGTGCCGGGAGAGCGTCTCCACCTCCTGCCCGGTCGCTTCCTTCAGCATTCGATCGGCGATGGCCCCGGCCCGCAGTTCCGGCGGGATATCGGCGTTGAAGTCGTCGCTGTTTGTGAGGCGGAGGACCCGGATCGGCATCGCCGTAGCTTAGCGGCTGCCCGGCCCATCGTCTTTGCCCATCATCCGCCGGGCGATCCGCTCGGCCGCGGCCCGGTCCCCCGGCGCCAGGTCGCCATCGAGGACGAGGGCACTCAGCCGCTGCTTGACCACCCTGATCCAGGGCCCCGGTTCGCGCTGAAACATCTCCACGAGGTCGTCGCCGGTGAGGGGACTCTCGGCCTTGAGGGCGGCGGCGTCCTCCTCCGCGATCCGGCCGCAGAGCGCTGCGAGCGCGTCGTGGTAGCCGGTGTCGTCATACGTGTGGCTGGCGTTGTCCGCCCGCTTGAGGGCGAGGAGGTCTTCCCAGTGGCCCTCGCACTTCGCCATGTAGCGGCGAACGGATCGGCGGTCGGCGACGTTTGGGCGGTCCATGTGCCGCCGCACAAGCAGCTGAATCGTGAGCGCGTCCCGGCGGTTCACCTTCAGCCGGTCGAGGAGGGCGGCAGCCATATCAGCACCCACCGTCTCGTGGCGATAGAAACCCCACTCGCCGTTCGTCTTGGTGTGGCGGACGGCGGGCTTGCCAAGGTCGTGGAGGAGCGCGGTCCAGCGCCGGACGCGAATCCGTTCGGCGCCGCCCGGGTCGATCGTCTCGACGGTGGCCAGGGTATGTTCCCACACGTCGAAGCGGTGGAAGGTGTTCTGCTCGCACCCGGGCATCCCGGCCAGTTCCGGGAGGACGACGGCGAGGCCGCCCGCCTGGTGGAGCAGCCGCAGTCCGCGCCCCGGCTTCCGCCCCTGGAGCAGCTTGTCCAGCTCCGTGGTCACGCGCTCCTGGGAGAGCGTCGCGAGCAGCGGCGCTGTCTCGCGCATGCCATCCAGCGTGCCTGGCTCCACTTCGAAGTCGAGCTGGCTGGCGAACCGGAGGCCGCGGAGGATGCGTAGCGGGTCTTCGCGGAAGCGGGTCGCCGGGTCGCCGACGGCGCGGATGACGCGCGCCGCGAGGTCAGCGGCGCCCCCGAAGAGGTCGAGCCGCTCCCCGGTATGGGCGCTTTCGGCCAGGGCGTTCACGGTGAAGTCCCGGCGAGCGAGGTCTCCGTCGATGCTCGCGCCGTAGGTCACCTCGGGCCAACGGTGGCCGCCGGTGTAGTCGTCACCGCGGAAGGTTGTGAACTCCGACCACTGGCCATCGAGCAGCACGCCGATCGTCCCGAAGCGCTTACCCACGGTCATGACCGAACGGCCGAGGCCGCTGGCGATCGCTTCGATCGCGTCCGGAACGGCGTCGGTGGCGAAGTCCTCATCCACGTTGTCGTGGCCAAGGAGACGGTCGCGCAGGGCGCCACCGACCACCCAGAGCTGGTGGCCGCGTGCTCCGAACGCCGCGACAAGCTGGTCTCGCTGCGAACCCATGCCGCCAGCGTAAAGGGTTCCGGCCGCTCGCTCGACGCCCACCCGAACGGGTGATCCGCGCGAGGCCCTCCGCCTGCAACCATGGGTGCACGCCCCTAACGGGCAGGAGGACCACCACCTATGACCAGCGAAGCAAACGCCCTGACCGACCTCTCCGACGCTCTCGCCGATGCGGTGGAGAAGGCCGCGCTTTCCATCGTCACCGTCGACGCCCGCCGCCGTTTCGCCGCCACCGGGATCATCTGGACGGCCGACGGCGTCATCGTCACGGCGGACCACGTTGTCGAACGTGATGAGCCGATAACGATCACCCTCCCCGACGGCACCGAAGCGGCGGCGACGATCCTGGGCCGCGACCCGGGATCCGATATCGCCGTCCTGAAGGTGGAGAAGAGCGGCCTGACGCCGATCGAGCACGGCGGCACGGCGAAAGTGGGCAACCTCGCCCTCGCGCTCGGCCGGCCCGCGGGAGGCGAACCGGGGGCGTCGTTCGGTGTGGTGAGCGCCGTCGGCGGGGCCTGGCGGACGTTCCGGGGCGGAACCGTCGAGGGCTACCTGCGCAGCGATACCACGTTCTACCCGGGCTTTTCGGGCGGCCC
>CAZQCR010000089.1:0-11277 GCA_964591745.1 uncultured Anaerolineaceae bacterium
AGGATGGCGGCGCTCGACGTGCTCCTCCGCGCGGTGGAGGGGATGATCGGCGGCCAGTGGCGGGATATCGCGTTCGAGGAGCGCGAGGCCGTCTCGGTGGATGAGTACCTCGGCATGGTCGAAGGGAAGACAGGCGTGTTACTAGGAGCGGCGCTGGAGATGGGCGCCATCCTCGGGGGAGCGCCGGCCGCCCAATCAGCGCTCATGGGCCGCTGGGGGACGCGCCTGGGCCTCGCTTTCCAGGCGATCGACGACTACCTGGGCATCTGGGGCGATGAGGCGCTGACCGGGAAGACGACGACGGGCGACATCGCGCGCAAGAAGAAGACGCTGCCGATCATCCACGGGCTGAACGACCCGGACGCTGGCGCGCTCATCCGGCGGGCGTTCGCGGAAGACCGGCAGGTGGAGCGCCTTCCGGCGATCGTGGCCGCACTTGAAGGGGCAGGCGCGAACACGCTCTGCAGCGAGCTGGCGCGGAAGTTCGCGGACGAAGCTGAGGCGAAGGCCGCCGAACTCGCGGTCGATGCGAACGGCCGGGAGATGCTCCGCGCGGTCGGGGAGTACTTCTGTAGCCGGACGTTCTGAGGCGGTCGCGGCGGCTCAGGCCTTGAAGAGCCGCTCCACCACGTCGAGCTGTTCGGGCGTGCCCTGGATGATGATCGCGAGCATCCCGCCCATCTGGCCCACGGACCAGCCGATCTCCGGGCAGCAGAGGGTCTCGGCCGAGACGAAGGCCTCCGCCATCTCCCGCCCTTCGGGAAGGAGCGGAATGCAAAGCGCTCCGCGGCCACGGTGGCAGCCGGCGATGAACGGCGCGAGCTGTTCGGGCGTTGGCGCCCCTGCCGGGCGAGCGCTGATTTCGCAGGCGAGTACTGCAAGATCCGCGGTGGCGGGAGTGATGGTGGTGTCCGTCATACGTGAGCTCCTACTGGTGCGGCCGCGACAGCCTGGTCGGCCGATAACTCAGGGCAGGGGAGCGGCGTAGCCGTCAGCTGCAGTTCGAACCCGGCACGCCGCAACATTTCGCCCAATTCAATGATCGTGATGTTGCCGAGCCCGGAGGTGAGGTAACGGACGTGCGACGGAACGGTGCCGAGCCGTTTCGCCCAGTCGAGTTCGGAAAGGTCGCTGTTGGCCAGCGCTCGTTGAACGTCAGAGAGCATGAGGGCGAGCTTGAGGCTGGGTTCGTGGAGTTCGAACGCCCGGGCGATCTCGGGGTTCTCCGCGGCGAGCGCCTCCAGGAACTCGTCCGCAGTTGCGTACTGACGGTACACGGCTGCCGGCAAGGCTTTCACGTTAGCGTCTCCTCAGTGAGCGGAATCCATTCCATCGCTGGAAGCTCGGACCTCTGGTAGGCATGCTCGCACTCAGCGAACGTAAACGTCTCATCGACATGGAACGCATGGACAATCCTAACATCTCGAAAGCCGGGCCTGTGGAAAATCCCGAAGGAGCAGAATTCGGTCGCATAGGAGTACACGTCCTCGCCACCGCCGGTCGAACCGCGAAAGCCCCCCCGGGTGCCGAGCGCCCCCAGGCCCTCGCGTGAAAGACCGGCAACCAGCGTCGTAAAGGTCGTCCATGCCCCGGTGGCGTTTCCCCACTCATCTCGCCCGAGAACGGCAAGACGCCCCTGGGTTTCGGCCGCTACCCGCACAACGTAGCGCGATCCGTTCACACGACCCGCCACTGGACGAGGGTATATGGGGGTTCGCCATCGTCGTGGTCTTCGAACACCGCCTCGACGTCTGCGCCGATGATGACGTCCTGGAGCGGGTCGCCGGCCAGGTTGCCGACCATGCGAACGTTATCGGCGTCCGGGAGCTCGACGAGAACGACGATGTAGGGAACGCCTTTCTGCAACGCGGGGTGAACCGGGTACCAGGGGCGTTCCCAGCTAAAGATCTTGCCGCGGCCCGAGACGCGGATGTAGTCCAGGTCGTAGGAGTGGCACTTGTAGCAGATGAACTCCGGCCCCCACTGGTGGATGCCGCAGTTCTTGCAGTGCTGGACGAGGAGTTCGTGGCGGCGGGTGGCCTCCCAGAACTCCACGGCGAGCCCTTCCGGGTAGGGCGCGGGCTGGGGGAGGCCCTCTGGCAGGAGATACTTGCGCTCCGCTGTGGCGGAGGGAACGGCGACGGCCGACGCCGTGCCCTGGGAAGACGGGGGATAGGGGTCACTCATCGATTTGGCTCCCGGCCGAGAATCAGGTCGCTGACGGGCTGAACCATGGGCCCGGAGGTGACCATGGAGATGTTGACGTCCTTCACCTGGCAGGGCGAATCGCCGCGAATCTGGCGGACAGCCTCGGTGATCAGCTCGAGGCCGTGCATGTAGCATTCGGCCAGGTTGCCGCCGCTGGTATTGAGGGGCAGCTTGCCGCCATCGAACTTGAAGTTCTCGATGTCGAAGAAGTCGTTGACTTCTTCCGGCTTGCAGAAGCCGTGTTCGACCATGCTCATGAGCACGCCGCCGGTGAAGTTCTCGTAGCTCTGGAGGACGTCGACGTCTTCGGGGCCGACGCCCGCCGTGGCGTAGAGGCGGGGGGCGAGCGTCTTGAAGTTCGAGGTGCCGTAGTCAGGTGCGTTATGTGCGGTAGCGGCCTGGCGGTAGTCCGTCCCCTGGGCGGCGGCAAGGATGTAGGCGGGCTTGTGCTTCAGGTCCTTCGCCATCTCGGCAGAGGTGATGATGACGGCGGCCGCGCCGTCGTTCTCCTGGCAGCAATCGAAGAGGTGGAAGGGCTCGACGATCCAACGGGAGTTGTCGTAGTCCTCTTCCGTGAGAGGACGGCCGAACATGACGGCGCGCGGGTTGCGCTGGGCGTGGTAGTAGCTGGCGAGGGCGAGGGCACGAAGGGCTTCCTGCTGAACGCCGTGTTCGTGCATGAAGCGGCGGGTTCGCATGGCGAACATCTGGGCGGGAGACATCAACCCGTAGGGAGCGGTGAAGGCCATGCCGCCCGGCGCCTGGGGAATGCGCGCACCCTGTCCGAAGCGGCCGAACTGGCCCTGTGCGAGGCCGCGGTAGGCTACTGCGATATCGCAGTAGCCGGCGGCCACAGCGGCGGCAGCGTTGGCGACCGCGCCTGACCCACCACCTCCACCGCCGCCCCAGAACATGTTGCTGAAGCCGATGTGCTTGATGCCGAGGGCGGTCATCAGCCGTGGCGGGTCGTTCCTATCGTTGGAGAACGATGCGAAGCCGTCGATGTCACGGACATCGATGCCGGCGTCTTCCGCGGCCATGATGATCGCGTCGAGGGTCAGCTTGAATTCGGGATCGGGGGCGGCGCCGCGCTTGTAGTAGCGCGTCTCGCCGAGCCCGACGATCGCGGTCTTCCCGCGAATGGTCCGGTCTGACATTGGGATACCTCAGGACGAAGTGGTGTAGCTGCCGCGAATCATACGCGTCCGACGGGCGTTGCGCTGCACGCGTGGGGAGGGGCGTTGTGGCGCTACACTCGGTGCAACTACCACGAACGGGAACGCACTATGAACGTCGCCAGCACAGCAGAACCGACGGCACCGCTCTTCGGAGTCGCCACGCTGACGGTAAACGACCTGGCGGACTTCATCCCATCTTTCTCGGCCGAGTTCTGATGCGCCTTCCTTGTCCGAGGAGTACGGGCATGCGAATCGCCGCGGGGGTAACAGGCGTCGCGGTTCTCGTCGCAGGCGCCGCCGGGATATGCGCGTTGGTCGGCAGGGAGAGCGATCGCGCCGGCGACCCAGGCGAACTCATCATGGTGGTCGGCGGCCCCCTCTTGCGCGCCGAGAAAACGCAGCTGCGCGTCTATTCGGGCCGATCCGGGAAGTGGACGGACCTCGGAGATCCCGAAACCTACGCCGCTGCCCGGCTTTCGCCCGATGGCCGGAAGATTGCGAGCATCATCAGTACGGTGGCTGACGGCGCATGGGCTCTGACGATAACGGATCGGACTTCCGGGAAGGTGGAGTCCTCTCGCTTTCCCGGCTCTATCGCTACTCCAAGGACCGTCGATTGGTCGCCCGACGGATCCCACCTGGCGCTGGCCGGTCGCGAGGTGGTGTTCTTCGACTCAGCGGGGCGGCACCTCGGCACCGCCGGGGACATCGACCTGGGGTCGCCCTTCGGCCGAACTCGCTGGTCCCCGGATGGCGAGTACTACGGGGTTGTGGGTTCACAGTCCGTCGTTGTCCTGAAGCCCGACGGAACAACGGCGCGCCGCGTGGACCTGGCGGCAGTCCGTGTTTCCGGGGGGGATCCGTTGAACCTGACCTGGACGGAGGCCGCCCTCCTGACTCTCCGTTCGTTCGCCGCTGGAGGAAAGGCTGTCGTGGTCGACATCCCGGTCAACGGCGGAGAGGTGCGCGTGCAGGAGGAACTGGCGGACCGGCCGGACCCCTGGCCCCCGCAACAACTGGCAACGCTCTCCCCGCCGCTCCCAGGGCTGCCATTCTGCGCTTGCACGGGGCTACCGGGCGAACGAACCTTCGGGCTGATCTATGACGTCGCCGGAGGGGAGCTCTCACGAGAGTCACCGGCCTGGCCGCGGCGCCTCGGCATCGCTGTCGTGGTCCAGGCCGGTTCGGAGCTCGTGGTGTTTCGCGCGGACCTTCCGGACGGCTTCGCAATCTTGGTCCCGCCGTCCCAATTCCTGGGGCTGGTGTTCGATGCGAAGACGGCAGCGCCGAGCAGGCGGTAGCGGGGCGGGCTCGGGGGCTGCGGCTGGCGTCCCGCAACTGCGAAGACAAGCGCAGCGAGTGAAGCGGTGGCGGCGCTACACTTCGCCCAACACGATCAGGATCGGAACAACCACATGGACGTCGTCAGCACAGCAGACCCGACAGATTCGCTCTTCGAAGCGATCTACAGCCAGCGCGCCATCCGGCGATTCAAGCCGGACCCGGTGCCCGACGAGCTGCTCTGGCGGGTGATGGAGGCGGCGACGAAGGCTCCGAGTGGCACGAACAGCCAGCCGTGGCGGTTCGTCATCGTCCGCGACGCCGAGAAACGGCGTCAGATCAGCGAGGCGCTCTCGGCACATCTCCAATCGAACGAAGGGATGCGTACCTACTTTGAACGGGGCACGCAGTCGGACGACAAGGGTCAGCGGCTGATGTTCACGGGCGCGCTCGAACTGGCGCGGGACATCGGGACGGCGCCCGTGCTGGTCATCCCCTGCCTGTTCTCCCCGGTCGCTTCAGACCGTCTGCTGAGCGGCTCATCGATCTACCCGTCGGTCCAGAACATCCTCCTGGCGGCCCGCGGGCTCGGCCTGGGGACGGTCCTCACGACTTTCAACGCCGGGATCGATCCCGTCCTTCGCGAGCTCCTGGCGCTGCCTGAGGAAGCGAAGCCGGTGGCCCTCATCCCGCTGGGCTACCCGGACGCGAAGTTCGGGCCTACACGCCGCAAGCCGGTGGACGAGGTGACGTACTGGGACAGCTGGGACGCGACGAAGACGCGGTAAGGGCGAACCTGCTCGGTTCGTCGTGAACCCGGTCCTCGATCGTGAGTCCGGGGATGCGGTCGAAGAGGCGGCGGTTGCCCGGATACCTCGGGACGAATTGGTGTAGCTGCCGCGAATCATACGCGATCGCGAGCCACCGGCGACTAGCTGAACGGAGCCGCCGCCATCAGCCTTGCCTGGGTGCCGGGTTCGTCTACGGTGGCGTCTCGTGTCCACGTTTGGTCGCGCAGTTCCCAGCCCTGGCGCCGGTCGGTGAGGAGCATCTCAAGGAGCTGCTGGACCTGCGCGTGGTGTTCCGGGCGGCGCAGCGGCGTCAGCACTTCGATTCGCTCATCGAGGTTTCGCTTCATGATGTCGGCGCTGCCGATGAAGTACTCGGGCGCGCCGTCGTTCTGGAAGTAGTAAACGCGGGAGTGTTCAAGGAACCGGCCGACCACGCTGACGACGCGGACGTTCTCACTGACACCCGGGATGCCGGGGCGAATCCGGCAGACGCCTCGGACGATGAGGTCGACACGCACGCCGGCCGCGCCAGCTTCGTAGAGCAGCCGGGTGAAGTCCCGGTCTTCGAGGGCGTTGATCTTGAAGACGACCCGGGCAGGCCGCCCCGACCGCGCGTGCTCGATCTCACGTCGTACGCGGTCCGCAAGACCGGAACGGAGTCCCGTCGGCGCGACGAGGAGCTCGCGCGTCTCCATGCCTTCGGAATAGCCGGTGAGGTGATTGAAGACGTGGAGGAGGTCTCCACAGATGGCCGGGTCCGCCGTGAGGAGGCCGAGGTCGGTGTAGAGCCGGGCCGTACTCGAGTTGTAGTTCCCGGTGCCAATGTGGGCGTAAAGGGCGACCCCTGTCACCTCTTCGCGAACCACGAGGCAGATCTTGCTGTGGATCTTCTGATCCGGGTTGCCGTAGGCGACGTGGACGCCGGCGTTCTCCAGCTTCCGTGCCCACTGAATGTTGTTCGCCTCATCGAAGCGGGCTGTTAGCTCAACGAGGACGGCGACCTGTTTGCCCCGGCCGGCGGCGTCGATCAGGGCGTCGAGGATGGGCGAATCGGGCGATGCCCTGTAGAGCGTCTGCTTTATCGCGAGGACCGCGGGATCATCGGCCGCCTCATCGATGAAGCGAACGACGGTGGCATCGAAGGATTCGTAGGGGTGGTGGACGAGGATGTCGCGGTCGCGGATGGTGGCGAAGAACGACACCGGGTCAGATGCGCCGGCGCTGAAGCCAGAAGGAACGCCGGGGGTGAACGGTGGGTCGCTGAGTTCGGGAATGGCGAGCGTGCCGATCTGCATCAGGTCCGAAAGGCCGAGGAGGCCGTCGTTCAGATAGATGTCTTCGTCTGTGAGTTCCAGCTCTTCGAGGAGGAGCTCGAGTCGCGATGGCGAGAGCTTGCCGCTCAGCGAAAGGTGGAGGGCGTCGTTCAGACGGCGGCGCCGCAAGCCACTCTCGATGATCTCCAGCAGGTCGCTGGCTTCTTCGCCGGGGCTGCCGAGTTCGGCGCTGCGGATGACGCGGAGCACGACGACGTCGGTGACTTCCATGCCCGGGAAGAGCATGTGGAGGTGGGCCGCGATCAGGTCTTCGATCGGGACGTAGCGCAGGTCGTCCGCCTCGACGAAACGCGGTCTATTCTGCGGCACCTTGACACGCGCAAAACGGTCTTGCCCGGTAACCGGGTGGCGAACGTTGACCGCGAGCGAGAGGCTTCCGCCAGAGATGAACGGAAAGGGGTGCGCCGGGTCCACGACCAGGGGTGTAAGGACCGGGAAGATGGCGCGCTCGAAGTAGGTGGTGAGCCGGACCCTGGCTTCGCCTTCGAGGTCGGCAAATCGAATGACCTCGATCCCGCGACCCTTGAGTGCGGGCTGGAGCACGTTCGCCCAGCAGGCATCCATCTCGCTTCGCAGCTCATCGCAGCGATCGCGAACCTGGTGAAGCTGCTCAGCGATTGTGAGCCCGTCGACGGTCGCCATATGCGAGTCCGTCTTCATCAACCTCTGGAGCCAGCCGACGCGCTTGGTGTAGAGCTCTTCGATGTTCGAAGCGGCGATGGCGAGGAACTTTACCCGTTCCAGCAGGCGGTTCCGTTCGTCCAACGCCTCGGCGAGGACGCGCCGGTTGAACTCCACGAGGCTCAGCTCGCGGTTGAGATAGAGCGAGGGGTCGTCGTAATCCACGGCCGGCGGAAGTTGGAGTGCTGGCTGGTCGAGTTCCGGGCTTATGTCAGTCGCCATCGTGCGGCATCAACTCGGAATCACAGATTTGATAGAGAGTAACGCATACGTGGTGGCTGAATGTTAACGGGCATGCGGCCCCGAAACGCCGGGCTTACGGCGTGACTGTCGTCCCCGCGCCTTCGCGTTTGAGCAGGGCGCCCTCTTCCCGGCCGTCGATGATCTGGGCGGTCACGCCGAGTGACGCCGCGTGGAGGCATGCTTCGACCTTCGGAATCATCCCGCCGGCGATCGTCCCGCTGGCGATCAGGGCCCTGGCGTCATCGCCAGTGAGGCGCTTGATGACCGCCCCATCGGGGCCGCGTACGCCCTCGACATCGGTCAGGAAGACGAGCCGGTCTGAACCGATCGCGGCGGCGATGTTCCCGGCGACGGTATCGGCGTTCACATTGACCAGGGCGTCCGCTGGCGCTCCCGGCACGAAGCCTATCGGGCCGATGACGGGGATGATGCCCGCGGCCCGCAGCGCCGTGATCAGCTCCGGGTGTACGCGGACGGGCGTACCAACGGCTCCGAGAGCGGGGTCGGCGATCCGGCACTCGAGGAGACGGCCGTCCGCCCCGCAGAACCCGGCCGCACGCGCCCCGGAAGCGTTGATGGCAGCGACGATCCGTTTGTTCACCAGGCCGGCGAAGACGGCGACGACGACGGGCAGGACGGCTTCATCCGTCACGCGCAGCCCACGCTCGAAGCGGGAGGGGATGCCCATAGCCTCCAGCCAGCGGCTCGCTTCCGCCCCGCCGCCGTGCACGACGACCGGAATCTCGCCAGCCAAAGCGAGCGCGGCGACGTCGCGGAAGGAGCTATCGGTTGAACCGAGGGTGCTGCCGCCGATCTTGACGACGAGCGGGCCGCCGCTCATGTGGTGTAGTCCGCGTTGAGGTGCACGTATTCGGGCGTCAGATCGCACCCCCACGCGGTCGCATTAGCCGGCCCGGCGCCGAGAGTAACGACGATCGGGACTTCTTCCGACTTCATCGCGGCCGAGACCCCCGCCGGGTCGAAATCCGTCGGGCGCGACTTCTCGAAGACGCGGATCCCGCAGAGGTCGATGGTCACGTCCGCTTCATCGAACGCTACGTCCGACCGGCCGATGATCGCGGAGATCCGGCCCCAGTTGGGATCGGCGCCGTGGACGGCGGATTTGAGCAGGTACGACGTCGTCAACAGCCGTGCGAGGTGGCGGGCGTCCTCTTCGCTGGCGGCGGATCGAACGGTGGCCTCGATCATCCGCGTCGAGCCTTCGCCGTCCCGTGCGATTTCGCGGGCCAGGTGAGTGCAAATCGTGCGGACGGCATAGCGGAATTCCGCGGCAAGCGGCGAACGTGCGTCGATCACCGGGCCGCCGGGCTGTGGGGCCCGGGCGAAGAGGAGCACGGTGTCACTGGGGCTCGTATCGGTATCGATGGCGACCATGTTGAAGGAACGGTTCACCGCCTCGCGGAGTTCCTGGCGGAGGAACTCCAGCTCAACGGGGGCATCCGTGGTCAGGTAGGCGAGCATGGTCGCCATATTCGGGTGGATCATGGCGGCGCCTTTGCAGCACCCGGCGAGGATGTAGGGGCCGAAGCGAACGGAGCCGTGCTTGGGGCGCGTATCGGTCGTCGTGATCGCGCGGCTGAAGGCGGCGCCGCCCTCCGGGTCGAGTTCGATCGCGGCGACGCCGTCGGCGATCTTCTGCATGGGGAGGAACTGGCCGATGACGCCGGTGCTGCCGACGAGGACCTCTTCCGGGGCGAAGCCGAAGCGGGCAGCGGTGAGCGCTGCCATCCGTTTGGCGTCGGCGATGCCCTGGGCGCCGGTGCTGGAGTTGGCGCAGCCAGAGTTCACGATGACCGCTCGCGCGTGTCCGTCCAGGAGGTGCTCGACGTTGACTTCGACGGCCGCCGAGCGAAAGCGGTTCTGGGTGAACGTCGCGGCGACAACGCAGGGGTAGTCAGCGGCGAGGATGCCAAGGTCGAGCTTTCCTTCGCCGTACGTCTTTATCCCGGCGTAGGTGGCGCCACCACGAAAGCCGGGGGTGTCGGTGACGTTGCCCGAAGGGTCGAGTTCGCTCACGGGTAGACCGCCACGAGGTCGAGCCCGGCCTTTTGGTCCAGGCCGAGCATCAGGTTCATGTTCTCGATGGCCTGGCCGGCCGCGCCCTTCACCAGGTTATCGAGCACGCCGATGGCCACGAGCATGCCGTTGCGCTCATCGATAGAGGGGTGGACGAGGCACATGTTGTTCCCCAGCGTGTGCTTGGTATGGGGCGGAGCGTCGGTCACCCGGGTGAAGGGGGCGCTGGCATAGAAATCGCGATAGACAGCGACGACCTCGGCCTTCGTCGGCGAGCCGAGAAGCGGGGCGTAGCAGGTGGCGTGGATGCCGCGCGTCATCGGCACGAGGTGGGGGACGAAGGTGACGCGGGGCTCCTGGCCTTCGACGCGGAGCGCGCCCAGTTCCTGGGCGATCTCCGGCTGGTGGTTGTGTTTACCGATCTTGTACGCCGAAACGTCTTCGTTGACTTCGCTGTAGCCGTAGCTCCCACCGGTGCCGCGGCCGGCGCCAGAGATGCCGGACTTGGCATCGACGACGATTCGCGGCTCGATGATCCCGGCTGCGAAGGCTGGCGCGAGGGCGAGGATCGAGGCGGCGGGATAGCAGCCCGGGTTGGCGACCAGTTTGGTGGCGGCTATGCGCTCGGCGTTGAGTTCTGGAAGGCCGTAAACCGCGCCGGCAAGCAACTCCGGCGCGGGGTGGGGCTGGCCGTACCACTCCTGGTAGGCGGCGGCGTCCCGGAGCCGAAAGTCCGCCGCGATATCGATGACGGGCACACCGGCGCGGATGAAGGGCGCGCAGGCCTCCGCGCTGGCGGCGGTAGGGAGGGCCGACATCACCAGATCGACTTCCTCTTCCAGTTCGGCCGAGATCACCATCTCGCCGTACGGGGCGAGGTGGGGGAAGGCCTCGCCGAGCTTTTGGCCGGCGAGCGAGCGCCCGGTGACGGCGGTCAGGCGGGCGTGTGGATGATTCCAGAGGAGGCGGGCGGCCTCCATGCCGGCGTAGCCCGTGACGTTGATGATTCCGATGCGGTAGGACACGGAGCTATTTTGCGGGCAAGGCTGTATGCGAGCCAGCGTCATTCGTTTTGCGAAGTGCGATGCGCTTCACAGACACTACCTCTGGACGGCTTTAGAATAGTGGGCGCATGCACGACTTGAACCTGACGTTCATCGGAAGTGGGAACGCCTTCTCCCCGGGCGGCCTGTGCTGCAACGGATTTGTGGTTAACGACCGCTTTCTGTTCGACGCTCCGCCCCAGGCGCTGAGTTCGCTGAATCGTGTGGGGCTCGATCCGAACGAGCTCGACGCGGTGATCATCAGCCATCACCACGGGGACCACTTCCTCGGCCTGCCTTTCCTGCTGCTGCACTGGCGCTGGCAGGGGCGAACGCGCCCGGTCCGAATCATCGGCCCCCAGGGCACAGAAGCGCTCGGCAAGGACATCTCCGAGAAGGTCTTTCCCGGCGTCCTGACTGGCGTGACCTACGACCTGGAGTGGGAGGAGCTGGCGCCAGGCGCCTCGGCGCGGGCGAACGG
>CAZQCR010000090.1:0-11192 GCA_964591745.1 uncultured Anaerolineaceae bacterium
CGAACGCCGCACGGAGCAGCTCCTGGCGCTCTCCCCGCATCTGCGGCC
Organism: uncultured Anaerolineaceae bacterium; assembly: GCA_964591745.1. Classification (GTDB taxonomy): domain Bacteria; phylum Chloroflexota; class Dehalococcoidia; order Tepidiformales; family Tepidiformaceae; genus JANMTH01. Next base: position 49 of record CAZQCR010000090.1, read on the forward strand.
CGCCTTCGGCAGCCACAATCCCCGCAGCATCGCCCACGCCATTGCGGCGGCGGAGGCCGCCGGCCTTCCGCCCTCGACGATCGAATTTCAGATGCTCTACGGCATGGCCGAAGGGCTCCGCCACGCCGTCGCCGGAGAAGGCTACCTCACGCGCGTCTACGTCCCAGTCGGCGAGATCGTCCCCGGCATGGCCTACCTCGTGCGTCGTCTCCTCGAAAACACCTCCAACGAATCCTGGCTGTTGCACCGGCACGAGGAGGGCGATCCGGAACTCTTGCTGGCCGTCCCCGAACCGGAGCCAGATGTCGTGGACGTGACCGTCGGCGCGGCGTTCACCAACCACACGCCGGCCCAGTTCCACGAACCCGCGACGCGGAGTGAGATGGCCGCCGCCCTCACCGCCGCCCGAGCAAGCTTCGGGCGAACGGTGACCCTCTGGATCGGCGGCGAAGCGGTTACGACGCCTCTCACGGCCGAGGTGAGAGCCCCCGGCGACCCCGCCCTCCTCCTCGGGAGCGTCGCCCAGGCGTCGGAGGCGGACGTCCAGCGCGCCGTCGCCGCCGCTACTCGGGCCTTCCCCGCCTGGCGCGAAACGGCCGCTGGCGAACGGGCCGGGCTGCTTCGCCGGGCCGCCTCGCTGATTGCCGAACGGCGCTTCGCCTTCGCCGCGCAGATGGTCTTCGAAAGCGGCAAGCCCTGGCGTGAGGCCGACGGCGATGTGTGCGAAGCGATCGACTACCTCCGCTACTACGCCGCCGAGGCGGAGCGGCTCGCCCCAGGAGTGGAAGTCGCCAGCCCGCCCGGTGAGCGCAACAGCTACAGCTACGAACCGCGCGGCGTGGCCGCCGTCATCGCCCCCTGGAACTTCCCGCTCGCGATCATCACCGGCATGGCCTCGGCCGCCCTGGCCAGCGGCTGCACGGTCGTCCTCAAGCCCGCCGAGCAATCACCCCTGGTCGCCGCGATGCTCATGGACGTGCTCTCAGAAGCTGGCCTCCCGCCCGGGACCGTCAACTACCTCCCCGGGCCCGGCGAGGTCGTCGGCGCGGCTCTCGTGCAGCACCCCGCTGTCGACGTGATCGCCTTCACCGGCAGCAACGCCGTCGGCCTCGCGATCATGCGCGAGGCCGCGGTTATCCGGGCTTGCCAGCGGAACGTGAAGCGCGTCGTCGCCGAGATGGGCGGCAAGAACGCGATCATCGTGGACGACGATGCGGACCTCGACGCCGCCGTCGAAGGCGCCGTCGCCTCCGCCTTCGGCTACGCCGGCCAGAAATGCAGCGCCGCCAGCCGCGTCATCGTCGTCGGCAGCGCCTACGAGGCGTTTCGCGACCGTTTGGCGGCAGCCGTAGAAAGCCTCGTCGTTGGCCCCCCGGAGGATCCCTACACCTTCGTACCCCCGGTCATCTCCGCCGAGGCGAAGACGCGCATCGATGGCTCGATCGCCCGCGCTGTTTCCGCTGGTCGGTTGGTGGCGCGAGCCAGTCTCCCGCAAGGCCCCGGACACTACGTCACCCCGCACGTCGTTGAGGATGTCCCGGCCGAACACGCTGTTGCCCGCGACGAGGTCTTCGGGCCCCTGCTCCTGCTCTTCCGCGCGCCGGATTTTCGCGCCGCGCTCGCACTCGCTCTCGACTCACCGTTCGCACTCACAGGCGGCGTATATTCGCGCCATCCTGGCCACATCGCCCTCGCCCGCCGGGAATTCCGTGTCGGCAACCTCTACCTCAATCGCAAGATCACGGGCGCGGCCGTCGGCCGTCAGCCCTTCGGCGGAATGGCGATGTCCGGGGCCGGCGACAAGGCCGGCGGGCCAGACTACCTCCTCAACTTCCTCGTTCCACGTGTCGTCACCGAGAACACCATGCGGCGCGGCTTCGCCGACCAGTAGCCCGGCCGCTTGACAGGGACCGGGCGGTCTTTAACGTACCTACGAGTCGCGGGTCGGCGCTGAGCGCGTCCCGCTGGCCTGGCGCGTCGCGCCCTACACTCGAACTACACGACTGGAGCACAGACATGGAAGCCTGGATCATTGATGGAGTCCGGTCCCCGCGCAGCGAGGGCAAACAAGGCGTCGGCCAGCTCACGGGTATGCACCCCCAGCGCATCCTCGCCCAGGTCCTCAACGCCCTCAAGGACCGCGTCGGCTTCGACCCCGTGGACGTCGAGGACGTCATCATGGGTAACGGCTCGGGCGTGGGTGACCACTCGATGGACATCGCCCGCATGGCCACCCTCGACGCCGGCTGGCCCGATTCCGTCCCCGGGGTGACCCTTCACCGCTTCTGCGGGAGCGCCCAACAGGCCGTGAACATGGCCGCCATGGGCATCATGTCCGGCCAGAACCAGCTGCTCGTCGCCGGTGGGGTCGAATCGATGTCCCGCCCGGCGTCACTGAGCGTCGATGGGTTCACCGCCAACAACGCTCACCTCTACGCACAGTATCCGCTCATCCCCCAGGGCATCTCGGCTGACTTGATCGCCACGATCGAAGGCTTCACGCGCGAAGAGTGCGACGCCCTCGCTGTCTCCAGCCAACGCCGCGCCGCTGAAGCCGTCGATGCCGGCCGCTTCAAGCGCAGCATCGTCCCCATCTACAACGAAGACGGCACGCTCGCCCTCGACCACGACGAGCACCCACGCCCTGGCACCACGATGGAGGCCCTCGCCAAGCTCAACCCGTCGTTCGCGAAAATGGGCATTATGAACCCGCCGAACGACACGCGAACCTTCGACGAGATCTGCAAGGCGGTCTACCCGCAGGTGCGCGAGATCAACCACGTCCACCACGGCGGCAACTCGTCCGGCGTCGTCGATGGCGCCAGCGCCCTCCTCCTCGCCACGCCCGAGTACGCCAGGGCCCACGGCCTCAAGCCCCGCGGCCGGATCATCATGACCGCCACGGCCGGCACCGAGCCGGTCATCATGCTCACCGCCCCGGCCCCCGCCGCCAAGCTCGTCCTCAAGAAGGCCGGGATGTCCAAGGAGAACATCGACCTTTTCGAGATCAACGAAGCCTTCGCCTCCGTCGTCCTCAAGTTCAAGAAGGACTTCGGGATCGACGATGAGAACCTCAACGTCAACGGTGGCGCCATCGCCCTCGGGCACCCCATCGGCGCTACAGGCGGCATGCTCATCCAGACAGCGCTCGATGAACTCGAGCGGCGCAACAAGTCCACCGCCCTGATCGCGATGTGCACCGGCGGAGGCATGGGCACCGCCACCATCATCGAACGGATGTAACCGGCCCGAGACGTCCCGTCGCCGGTCCCCCTGTCTCGCGCGTCCGGGTGGGCGGCGGTACGATGCCGCCCACATCGCCACGGCGGAGCGCGCCCTTCGCCCACTCCCTGTACGCTCGAAGGAGATAACCATGACCGTTGTACCGCAGACCATCGCTGTCGAAGGCGGCCGCTTTAACCCGTCCGTCTATCGCGCCGGCAAGGGCGAGCCCCTCCTCTACCTGCACAACGCCGGTGGCATGGGCCGCGGCATGACGCCCGACCTCCTCGCCCTCGCCGAATCCTACGACGTCATCGCCCCGGTCCTCCCCGGCTGGGACGATAGCGATGGCCTCGCCGAGATCGACGACATCCACGACATGATGTTCTTCCTCCAGGACCTCGCCGAAGCGCTCGGCCTGACAACCATGAACGTCCTCGGCCACTCCCTCGGCGGAATGTTCGCCGCTGAACTCGCCGCCGCCCGGCCAGACATGGTGAAGAAGCTCGTCCTCACCTGCCCGGTCGGCATCTGGATCCCCGAAACACCGGTCGCCGACATGTTCGCGGCGATGCCGGCGGATATGCCCGCGCTCCTCTTCGGTGACCTCACCAACCCGATCATCGGCGAGTTCATGAAGCCCCCCGCAAACGACGAAGAGCTGGCGGCGATGATGTATCTCCAGCTGGCCAACTTCTCCGCCGCCGGGAAGTTCATGTGGCCCATCCCCGATAAGGGCCTGAAGAAGCGCCTCCACCGGATCAAGGCGCCAACCCTCATCCTCTGGGGCGATTCAGACCGGCTGACACCGCCCGCCTACGGCCCCGTCTTCCAGTCGAAGATCGCGAAATCCAACCTCGTCACGATCAAGGGCGCCGGGCACATGCTCCCCATCGAGAAAACCGCCGAGTACGTCAGCGAAATCAAGGCGTTTCTGGGGTAACCACACCTGCGTTTCGGCCGGTGGGCCGTAAGGACGGCGATGCGCGAAATCACCGGAGAGTTGAAAGAGCTCCTCGATAGCTACAAGCGTGGGCCAACGCTCGTCGCCGATGCGATCCGGGGGATCGAAGGCGGCGCACTCAACGCTCGCCGGCCCGGCAGCGATTGGTCCATCCGCGACCTCCTCATGCATCTCGCCGATGCCGAACTCGTTCGTGGCTACCGCATCCGCGTGATCCTCGCGGAGGACGAGCCAGCCATCCCGTCGTGGGACCAGGACCGTTGGACCCGGCGCCTGCAGTACCTCTGGCGTTCACCCGAAGCGGCGATCGCCCTCTTCGACCAGCTCTGCTTCTCCAACGCCGAACTCCTCCGCTGGAGCGATAAGACCGCCTGGGAGCGAACAGGCGTCGAGGCCGATGGGCGGGCGGTCTCCGCGCGCACCCTCGTCGAGCGCGGCGTTGGCCACCACCTCGGCCACGCCGGCGACATCGCTGCCACCCGCGAGGCGATCGGACGGTGAGCGGCGTTCGCGTCGGCATGTTCCTCCCACACGATGTGAACAGCGCACCCGTGCCGCTGGTCCGCCAGGTGCTGGCCCGCATGGACGACCTCGGCATCGACCACGTCGGCATCGCGGACCACGTCAGCTTCCACACCGGCTGGGGGCAGGATGGGCTGATCGAAGCGGCCGCCCTCGCCATGCTGAACGAACGGTTGCCCATCTACATCGGCGTCTACCTGTTGGCTCTGCGCCATCCCGTCACCGTGGCCCGCCAGCTCGCCCAGTTCGCCGTGCGGGCGCCTGGACGGCTCACCCTCGGCGTCGGCGTCGGTGGCGAAGATCGCCATGAGATCGAAGTCTGCGGCGTCGACCCACGAACGCGAGGCCGCCGGACCGACGAGTGCCTTGCCATCCTCCGCGGCCTCGCCGGCGGCGATTCCCTGGATTTCGATGGCGCGTTCTACCACCTCGAAGGCGCCCGGGTCGTTCCCGCGCCTGCCTCGCCGGTTCCGCTGATCGTCGGCGGCCGGGACGCGCGCGCCCTCCGCCGGGCCGGCCGCCTCGCCGATGGCTGGCTCGGCATCTGGAGCACGGCCGAAAAGTACGGCGAGCGCCTCCGGATAGTCGAGGACGAGGCATCCGCCGCCGGCCGAACGGACTTCGCCCGGGACCACGGCCTCCAGCTCTGGTGCGGCTTCGGTGCAAGCGGCGGCGAAGCCCGCTCGGCCGTGAGCGCAGCGATGGAGAACCTGTACCGCCTCCCCTTCGAGCGCTTCGAACGGTTCACGCCTTTCGGCTCGCCGGAGACGATCGCGGCCTACCTGCGGCCGTACGTAGCGGCGGGCTGCCGGACGCTTAACGTCGCCGCCCAGGCCGGGCAGTGGGAGGCTGCGGTCGAAGGGCTCGCTGAGGTGCGGCGGCTTCTGAACGGTTGACCGGCAACGTGCGCGACCCCGGCCAGCGTGGCCCGGGCGAGATCAGCCTTCGCGATGGATGTCCGCGGCGTCCAAGACGCGGAAGCCAACAGCGACCTTCACCTGGTACCACTGGGGCTTGCCGTCTTTGATCGTTCCGCGAACTTCCTTCACCTCGAACCAATCGAGATTGCTGATCGTCTCGGCGGCGCGGCCGATTGCGCCCTGGATGGCGTCCTCGATGCCTTCATCGGAAGAGCCCACGAGGTCGATGACTTTGTAGGTATGGGCAGACATTTTCACACTCCGTGCGGTGGTTCCCGCCAGCGCCAAGCCTAACGTCGGCAAGGCGTGCGCGCATCGGCCAATGGTCCCGTCTCTGGGCGGCTTCCAGCGAAGATCAGGGCTCAGGCGCGGTCGAGCACGGCGAAGAGGTCGCGAACGGCCAGCGAGAAGCCGGGCATCTCCGCCGTCTCGAGCGCCCCATCATGGGCCAGCGGCTCCGCATCCAGGTCCCCCTCGAACACTTCGACCGTCCGGCCGGCGGGGTCGATCAGCCAGCAGACCGGGACACCGGCGGCCCGGTAACGACGGCATTTCTCGCGTTGGTCGCGCATCCTCTCACCGGGAGAGCGAACCTCGACCACAACCGTTGGGATCGAGTCCTTCCCGGAGTCGATTGCGTCAACCCAGTAGGCTGTGTCGGGGACCTGGTAGTTGCCAGGAGGCATGCGGACACGGCCTTCGGGGCCGAAGTCGCCGCCATGGTCGCGGTGGTAGCTGCCGAATTCGAAGGTGACGAGTCCTACGAGTCGCCTGTGTTGATGGTCTGCCATGGTTTTCTGCGTCACCACCCCATCGACGAATTCGAGGTACGGCTTCTCCTCCGGGAGGGCGAGGAACTCCGCCTCGGACATGCGCCGACCGAAGTAACGCGACCGGGGGAAAGCGGGCGGGGCGGGTTGGCGGATGGCCATGCGTACAGTATACGCGACCGAAAAGGACGCTCGCCCTCTCGCCAGCCGCGCCCGCGGTCGCCATCTACGTCCGGCGTGGTCCGGCGGCGATGAGCGCACGCAGGCTCTCGTCCGTATGTGCTGACCACAGGCTGGTGAGCAGCCAGGTGACGCCGGCCGCCGCCCAGTCCGCGGATGCGATCTCCGGGGTGCCGGTAGGATCGACGACGATCTCGAACGGAGCCGGGCCGCGCTGGCTGGCCCTCTCCCGCAGGTCACGGACGATCTCGAGGGTGGCGGGGCCGGGGGACTGGAGGACGATGCCATCCCACGCCAGGGCGCGGCGGAGCGAACGCTCCGCCGGCCAGGCGCCGACAACCCAGATCGGCACGCGTGGACGCTGGGACGGTACGGGTAGCTGCGTCATAGAGCCCACGCGATAGTGCTCGCCTGTAAAGGAGAACGGCTCGCCCCGCCAGAGGCCGTCGAGGATTGCCAGCGTCTCATCCAGTATCGCCGCCCTGGCGCGTGCGCCCAGCTCCTCGCCGACCTCACGGAAGCCAGCGTCGTCCCCGGCCGCGCCGAGGCCCACGGGGAGCACCATCCGCCCGCCGCTGAGCAGATCGAGAGTTGCCACCTCCCGCGCGAGCTTCCAGGGCCTCCGGCGGGTGACCGCCGCGACCATCGGCCCGAGGGTCACGCGCCGGGTGGCGAGCGCCATCGCCGCCAGCGTTACCCACGGGTCCGAGGCCGGCATGAGGACGCCCGGGACATCGATGGCGATCCCGTCCGGGAGGAAGACGCCGTCCCAGCCCGCCTCCTCGGCAAGGGCCGCGAAGGCGGGCGCCGTCATCACGTCAAGGTCCGGGAGGACGAAGCCGAACTTCATGGCTGCCCTACGGTACGAGTGCGCGGCTATCCCGTTCGCCGCGCAGCTTCTCGACGATCTCCGCCACCGGCATCGACCCGAGGTCCTGGCCTCCGCGCACCCGCAGGGCGGCCGCCTGGGCCTCCGCCTCACGGTCACCCACGACGAGCACATACGGCACCTTCCGCAGCTGGGCGTCCCGGATCTTCGAGTTCATCCGTTCGCCACGGCTGTCCACCTCCACCCGAATGCGTTGCGCCTTCAGCTGCGCCGCCACCTCTTCGGCGTACGGCAGGTGGCGGTCCGCGATCGGCACGACGATCGCCTGCGTCGGCGAAAGCCAGAGCGGGAAGTTCCCCTCGTACTCCTCGATCAGCAGGGCGACCATCCGTTCCAGCGTGGAAATGACGCCACGGTGGACGATGATCGGCCGGGCCCGCGTCCCGTCTTCGGTGACGTACTCGAGCTTGAACTGCTCCGGGAAGTGGAAGTCCACCTGCACCGTCACAAGCGTCTCGTCCTTGCCCTGCGCCGTCTTAAACTGGACATCGATCTTCGGGCCGTAGAAGGCAGCTTCGCCCTTCGCCTCGTGGAATTCCAGCCCCACCTTCTGGAGCACGCGCCGAAGCAGACCCTCCCCGGCCTCCCACATCGGCGGGTTGTCCACGTACTTCTCGCGGTCATCCGGGTCGCCAAGGGAGAGCCGGTACTGGTAGTCCTTCAGGCCGAGGACGCCGTACACCTCCTCCATCAGGCGGAGTACGCCCTCAACTTCGGACTCCACCTGGGCGACATCGGCGCAGAAGATGTGCGCGTCGTTCAGCGTCATGATTCGCACGCGGCTCATCCCCGTCACCTGGCCGGACTTCTCCCAGCGGTGCATGTTCCCCAGCTCCGCGATGCGCATCGGCAGCTCCCGGTAGGAGTGCTGCTCGTTCTCGAACACCATGATGTGGCTGGGGCAGTTCATCGGCCGAAGGACGTACTCCTCGCCGTCGCGCTCCATCACCGGGTACATCGCGTCGCGGAAGTGGTCCCAGTGGCCTGACTTCACGTACAGCTCGCGCTTGGCCACAGATGGCGTGACCACGTGCAGGTAGCCCCGTTCGATCTCCAGGTCCTCGATCCAGCGCTGCAGTTCGCGGCGAATCGTCGCGCCCGCGGGCAGCCAGACAACGTGGCCGGGGCCAACGTCGTCAATCAGGTCGAACAGCTTCAGTTCGCGGCCAATGCGGCGATGGTCCCGCCGGCGGGCGTCCTCGAGCTGCTGTTCGTGGGCCGCCAGTTCGTCCTTCGTTTCGAAGAGTGCGCCGTAGACGCGCTGGAGCATCGGGTTCTTTTCGCTCCCCCGCCAGTACGCCCCCGCGATGCTCATCAGCTTGAACGCCGGGATCTCGTTCGTATAACCGACGTGTCCACCGCGGCAGAGGTCCGTGAACGCCGCGTGCGTGCACTGCGTGATGCTGTCGTCCGCAATCTCCGCCAGCAAGTCGAGCTTGAACGGCTGCCCGGCCCACCGCTCCTCCGCCTCGGCCCGCGTAATCGCGGCCATCTGGAACTTGTGCCGGCCCTTCACGCTGGCCCGCATCCGCTCCTCCAGCCACACAAGATCCTCGTTCGTGAGCGAGCGCGGCAGGCGGAAGTCGTAGTAGAAGCCGGTATCGATCGGCGGCCCGATCCCGAGCTCCGCACCCGGCATCAGCTCCACCATCGCCTCCGCGAGGACGTGGGCGGCCGAGTGGCGCATCCGGGCAAGCCGTTCCTCCTTCGGCAGGGACTTAAGGTCGACGCGTTCTTCGATCAGTTCAGACATTCGGGGGCTCCTTTGGGGTGAGTGACGGAGTGAGGAGTGTCGGAGTGTCGGCGTATCGGGGTGGTCAGGTTCTCGGTTTCACGACCCAGCTGTCCGCTTGGTCGATCATCGAAACAAGCTGAGCCAGGATTGCCTCGTACCTTGCGGTAAGCTCTGCCGCACGATCTGGCCGCACGTACCCGCAGCGGACGGCCAATTCGATCCATACCTGGGTCTCGGCTGCTTCCGACTCGGCGTCACTCAACTTGGCGATGAAGGCTGCGCGATAGCGGCGTTTTCGCCAGGCCTCGCCGACGTTCGCGCAGACGGAGCGCGACGAACGTCGAACCTGGTCGACCATTGAATAGCGTTCCTCTGCAGGAAAAGTCTTCGTCAGCTCGAAAAGGGCCATAGCGGCCTCAACGGACTGCTGATAGACCGTCAAATCCCGGTAGGTTTGGGCGAAGCCACCCCGATACTCCGACACTCCGTTACTCCAATGCGGATCAAAAAGACGCGCCTCATCCCAATCTCGGGACGAAGCGCGCTTCGTGGTTCCACCCGGGTTCCCGCGCGGCGGCGACTGCGCGGCTCGTGGGGGCCGCTAACGGGGCCTATCCGTGTACGCCTACTGCGCCTGGTGGGCGGTTCGAGTACAGGCTCGCGGGTGGTGTTCACCTGCCTGGTGACGCGCTTTCAGCCTCGGCGCGTGCTCTCTGGGGTGGCGGGCTACTCGTCCCGGTCGGAGCGGGTCTGCTATTGGCCGATGGCCGTGGGCCACGGGCTCTGGTTGTTGGAGTCGAGTGTAGCACAGGGCTTGCGGCTTTGGACGCGCGGCAGAGCCTGCGTTACAATCGAGGACGGAGGTCCTCGTGGCCCCACCTATTCGTTACGCCCGCTCGGGCGACGGTACGAACATTGCGTACACAGACACCGGCGCCGGCCCGCCGCTCCTTGTTGTCCCGTCGCTGGGCGGAACCATCGGTTTCACGGGTATGCGGGCCGCCCCGCTTCTTAACGGCTTTCGGCGTGGGCTTTACGATAGGCGGGGCACCGGCGGCTCGAGCCGGGGAGCGCTCGTGACCCCGGACCTCCTGGTCGATGACTGCCAGGCGGTCGTGGACAGCCTGGGCTTTGGATCCTTTCACATCATGTCCCACCGCTTCGCCCAGTTTGAGGCCGTGCATCTCGCACTCAGGTGGCCCGACCGAGTGCGGGGCTTGATCCTCAATTCACCATTTGCCGACGGCTGGGCCAACGAGCCACGACCGAGGGCCTGGCGGACCGCCTTCGAGACGGACTGGGAGTGGTTCGCCGAAGCCTTCATCCGATCATGGGGCGATACGCCAGGGCAAACGGTTTCACGAGATTGGGTGGATCACTTTAAGAACACCAACGATCCCGATGGATTCGGCGCCATCTTCCGAACGCTCGCGCAATGGGAGCTTTCCGCGGATCTCGAGCGTCTACAGGTCCCAACGCTCGTCATTCACAAAGCAGCATCCGCTTTCCAGCACCCGCCGGAGGTGGCTGTCGGCTTCGCGCAGTCGATCCCGGGCGCCAGGCTCGTTATCGACCTGGACCCGGATCTGGTGCCGCTCTCCGCCGAGACCGAGAATGCGATGCGGGAGTTCTTCATCGAAACGCTGCCCGCGGCCGACATCCCCCGGGGGTGGCGCGAACCGGAGTCACTCCGAACAGACTCGGGGTCGCATGCCCGGCTTTCAGCGCGCGAACTGGAAGTCCTCAAGCTCGTCGCTGACGGTCTCTCAAATCGCGAGATCGCCGGTGTGCTCGTCGTAGCGCCGTCGACGGTGGCGAGCCATCTCGGCCATATCCTGGACAAGCTCGGTTTAAAAACGCGCGCAGCGGCCGCCGTCTGGGCTGTTCGCGAAGGGCTCGCCCATAGCCCTTCGCGAACAGGGGTACCCAGGCAATAACCTGG
>CAZQCR010000091.1:0-11158 GCA_964591745.1 uncultured Anaerolineaceae bacterium
CGGCGTTCATGGACGCGATCTGGGAAGGCCTGAAAGAAGCGATCCGGCTGATCGCGACCGGCGACGCAACGCTGCGAGACATCGCATGGCGTACCGTCGTCGTCTCTGGGTCCGCGACGCTGCTGGCGATGGCGGTTGGCGTGCCGGCGGGCTACGCGCTCGCCCGGGCGCGCTTCCGCGGCCGTACCATCCTCCTCGGGGTGGTGAACACGGGGATGGGCATGCCACCGGTCGTCATCGGCCTCGTCGTCTGGCTGATGCTGGTGCGGAGCGGACCGTTTGGAGACTTCGAACTCATCTACACGAAGCGGGCGATGGTTATCGCCCAATTCTTGATAGCCGTTCCGCTCGTTGTCGGATTCACCTCCGCGGCCATCCAGGCGCTCCCACGAGAGCTGCCAGACCTGCTGACGATCCTGGGGGCCGGACCGATCCGCCGTCTCTGGCTGCTGGCGAAGGAGGCGCAGCTGGGCATCCTCGCGGCCGTGATGGCTGGCTTCGGCGGAGTGATTAGCGAAGTTGGCGCGTCGATGACGGTTGGCGGCAACCTCCAGGGGGAGACGCGCGTTCTCACGACGGCGATCGTGACGGAGACCAGCCGGGGCGAGAACGCCAAGGCGATTGCCCTCGGCCTCGTTCTCCTCGTGATGGCCTTCGCCGTGAACATCGCACTCACGGTCGTCCAGCAGCGGCGGCGGGCCTGATGGACGTCCGGCTGGAGGACATCCGCTTTCAGCGGGGGGCTCGCATCGTCCTCGAGATCCCGGCGCTCCACTTCGGAGACGGCCGCACGACGGCCCTGGTCGGTCCGAACGGAGCCGGCAAGTCCACCATTCTCCGCCTGATCGCGGCGCTCGAACGTCCCGGGGCAGGGCGTGTCCTCATCGGCGGCGAGCGCGTTACGCCGCGGGTGGCCAGGGAACGGGTCGCCTACGCCTTCCAGCAGCCGGTCTTTCTCTCCGAGTCTGTCCGCGCGAATATCGAGCTCGGCCTGCGGCTGCGAGGCGTTCCCCGGGCCGATCGGGGGCGGCGCACGGTAGAGGCCGCGGCCGCCTTCGGGATCGCCGACCTCCTCGACCGGCCGGCGCTGCGCCTTTCCGGTGGCGAGGCTCAGCGCGCCAACCTCGCCCGCGCGCTGAGCTTGCGCGCACCGATCACGCTGCTCGACGAGCCGCTCTCCGGGCTTGACGGTCCCGCCCGGCGCCAGCTCCTCCACGCGCTCCCCGGCATGCTCCGCCAGTTCGCGACGACGACGATCATCGTCACGCACGACCGCGACGAGGCGCTCCGCCTGGCCGATGACATCGCCGTGCTCATCGATGGCAAGGTCAGGGTCGCGGCGCCCAGGGCAACCACCTTCGGGAGCCCACCGGATGCGTCCACCGCCGCCTTCATGGGCTACACGCTGCTGCCCGTGGCGGGGGCCATCTGCGCGATTGCGCCCCGCGGCCTGCGCATCGGCCCGGGCGATCACGAATTCGAGATGACCGTCGATGAGGTATTGGATTTTGGCGTGCGCCGCGAAGTGTGGGGGCGGATCGCGGATGTCGTCGTCTCCGTCGGGCTCTCGGCGGGCGAAGGCCCTCTACCGGAAACGATCAAGGTCTCGGCCACCTCGCGAGCGGCCGTCTTCTTCGACGAGACAGAGACCGGCGAGGGCGGAAGATTCACCGATCCGGCCGTTGACAGCCCCCGTTCCCCGGGGTAGCGTCGTGTCTATGGATGGCATTTGCCCTGGCCATCAGACGTAACGGCGGCGCCGAAAGGCGGCGCCGTTCGTGTCTTCCGGGCATCCACAGGAGGGGTCTTCTTCATGCAGTCCAGCCTCATCGGAAAAGTCGAAAAAGCCAAGGCCTACGCCGGCGAACGTCACCGTATGGAGATCGACGGGCTCCATGTCCGCTTCCACGGTGAGAATAGCGACCACGAAGTCGCTATCGCGAACGGCGAGTGGAACTGCAATTGCGACTTCTTCTCCGCATGGAGCGTCTGCAGCCACACGATGGCCCTGGGGCGCGTCCTCGAAGGCATGGTGCCGAGCCAGGAGCTGGCCGTCCCCGCCTGAACGCGGGCCGGAGCTGGCTACCGGCCGCGTGGCCTGAGTGGGAAGGGGGCGTCCCACGCCCCCTTTCGTCTTCTTCCCCGACCCTCCGGCGTCAGGCTGCGAGCCGGAAGCGCCGGGCGGCCTCAGTCAGGCCCGTGGCCAGGGTCCGCATCTCGTTAGCGGTAGCCGCGAGTTCCTGGGATTGGGCCGAAAGCTGTTCCGTGGCCGCCGACACCTGCTCCATCGAAGCCGCCGTCTGTTCACTCGACGAAGATACCTGGAGGATCGCCTGGTCCAGCCTCCCTGTCCCTTCCGCCATCTGCTCGGCGTTTTCGGCCGATCGTTCGGCGGAGGAGGTGATCCCCTCGGCCGCGTCGACGATCCGCCGGGCGCCATCGCCGATGCCCTGGATGTCGCCAGCTATCTGTTGCATCCGATCAGACGAGAGTTGCACGGACTGGATGATTGAAGCGAGCGCGGTGCCTGCCCGCGCGGTCACCTCACGGCCCCTGGTCACATCTTCTACGCCCGCGGCCATGGCCACGACCGCGTCGCGCGTGCCGCCTTGCACCCGGCCGATGAGCTCCGCGATCTCTCGCGTCGCGCTGCTCGACCGTTCGGCGAGGGAGCGAACGTTTTCGGCGACGACAGCGAACCCCCGGCCCTGCTCGCCAGCCCGTGCCGCCTCAATGGCCGCGTTGAGGGCGAGGAGATTCGTCTGCGAGGCTATTTCGTCGATCGTCTGGACGATATTGCCGATTTGGGCGCCAACAGCGCCGAGCTGGTTCACCGTTTCGGAGGCCCGGTCCACGGCGCGGGCGATCGACCCCATCGCAGCGGTGGTCTCGGTAATCGCGGCCTGCCCTTCGAGAGCGGCCCGGTGAGAATCCACCGCGGCCGTGGCTATCGCCTCTGACGCCGCCGCCGCGGTGGCGATTCTCTCGCCCATATCGATCGCGTCCTTCTGGCTCCTGGCCGCCGAGGCGGCGTTCTCGCGAGCGCTTCCCGCAAGCTGCTCAGCCCCGTCGGCAAGCCGGCGGATCTCCGGGACGGACTCCGAAGCCAGGGACGACACCGATGTCGCCGCCGAATTGACTTCGCCGATGGCCGAGGCGATCTGGCCCGTCGCGTTCGCCATCTGATCGGAAGAGACCCGGAGCTGGTCGGAAGCCGAGAGAATTGACCCGGAGCCCTCCCGCATTTCGCCGATCAACCCGGCCAGGCCGAGGCGCATCGCGTTGTAGCTCTCCACCGTTGAACCGATGCGCGCCAGCGTCGCGTTGATCGCTTCCGCCGCCTGGCCGACTTCGTCGCGGCCATACCGGACAATCGGCTCGGTTCGGACCTGCGCGGACACCGTCAGGTCGCCTCGCTCCACGGCCTTGATCCCGGCTTCGAGTTCCGGCGCGGTCTCTGTGGCCACGCTTTGGAGCCTGGCGAGGATCTCGCGGAAACGGTTCGCAATCGACCGTGCAAAGAGGAAGCCGACTACGAAGATCGCAACCCCGGAGACCAGCCCAAGGACCAGCACCCAGTTGCGGATCGACGACGCCGAAGCGAGTGCGTCGCTCCGGTCCTGGCCCGCAACAACAGCCCAGTCGATTCCTGGATAGATCGAATAGCCGGCCGAATGGGCATAGCCGAGCAGGCTCGGCCTTCCGCCGCCGTCGAGGCTCGCACCGGCAACCGACCCGCCACCCGTCGTGGCCGCCTGCACGATGTCTGTGTTCTCGAGCTTGTCTCCGCCCGTCGCTTTCGGGTCCGCAGCGATGAGCACCGTGCCGTCCTTGGAGATGAGCGTCAGCTGCACACTGCTCTTGCCCGCGGCGACCGTTCGAGCGAGTACTTCGCTGAAGATCGTTCGCGCGACTTCCCAGTTGAAGCGGTTCGTCCAGACGCCGACGAGATTCCCCTCGCCGTCTTTGATCGGGTAGGTGAAGTTCATGGCCAGGGCGGACTCTCCGCCCCCGAACACGCTGCTCATCAGCGCGTCTTCGCGAACGTCTTCGACGAAGGTCTCACCCGGTTTCAAGCTGCCATCAATGGCTTTCTTGAACCAGGGCTCGTTCGCCACGTTCTTTCCCACGAGGCCGGCGCTCCTGATCGGCTTGCCGTCGGGGCCGACCGGGTTGACGGCAACGATGTTGCCTTTGAGGTCGGCGACGACCATCAGCTTATAGATGGGCGTGTAGATGCCCGTCATCGTCTCCATGAACGCCGTGAGCCGCTCCCCGTCCATCGCCTTGGCCGCATCGGAATTCGCGAACGCCTGGACATCTCCGTAGCGTTCGAAAAGGTTGCGATCGATCTTGTCGATGGTGTTGAAAGCGATGTCCGCTACCTGCTGGTTGGCCTCGTCTTCGAGCGCGCTCGAAGCCATGCGCGTGCTCAGGAAGCCCGCGACCGCGAGCGGAAGGACGCCCACAAGGACCGTGATCGTTGTCAGCTTGACGCGCAGAGAACGATCAGACCAAAGCGTGTGGAACAAGGGCATGGCAACCTCCGGCCCGGAACCGGGGCCTGAAGTAAGCGTCGCGAACACGCCCGCGCCCTGCAGTCGGGGAAGTCGCCGATTCTGGCCTCGCGTTCTCCTAAGAAAACACGCATTTGCAGCAATCAGTCCTCCTCGTCCCACCTGGCCTGGCGCAGCGCCCAGCCCAGGCCCCGGAACACAGCCCCCGGCTCAGCTTCCGGTTGGGCGCCCGCCGGGGTCGGTCTCGTGGGGCTCGCCCCCACCGAAGTCCAGGCTCTTGAGGAAGCCGATCATCGCCGCGTTCACCTCGGCTGGCCGCTCTTGCTGTGTCCAGTGACCGCATCCCGGGAGGAGCAGCTTGCCCCGCAGCTGAGGGACGTGCTTCTCCAGGTTCGTAAGAGCTGCCGGGTTCATGGCGATAACGCCGTCCCGTTCACCCGCCACAAAGAGCGCGGGGACGCGGATCGGCGCTCCCGTGAACGCGGCCATGTACTCCCACGATCGGTCGACATTCCGGTACCAGTTCAGGCCCCCGCGGAAGCCGGTGCGGCCGAACTCGCTGACATAGAAGTCGAGCGCTTCCGGCTCCAGCCAGCTGTTCCAGCCGGGGCCCGGGTCCGTCATCTGATCGAGGAAGGTGGCCGTTTTCGGTAGCTGGCGGAAGACCGCGGCGGGATCCGCATCGCCGGAGGCGGCGAACAGCATCGAGCGCAGGAAGAGGCGAGTGTCGCTCGAAAGGTCCTTCTCGGCCTTACCCGGCTCCTGGAAGTAGAGCTGGTAGAAGAAGTTGTCGCCGAACGCCGCTTTCATCGCGTCCGTCGGCTTCACTTTTCCACCCCGTGGCGAGTACGGCACGCTCAAGGCGATGACCGCGGGGAAGCGGTCCGGCCGCATGAGGGCCGAGTTCCATGCGACCGGCGCGCCCCAATCGTGCCCGGCGATGACGGCCGTCTCTTCGCCGAGGGCGTCCAGCAGGCCAACGATGTCGCCGACGAGGTGAAGCTGGCTGTAGCTGGCGATATCCTCGGGCGCGTCCGTCTGGCCGTAGCCGCGCTGGTCCGGGGCGACCGCGTGGTAGCCAGCGGCGGCCAACGCCCGGAGCTGATGGCGCCAGGAGTACCAGGACTCCGGGAAGCCGTGACACATGATCACGGTCGGACCGGTCCCGCACTCCGCGATGTGCATCCGAATGCCGTTGGTCTGGACGAAGCGGTGGGTGATCTCATGCATGGCAAGCTCCAGCCGGGAAGATGGTACGAATCCTACCGCGCCCGGGAAGGCGGCGTGATCAGCGCCGCGCCGCGGCGAAGAGGCCGGCCCCCGCGACCAGGAGGAGGAAGGGGAGCAGGAAGAAGACGGGCGCGATCGGTGTTTCGCCGCCCGAGCCAGTGGCCGGGGCGATCGGCGTCGCGGCAGCCGTCTTGTCGCCGGCAACCGACTCGATGGGTGTTGGCGTCGGCGTCGCGGGTGCGGGGGCCACACGAACGTTCGTGAACTCGACGGTGCACGTGCCACCAGCGGGCACGGAGACGAGCACGGCGATCGAAGGGATGCCGCCGGTCAACACGCTCTCATCGACGCTGCCCTGGAGACAGCCCGTTCCCGAGACGTTCGCCTGGCTGAACTTCCAACCCGAGGCGGGAAGCACTTCCGTGACGCGGACGATGCCCGCATTCACCTGCAGGCTGGGCCAGGTGCTGAGTGAGCCAGCCGTAACGGCGGCTCCTGCACTCGTTTCGCCGATGGTGACCGCTGGCACCTCGGCGGCCGTGGGCGCGCCGCCCTGGTAGACCTTGCGTACGACGATCGTGCCCGTTCCCGCCTGCAGCGGCGTCGTCCCGTCCGCCCCGGGCGCCAAGGGAAGCCCCGTGGACGAAACTGCGAACGCCGCTCCCGCTGTGGATCCCAAGAGGCCCAGGAACGCTACCGCAACCAAAACTCGGTGTCGCATCGATGCTCCGCTATTCGCTTCGCCGCATGGCGCGGCCGCGAGGTATCTGTTCGCCGAGTCTACCGGGGAACCATGGCAGGGGCGAAGGCCGGGGGGCCGTCCTACGCCGTTCCGACGAAACTCCGACACCTTCCGCTCGATCCGCCGAATCAGGCTCGCAGCCACTCCGCAACCCGTTCGCCGATCATCATCGAGGTCAGGTTCGTATTGCAGGAGACCACGTCCGGCATGATCGAAGCGTCCGCCACGTAGAGCGCCTCGAGCCCGTGCAGGTTGCCGCGCTGGTCCACCACAGCCAGCGGGTCGCCCGCCGGACCCATGCGGCAGGTGCCGGCGACGTGCCAGGTGGTGCTCACCGTGGCGCGGATGTACTCGGCCAGGAGCTCGTCCGACGCGATGATCTCGGCCGTGGGCGCGAGGACCTCGTCTACAAGGTGCGCCATCTCCGGGCTGTGGATGAGCCGCCAGCTCAGCCGGAGGCCCTCGATCATCCGGCGCATATCCTCCGGGTCGCTGACGTACTGCATGTCGAGCCGGGGCTGGTCCGCCGGGTCGGTGCTGCGCAGGCTGACCCGCCCGCGCGACTTCACCCGTTGCAGCACGGCCCCAACGCCGAACATCGGCACGAGCCGTGGGGCGTCCGTGAGCCCGCGCACCTGTTCGGGGTCGAAGATGGTGGAGCAGGCCACCTGCATGTCGTTGAACAGCTCGGAGCCGGGGGCCGTGTAGCGCAACCCGACCTCGGTCACGACCAAAGGATCGTGGACCACGCCTTCTCGCGGACGCGCCTGCACGCCGCTGGAGAAGTGGTCGACCAGGTTCTCGCCGACGCCCGCCAGCTCGTGGACGGTGGCGATGCCGTGGGGCGCCAGCTTCTCGCGCGGGCCGATGCCGGAACGCAGGAGGATGGCCGGCGACTGGAGCGATCCGCCGGAGAGCACGATGCGGTCGCCGTAGACGCGCTGGATATCGCCGCCGCTTTCGACCTCAACGCCGACGGCCCGGCCGCCTTCGATAAGAACGCGGTGAACCAGGCCGCCGGCGCGGATCGTCAGGTTCAGGCGGCCGCGCGCCGGGATGAGGTAGGCGATGTTCGTCGAGACGCGGTCGCCGTCGCGGCGGTTGCGCGGCCAGGGGCCCACACCGGTCGCGTCCGGCAGGTTCTGGTCCCAGGAGTCGGCGAAGCCTTCGGCCCGGCAGGCATCGTAGAAGGCCCGCTGAATCGGCTGCCACTCCTCCGGCTTCGTGCGTTCGATGGGGATCGGGCCGGTGGTGCCGTGGAAGTCGCCGCCTTCGGGGTCCGTCTCCAGGCGGCGGTAGTACGGGAGGACGCGCTCGTACGACCAGTCGTCGTTGCCCATCCCCACCCAGTCGGCGAAATCGCCGGGGACGCCACGCAGAGCGATCGTGCCGTTGACGGCGCTCGAACCGCCGACGACCTTGCCGCGGTGCAGCCGGATATCGCGCCCGGGCACGGCCTCGGCGACGAAGCCCCAATCGTGGTCCTTCCAGGAGACCCACGGCTTGAGGAGGTCGGTGGGTATCGCCTCCAGGGTCGCATAGTCCGGCCCGGCTTCGAGGAGGAGGACGGTGCGGTCCGGGTCCTCACTCAGCCGGGCGGCGATGACCGCGCCAGCCGACCCGGCGCCGATGATGATGTCGTCGTACTGCATGGGTGGGCACTATACGCGGGCGAAGGAGCGTACGGGACGCCGGGGCTACGGCGACGACTCGCTCCTGAAGCCGCGCGCCTCGAGTTCCTCGTTCGAAAGCGCCAGCCACTCATCCGCGCAGGCGAGGAATGCCCCGGCGACCCCCGGCAGTTTCGCGCCTTTGTTGAGCTTCAGGTTCGCCTTCGCGTCCGGGCGCTCCCGGTTCACGCGTTCGAGCAGGGCGTCGAGATCGGCCTGGGAAAATCGGGAGCTGCTGGAACTCTCCCTGGCCGCGACACCCTTCGCCTCCACGCACGCCGCGAACGGCTCCCAGCGCGGGTCGTATACCGGATTTGCGGCGCGCTGCTCGTCGCCCAACTCACGGTCATCGTACGGGAAGACGAAGAAGCGGCCGCTCTCCGGGCTGATCCACCGGTTGAAGGCTGGCGGGTCCACCGGAGCACGTTGCTGGCTGGCGGCTTCTTCGCTGCCACTGTCGAGAGCCGCCCAGGCAACTACCCCGGCCAGCATGGCCGCCGTTCCCGACAGCATCGCCGCCACGGCTATTCGACGCTGGAACACGAGGGACATCGTCACGCCGGCGTCCCTCCTTTGCGCGTCATGATCTTCACAACGCCAGAGAACGTCAAATTGTTCCCATCACTCCCTTGACCGCACCACCCGCCACCCGCCACCCGGTGATACCCTTTCCGACGCCATGCCCGAGACTCCTGAAGCCGAGGCTCCGCCGCCCGAGGAGCGCTACACCCGCCGCCGCGAGTACACCGGCGCCGGCTCCACCCTGGGCATCGCCGCGCTCATCGTCCTCGCCGTTGGCCTCGCCATCTGGTGGTTCGAAATCCGCGGGACCGACGACGCCGGGAACGTCAGTACGAAGGGCCTCGGGGTCGTCGAGCTGCCCGCCGCCCTGAACCCCACCGGCCAGCCCCCCGCCGCGCAGGACGGCCGCGCCGCGCCCGACTTCAGGCTCGCGACGCCCGATGGAACGACGGTGCGGCTCTCGGACTACCGGGGGAAGTGGGTGGTCGTGAACTTCTGGGCCTCCTGGTGCGGCCCCTGCCGACAGGAGACGCCTGAGCTCCAACGCCTGGCCGACCGCCACCCCCAGACGCTCGTCGTCATCGGCGTGAATCAGCAAGAATCCGCCGGGGTCGCGGCCAAGTTCGCCGGGCAGTTCGATGTCGCCTACCCGATCGCCCTCGACGCCGACGGCGCGGTGAGCGTCGCCTACCGGGTGACGGGCCTGCCCCGCACGCTTCTCGTGGACCCGGCGGGCGTCGTCCGATACAGCGGCAACGGCCGGATCACGGAAGGCCAGGTGGCGAAGCTGGAAGCGGAGTACCTCGAGTGACGGCCCGCGCCCGGCCCGCCACCCGCCCATATCGGCCGGGCGGCTTCGATCCCCTGCGGACCCTCTGGGCCCTGTTGAGCAACGTGAAGTTCGCGCTGTTTCTCGTCGGGCTCGCGCTGGTGGCGATGCTCCTGGGAGTCGTCATCCCCCAGATGCCGGGGCCGATGCGCGGCAACCCGGCGGCCCGCTCGGCCTGGCTCGAACTTCAACGGGCGGATTTCGGCGCGTTCACCAGCGCCATGGAGCGCGCGCAGCTCTTCGAGGTCTTCTATTCGCCCTGGTTCAACGGCCTCTGGGTGGTGATCATCTTCGCGGTCACGGTCTGCACGGTCAGCCGCTTCGTGCCCACCTGGCGAAACGTCGCGCGCCCGCAGCGGAAGGTTGGCGCAGCCTACTTCGACCGCGCCCATCATCGCGCCGACTTCACCCACCCGGGCGGCGTCGAGGCCGTCGCGGAGGCCCTCAAGAGGCGTCGCTACCGGGTCGAAGCCATCGAACAGCGCGAGGGCGAGACGCACCTTTTCGCCGACCGCTTCGCCTGGAGCGCGTACGGCACCTTCCTCAGCCACCTGGGGCTGCTCATGTTCCTGGTCGGGGGCGTCCTCACCCGTTTCGCCGGATTCGATACGACCCTCGCCCTCGCCGAACAGACGCCTGGCGCGCCCGTGTTCGCGAAACCGGGACCTGGCCAGATGTTCGTGCGCATGCTCGACGCCCAGAAAGGGGTTGATAGCGCCGGCAACATCATCGACTTCCGCAGCGAGATCGAGGTCACGCGCGGCGGTCGCACAGTCGTCTGCACGACGACCGTGAACGACCCCTGCCACGCCTTCGGCTACAAGGTCCACCTCGCGGCTTACTTCGACGACATCGCCCGGCTGACGATCACGGCGCCCGACGGGCGAATCGCCTGGGACGACAACATCGACTTCGACAACAAGGCGACGGCGGCGCCCCGTTTTCGCGTGACCGGGCCCGGCGGCGCAACCCTCTTCGAGGGCGATGTGGCGCAGCAGGCGACCGACCCCGGCATCGAGCCCGGGCGGACTGACGACGCGGCCATCGCCCAGCTCCGCTTCCCCGCGGAGTCCGGGAGCGCGGCGGAGGTGGCCTACGCCGTGAGCTGGCGGGTAGAGGGCGATGGACTGCGCCTCGCCGTTACCGGGCCGGGCCTGCCCGTACGCCAGCTACTGGCGGGCGAAGTCGCGATCGCCGGGCCCTACCGCATCACCTACACAGGCCCGGCCAGTGTCCCGGCACTCCGGGTCGACGATATGCCGGGCGCAACGGCCCCGGTGGTCGTCCAGATGCCCACGGCGAGCGGAGGAGCGACGCTGGTGATCAACGGTCTCGGCGGCGAGGACCTGATCCTGCGGCGCGGCGAATCGGTTTCGGCGGCGAACGGTTACACGTACACGTTCGGAGGCCGCGTCGAAGCCTCCGGCGTAAACGTCCGGCGGGACCCGGGGGATACGTTCATCTGGATCGCGGCCGGGGCGGCGCTCCTTGGGCTCTGCATTACCTTCTACATCCCGCGCAGGCGCCTCTGGGTCCGCGTCACCCCGCAACGCACGTACATGGCCGGCATCGCGGAGAAGACGACACGCCTCAGCCGCGAATTCCGCCGCCTCGGCGCCGAGCTGGGCTCGCGCGACGCGCTACGGCC
>CAZQCR010000092.1:0-11138 GCA_964591745.1 uncultured Anaerolineaceae bacterium
TGGTGTTGCACCGAGTGTCAGCGGCGGCTGCTGCGTGGTGGTATTCGCGGTTTTGATGTTGTGGAGGAGAGTATCGAGCCGGTGCGTCCCCGCTTCCAGCGTCCGCACGAAGCGCTCCTCTTCGGCCGAGAGGGCGCGTTCGATGAACGCCTGGGCCTCGGCGATATGCGGCCAGCCGACCTTCAACTTGTCGACCGCCGCCCGCGCCAGCCGCGCCGTAAACGGCTCCGTCACTCCGGAACGCCGGGCCAGGTAG
This sequence comes from uncultured Anaerolineaceae bacterium, assembly GCA_964591745.1. Taxonomy (GTDB): domain Bacteria; phylum Chloroflexota; class Dehalococcoidia; order Tepidiformales; family Tepidiformaceae; genus JANMTH01. Next base: position 257 of record CAZQCR010000092.1, read on the forward strand.
ATGGCTCGCCGCAGCACCCGGCGAAGGATGTACCCCCGCCCTTCGTTCGATGGGACGACGCCGTCAGCCACGAGCATGGTGGCCGCCCGGCAATGCTCGCTCATCGCCCGGATGACGTACGCCTCGTGGGCGTGTGCATCGCCACCGAAGTAGTCGTAACCCATCACCGCCGCCGCCTCTTCGAGGACCGGGAGGAAGATGTCGGTCTCGAAGACGGAGCGCTTGCCCTGGAGCACGCAGGCCACCCGTTCGAGGCCGCTGCCCGTGTCGATGTTCTGCGCTGGCAGATCCTCACGGTGACCGTCCGGGAACTGGTAGAGCTGCATGAAGACGAGGTTCCAGAACTCGAGGAAGCGCTCGTCGTCGTAGCCCACGCCACCGGTGGGGTGGCCCTCGGCGTCGAGCTGGAGCTGCGCACCGGCCGTCCCCCGTTCGGGATAGTAGTCGAAGTAGATCTCGCTGTCCGGGCCGCAGGGGCCGCTCGCGCCGGGCGTCTTGCTCGAGAAGCTGAACCAGTAGTTCAGGTCCTCGTCCCGGCGGTGAATGTGATCGTCCGCCACGCCCACGGCCCGCCAGGCCTCTACCGCTTCATCGTCCGTGAGGAAGACGGTGACGTGGAGCCGCTCGACTGGCATCTCGTAGACCTTCGTCATCAGCTCCCAGGCGAACTCGATCGCGCCCTTCTTGAAGTAGTCGCCGAAGCTGAAGTTCCCGAGCATCTCGAAAGCCGTGCAGTGGCTGAAATCGCCGACCACTTCGATATCTGTGGTCCGAAAGCAGCGCTGAACGGTGGTGGCGCGGGCCGCGGGCCGTTCCTGTTCGCCCGCGAAGACCGGCTTGAACTGCTGCATCCCCGCGCTCGTGAAGAGCGAGGTCGGGTCACCGATCGGCACAAGCGGCCAGCCGGGGAGGAGGAGGTGTCCGCGCTCCTGGAAGAAGAGGAGGAACGCCTCGCGGATTTCATCGGAGGTACGAGGGGGTGTGGGCATAGTAGTAGAACGAATGCTACGGACGCCCGGTTACCGCTGTCGAGGAGTGACCCTCATGTGCACGAGGCCGCTTCGGCCCTGGCCTTGATCCCGAGCAGGCACTTGCGCATGAAGAAGATATCGAAGAACTCCACGCCGAGCTGGGGAATCAGACGCACCGGGCTCCTCCAGTGATAGCGATCCCGCATCCGGGTGATGAGCCGCGTGTGGCGGTCATCCACTGGATCGAGGTACCAGAGCCAGGTGCCCGCGTCGTCTCCCGTTCGCCAGACCATCCACCGCTCCGGTTCGAAGGCGTAACAGCGCACGGCCGTGAACGGGCTCATCGGGAACGCCGTCCCCACCTCGATCTGCTGGTGCTCGGGGAGGATCTCCCATGAGCTGGGACGGAACCCGTTGTCAACCCAGTCGTAGCCGTACCAGCCTGCCCGCCCCCAGCCCAGCTGGAGAAGCCACGGCCAGATCTCCTCCGCTGTCGCCGCCACCGTCACGGCGCGGGTCGCGTTCCACGTTGGATTGGGGAAGATCTCGTCGCCCGGGAGCGAAGCCGTCACCTCATCGGCGGTAGCGCCCCAGTGCATCTGGTACGGGCGAATCCAACGTGCGTAGGCGGCGGCGAGAGAGGCAGTCACGCCGGTGGCAAGGACCATGGAGCGGGTCGTGATGGTCACGGGTTCAGACCTCCCGAACGAGGGTACTGCCCGCTCCGGGGGCGCGAGGTCCGCCGTTCGACCCGCGTTGCAGGGCCGAAGGCCCGGAGTGGCATGCGGGGGCGGGCTCCACGCAGGCGGCGTCAAAAGGTCATGAGCCGCGGCTGGCCGCGGTTGGCCACGAGGCGTCGCGCCCCGAGGGCGGTCCCGGACAGCGAACTCGTCGTCGAATGATACAATTGCCTGTGCCCGCCCAGGTGTTCGCACTTTACGAACTTGATGGCCATCCGACCCGAGAAGCGGTGATCGAAGGGCTGGCGGCCGTCCCCGAGCGGCTGCGGGGCCTGCTCGGGGACGCGGACGCAGCGACATTCGACCGCACCTTCGACCCCGGCCAGTGGTCGCCATTCGAGACGCTCTGCCACCTACGAGACGCGGGGCTCGTGTACGGGATGCGGTTTCGCTGGATGGTCCTCGACGCGGATCCGTTTCTGCCGAACTACGACGAGAACGCCTGGGTGCGACAGGCGGTCGAAAGCGTCGGCGACATGCCGGCGATGCTCGACGAGTTCGCCGCCCATCGCAGCGAGCTGGTGCGATTGCTGGAACGCGCGCCAGCGGCGGCGTGGGAGCGAACGGGGAGGCACGAGGTGCTCGGCCGGCTGACGCTGGAGCCGTATGTGCGCCACCAGCTGGCACACGAGCTGGGGCACATCGCGCAGCTGTCGGCCGGGATAGCGGCTGCAAGGGGGCGGCGATAACCAGCGCCGGGCGTGATCAGCCAACGGTGGCCCGCAGTGGGCCACAACTACGAAACACGCGCTCGGCCTTGACAGGCCCGCCACCCCTTCGCGATCATCATTCGTGGACGCCTCATCCGCGTCCGTTATGCGTACAGACCAGGAACCTCCCGGTTCGAGCACAGCGTTCGCCCTTGCATCGCCTCCCGGCGCTACCGGGCCTCGGCCTGCTCATCTCAGGCTGGCGGTAGCACCATGAGCGGACTGGCCGTCATCGTCCTCGCCGCGGGCAGGGGCACGCGGATGAAGTCCGCGTTGCCCAAGGTGCTTCACCCCGTCTGTGGCCGGCCCATGGCCGCCTACGTCCTCGACGCCGCTCGTTCCCTCCAGCCAGACCGCATCATCGTCGTCGTCGGCTACGGCGCCGAGCAGGTGCGCCAGGCTGTCGCCGCGCCGGATGTCAGATTTGTCGAACAACACGATCAGCTCGGAACCGGGCACGCGGTCCAGCTCTGCCGCGAAGCCGCCAGCGGCTGCACGGAAGTGATGGTCCTGAACGGCGACTCGCCCCTGATCAGTCACGAGACGCTTCTCGGGGTCCAGGCCGCTCGCGGCGGCTCTCCCATCGCCCTCGCCACCTGCATCGTGCCTGACATGGGCCGCTTTGGCCGTGTCGAACGGCTACGCGCCGGCGCCGTCACCGGCATTAGAGAGGGCGTGCACGAATCTGCCGGGACCGCCGAACGGAACGCCGGCCAGTACCTCTTCGATGGCCCCTGGCTCTGGAGCCACATCGACCGCCTGACGCCGAGTGAATCCGGCGAGCTCTACCTCACCGACCTGCCCGCGATCGCTTTCAGTGAAGGCACACCCGCCGTCACATTCGCCGGACCCGTCGAAGAGCTGATGGGCTTCGACGACCGTATCGGCCTCGCCGAGGCCGAACGTCTCATGCGCCAGCGCATCCTCCACCGTCACATGACGAACGGTGTCACGATTATCGACCCGGCCTGCACCTATATCGATGCCACAGTCTCCATCGCCGAAGACGCAACCATCCTCCCCAACACCCACATCCAGGGGGCCAGCGAGATCGCCCGGGGCGCGATCATCGGGCCGAACGCAGTCCTCCGCAGCGCGACAATTGGCGCCAATACCACCATCGGCCCCTCGGTCGTCGAGGATTCGACGGTCGGCGCCAACGTCACCATCGGCCCGTTCTGCCACATCCGCGGGAACTCCGTCATCGGCGACGATTGCACGCTCGGCAACTACGCCGAGATCAACCGCTCCCGCCTCGGGCGCGCCGTAAAGATGCACCACTTCAGCTACCTGGGCGACGCCACTGTGGGTGACCGTGCGAACATCGCCGCCGGCGTTATCACCAACAACTACGACGGCGTGAACAAGCATCAGACCGTCATCGGCGAAGACGCCTTCGTCGGCTGCGACACCATGCTCGTGGCGCCCGTGGAGATGGGACCAAACTCACAGACCGGCGCGGGCACCGTGCTCCGCCAGGACCTGCCGGCGAATGCGGTGGCCGTCGGCGTCCCCGCCCGGATCATCCGCTACCGGGGCGAATAGATGGATATCAGCGCGATCCTGGCCATCGTTGGCGCCGTCGCGGCCGTCGCCCTGCTCTCCGTAGCCTCAGCTTCTGAAACCGCCCTCGAACGCGCGAACGACGTCCGCATCCAGGCCCTCGCCGCGCAAGGCCAGGCTCAGGCCCGCCGCATCGCCGGAGATGTCCGCCAGCCACAGGTCTTCCTCGGCCCGCTCACGGTCGCACGCGTTACCGCCGCCGCTGCCATCGTGACGCTGATGGCCTACCTGGGAGCCCGCTCCTTGAGTCCGGCCGCCGGCGCCATCGGTTTCGGGGCTATCGGCGCCGGCATCGTCGCCCTTGTCGAGATGACCGTGGGTCTGATCGTCGCCCGCCAGCCCGAATGGGCCGCCCTCCGCCTGAGCCACGCCATCCGCCTCGTCAGCACCACATTCTCGGTGCCCGCGTTCTTCCTCGGGCTGCCCTCACGGCTCATCGCCCGTTCCCTTCGCGCCGTCAACCGCGATACCAACACGGACATCCTCGCCCTCGTCGAACGCGAAGAGGCGGCCGGCGGCGTCGAAGAGCAGGAACGGCGCATGATCCGCGGCGTCATAGCGCTCGAAGACAAGAGTGCCCGCGAGATCATGATCCCCCGCATCGATATCGTCGCCGCCGATGTCGAAGACGGCGTCGAGGCCGTTGCCCGCCTCGTCAACGAACGCGGCTTCAGCCGCGTCCCCGTGTTCAAGGAGAACATCGACGACATCGTTGGCATCGTTTACGCCAAGGATCTCCTGCGCGCCCTCTACAACGGCGGCGCCAGCCGCCACCTCTCCGAACTGAAGCGTGAGCCCACCTTCATCCCCGAATCCAAGCGGCTCGACCAGCTCCTCACGGAGATGAAGGGCACCCGTACCCACCTCGCGATCGTCGTCGATGAATACGGTGGCACCGCCGGCCTCGTCACCATCGAAGACCTTCTCGAAGAGATCGTCGGCGAGATCGAGGACGAATACGATGTCACCGCTCCGCGGACCGAGGTCATCAGCGAGAACGAGGCCGTCGTCGATGGCGGCTTGCCTACCGATATCCTCCGCGAACTCTTCGGCTTCGAAGTCGATTCCGAGGACTACGATACAGTCGGCGGCTTCCTCATGAACCAGCTCGGCCGTCTCCCCGCAGTCGGCGATGAAGTCCGCGTGGATGGCCTCTCGCTGCGCGTCCTCAGTATGTCCGGCCGCCGCGTGCGCCGCCTCCGCATCGCCCGTGAACGCGCCGAGGACACCAGGCCCGAGGCCGCGGAAGCTCACGCCACCGCCTGAGAGCCCAGGCCGCGGGTGCCCGGTCTTGCTTCGCGATCCCGGCGATTCCCCGGTTGCGCCGCGCCACCCCGCCGCCCACAATCCGCTGGCTACATGACACCTCCATTTTCCGGCCTCCTCGTTCTCGAACTCGGCGATGGCGTCGCTACCGGCTACTGCGGGCGGCTCCTCGCCGGCTTCGGCGCAACGGTCGTAAAGGTCGAACCGCCAGGTGGCTCGCGCCTCCGCCGCGCCCGAACCGTGCCCGGAGCGCCCGCACCCGGCCTGGAAGGGAGCCCCCAATGGCTCTATTTGGGCATGGGCAAGCGCAGCCTCGCCGTCTCCCTGGACCGGGAGACCGACCTCGATGCCGTGGCCGCCCTGGCAACCCGCGCCGATATCGTTCTCGCCGACCAGCACCCCGCCCGCCTGGCCGGTGTGGGACTGGACTACGACCACCTGGCCGCCGTCAACCCCGGTCTCATCTACACCTCCCTTCGGCCCTACGGCGATTGGGGGCCTTACCGCGATTGGCAGGCGGAAAACCTCAACGCCTTCGCCATGGGCGCCCAGATGTGGCTCACCGGCGAGCCCGGGCGAGAACCGCTCTGCACCGCCGGCGAACAGGCCTGGATGCAGCTCGGACTCAACGGCTTCGCCGCCACCTGCTTCGCCCTTCACGGAGCCCAGGCAAGCGGCCTCGGCCAGAAGGTCGAAGTCAGCGCAGCCGAAGTCATGGCCGGCTCGACCGAAGGCTTCGGCCCCAACGCCCGCTTCCTCGGCGTTGCCCAGGGCCGCTCCGGCCGCGCCCGCTTCTCCCTGATGGGCATCTATCCCTGCGCCGATGGCTACGCCGGCATCTACGGCACTAATCGCCAGCTCCCGCTCTTCGCCCGCATCGCCGGGCGCCCGGAATACGGCCCGGATCCACGCTTCCAATCGCTCCCCGGCATGCTCCAGCACAACGACGAGCTCACCGGCTTCGCGATGGACTACTTCCAGCCGTTGCCCAAGGCTGACGTGCGGCGCGTCGGTCGCGAAACCGGCATGACGATGGCCCCCGTCGAGACGATCGCCGAGGTCGCCGCCAGCGAACACCTCGCCGCGCGCCAGTTCTTCGTTACGCTCCCCACGCCCGGCGGTGGAGAAGTGAGGCTGCCCGGGCGACCGTTCAACATGTCGGGGACGCCGTGGGAATCGAAGCCGGCCCCCGCGCTTGGGGAGTTACCCCTTTCCGAGGCCGCAAGGTTCATCAGCGGCTGGTCCTCGCCGCCGGGCAACGATGACACCTCCGGCCACCTCCCCCACGACCGCGACGCCAGCGGGCTCCTTGCCGGCCTCCGGATCCTCGATCTCACCGCCTACTGGGCGGGGCCCTTCGCCACCAAGTGGCTTGCCGATTTCGGCGCCGAAGTCGTCAAGGTCGAGTCCCCCGCGTTGATGGATTTCATTCGCGCCACCACCGTGGACCCGACCCATGAGCGCCCCTGGGACTACAGCGCCTACTTCAACAACTACAACCGGGGCAAGCTGAGCCTCTCCCTCGACCCGGCCAATCCGGCCGGCCGCCAGCTCGTCCTCGACCTCCTCCCCCACTTCGATGTCGTAATCGAGAACTTCAAAGCCGGCCGGATGAACGCCCTGAACCTCGGCTACGATGTCCTTCGCGCGGTGAAACCGGATATCGTCATGGTGTCCATCTCTGGTTACGGCCAGGACGGCCCGGATAGTTCGCTTGCAGGCGTCGGCACGAACATGGAGCAACTCAGCGGCCTCGCATCCCTCAACCAGTACTCAGACGCCGACCAGCCGTACAACACCGGGATCGCTTACGGCGACCCGACCGCTGGCGCGACCGGCGCCGCCGCCGTCGCCATCGCCATCCTCCACCGAAATCGCACGGGCGAAGGCCAGTACGTGGAGATATCCGGGCACGAAACCATCGCCGGCCTGATCGGTGAACAGTTCGCCGCGAACTCACTCGGCCTCGCCGTCACTCCGCGCGGCAATCGCCACCCGGATATGGCCCCACACGGCTGCTACCCCTGCACCGGCGAAGACCATTGGCTCACCATCGCCGTTCGCACGGACGACGAGTGGGTCCGCCTCTGCGAGGTCATCGAGCGCCCGGAACTCGCCCTCCAGTTCGCCGACCTTTCTGCGCGCAAAGCCGGCGAGGACGACATCGACGCCGCCATCATCGGCTGGACCGTCGGCCAGGAGCGGTACGAGGCCGCTCATCTCCTCCAGGCTCATGGCATCGCGGCGGCACCGGTCCTGAGCACACTCGACGTTGTCCACGACGCCGCCTTCCGCCTGCGCGGTTACCACGTGACCGTCGATCACCCCGATCAGGGCGCATGGCCGCACGATGGTCTGGCCTGGCGTCTCAGCCGCACTCCTGGCGCCATCACCACTCCGGCGCCCCGCTTCGCCCAACACACGCGGGAGGTGCTCCGGCGCTACCTGGGTCTCGATGATGCCGAGATCGCCAGCCTCTACGCGGCCGGCGCACTCGCGGACGCGCCTTACCGCGGCTGACCGTCAGGCCGCGCACTCCGGCGCTCGATAGGCGATGAAGGGAAGGGGGTCGTCCACCCGGTAGACCAGGCACGTCTGGACCCGTTCGAACGTCTGCCGAAGGTCATCGACCCAGCGGTCGAGGAGCTCCTCGACCGCTGGGTCGAGACCGTGGAAATGGCAATGCAGCGTCGTTCCAAGCCACGTCCGTTCCGGGAGGATGCACTGGCACGGGATCTCCAGCCGCCGGCCGTCCCACTCAGCATAGAGCACGAGCTCCCGGCCTCCGGGCCAGGCCCCCATCTCCAGCGCCGCTCCCGTCGGAGAGAGGTCCACGAGGCGGGCGGGGACGCTTTGACCAGTAGCCGAGATCCGTACCACCGCGTCTTCGAAGAGCGGATACCGTGGCTCCAGCCGGTTATCGAGCCGGGTACGCCAGCCGCTTCTCAGCGTCAGCCGCCACTCCGCCGGCCCAACCTGGTGAACGATCGCACGGGCCTGCCGCTGCCCGGCTTCCAGGCCAGCGATGACCAGGACCTCTGTCGGCGCCTGCACCGGCGCATGCTCAAGGCGAACCACAAGGTCCTGCGCGTCAGAGGCGACGACCAGCGCACGAAAGGGCTTCGAGGCGGGCCCGCCAGCGAGGGTGAGAAGCGCGACGAGCGCCCCGTTCAACTGTGAACTGTCCATATCCAGATCGTCGGACCACCGGCCCCCCTTCTGAAGCTCGTTTTGTGAGAACGGTGGCCATTTGGACCACGATTTCCGGCCAACCGCCCGTGGCCGCGGACCATCGTGAACGGCAAGCTTATCCTCGGCGGTGGCGGCCAGTCTGGGGCCGGATTGGTCGCCACCCCACCAACGAAACGGCGCCCGCGAAGGCGTTCCTTAGCTCGCCCGCCGGGCCGGGGCCTTCGCCCGTCGTGATGCGAACGCCGCCTTGCCCCGCGCGCTTCGTTCCAGCAGCTTCTTATTCGCCGCCTCGCGCTCTTCCCCGACACGTGCTTTGGACATCTTCTCTGGCTCCAGCGTGTTCGTTGTATAGCTGCAGTGCGGGTAGTTCCAGCAGCCGTAGAACTTGCCCCGCTTCGTCTGCTTCTCCACCAGCTGGCCGCTACCCGGCTCTTCCGGGCACTCCACGCCCACCGGCACGCCCGAGCGGAAGTCGCACTTCTTGCTCTCCCGCTGCGCGCAATCGATGTATGGCCCGAACGGCCCGGACTTCTGGATCGTCGTCGAACCGCACTTCGGGCAGGCGAAACTCGTCTCCCGCGGCGCGGCCACCAGCATCGGCTCACCGTCTTCGCCCATCGGCAGCGAATTGCTGCATGCCGGGTAGCGCGGGCAGGCGAAGAACTTCCCGTTTCGGCCCCACTTGATCACCAGGTTCGCTTCGTCACAGACGTTGCAGCGGATCGATGTCTCTTCCTGGCGTTTCTCTGCGTTCTTCTTCCCCTCTTCCACCCTATCGCTGAAGCGGTTCCAGAACTCCCCGATCAGAGACTGATAATCTCGTTTGCCATCCGCGATCTCGTCGAGGTCTTCCTCCATATCGCTCGTGAACGGCACCGCGACGTACTCGTTCACATGCTCGACCAGGAGGTCGTTGACCAGGAAGCCGAGCTCCTGCGGCACGAGCGCACGCCCAACCTTCGTTACGTAGTCACGCTTCTGCACGGTCTGGACGATCGTCGCGTAGGTACTCGGCCGGCCAATCCCCTGCTCCTCGAGCGCCTTCACGAGCGAGGCCTCCGTGTAACGCGGCGGCGGCTCGGTGAAGTGCTGTCGGCCATCGACGGCCCGCCGGACGAGGACATCGCCCTCGGTCAGCTCCGGCAGCGTTCCCTCAACGTCCTCGTCCTCGTCGCTCTCCTCGTTCTCGTTCCGCCCGTACACCGCAAGGTGCCCCGGGAAGGTCAGCTGCTGCGTACTGGCGGCGAACACCCCACGGAGCGTGCCCGCTTCCGTCGCGTTCACCTCAACGCGCATCGTCGCGTACCGAGCATCGGCCATCTGGCTCGCCGTGAAGCGTTCCCAAATGATCCGGTAGACCGATAGTTCGTCCCGCCCGAGCACAGTCCGCAGGCTTTCTGGCGTACGCGCCGCCGATGTCGGGCGAATGGCCTCGTGCGCTTCCTGCGCACCCCGCGTGGTTGTCCGGTAGACACGTTCCTTATCCGGGACGTACGTCTCGCCCCAGCGTTGCCCGATGTACCGGCGCGCCTCTCCCCGCGCGATCGGCGAGACATTCAGCGAGTCCGTCCTCATGTACGTGATCAGACCGACCGGGCCTTCGCCCGGGATGGTGACGCCTTCGTAGAGCGCCTGCGCCGCACTCATCGCTCGTTGGGCGCCCATCCCCAGCCGGTTGTTCGCCGCCTGTTGCAGCGTGCTGGTCGTGAACGGGGGCGCGGGGGACTGCTTCCGCTCACCCTTCTTCACCGAGGCGACCGTGAAATCGGAGCGCCTGAACGTCGCCAGCAGCGCATCCGCCGCTTCCTGCGAACCAATCGCCGGCGCCACGCGTTCGCCGTTCGCATCAGCCTTCGGGGGTTTCAACCATCCAGTGGCCGCCCGCCCTCGCTCGCCCATCAATCGCGAAAGGTCGGCCGTGAACGCGCCATCGCCCCGCGCCAGCCGGGCGTGAATGCTCCAGTACTCCTGCGCGTTGAACCGCAGAATCTCCCGCTCCCGCTCGACGATGATGCGCAGCGCCACGCTCTGCACACGGCCCGCGCTCGCGCTCCGGCTGACCTTGTTCTGAACGAACCAGGTCAGCGGGAAGCCGATCAGCCGGTCCAACACCCGCCGTGCCTGCTGCGCATCCACCAGGTGCATGTCGAGCGTCCCGGGATGGCGGAAGGCCTCTTCGATCGCAGGCCGGGTGATCTCGTGGAAGACAACGCGCGATGTCTTCGCCTCCGGGATCCCGGCCGCTTCGCGGATGTGCCAGCTGATCGCCTCGCCCTCGCGGTCCGGGTCTGTTGAAAGGTAGACGCGGTCCGCCTGCTTCGCCGCCTCCGCGATCTCATTGATGATGTCGCTCTTGTCGATTCCCCGTGCCTTGTTCTTCACCACAACGTACTTCGGGGTGAAGTCGCCGTTCTCGATGTCCGCAACCCCATAGCCACAG
>CAZQCR010000093.1:0-11110 GCA_964591745.1 uncultured Anaerolineaceae bacterium
CCCAGTTGCTCGTCGTGACGCCGCCCCGCTCCGGACTGGCGAAGGTCTGGTTGCCGTCCTCTTGCTCCGCTTCCGGGGCTGCGTCGGAAGCGATGTAGAGGCGCGTCATCGCCTCCATCGCCGCCTCCCGGTCCAGCTTCAAACTCGCACGGCAGAGGAGCGTCTGGCGGAACTGGCGGGCGCGGAGGAAGTCGATGTACTGCTCCCGCAGCACCGGGCTCTGGTCCCCGAGGGACGCGAGGGCGTTCCGGACCTCGGGAGGGAAGATCCCGTCCTGTGAGGTGAAGTAGTCCGCGTCCCCAAGGAACTGAAGTTCGTGCTTCGCCGCATGCTGAACGAACTGCACGAGGTAAACCGGCTCATTGATCGCGGCCAGCTCGTCGTGGAAGAGGTCAGCGTCGCTCCGGTCGGCCACGCGTTCAGCGAACTCCTGAAAGAGCGCGCGAACGGCGTCCGGGATCGTCGGATGAGCTGGCGCCTGCAGAAGAAAGCCGAGAAACGACTTCGCCTCTTCCACCCTTTCCAGCGGAGCCTGGATGTTCCGCACGTGGAAGAGCATCATCTCTCGCACCATCCGGTTGACGTGCCCCCCCGGTAGCGCGTTGAAACTGACGAAGGCTACGCCGTTTTCGCCAAGCAATGCCCTGCACGCCGCCAGCAAGGCGTCCTGCACCGCGGGCGGCACCCACGAATACACGCCGTGAGCGATGATGTAGTCGAAACTCCCGAGGTCCTTCGGCAGCTTCGCGAGGTCGCCCACTTCGAGCGTTACGTTGCTCAGGCCAAGCTCGGTGATGACCTCCCGGCCCCGTTCGATCGGCTTCGGCGCGATGTCGATTCCGAGAAACGTGCTCGCCGGGAGTGCAAGCGCCATCGCGATCAGGTTCGCGCCGTCGCCGCACCCCAGTTCGAGCACGCGGCAGCGGTCTACCCCCTTCGTTTCGAGCCCGGCAAGCCGGGCGACCACGGCCATCCGTTCCGGGTGCGTTGCCGCCCGGGCGTAGGTCGGGTAGGGGATCTCGTCGTAGTTCGCGGCCAGGTCGACCATCGCATCATCCTCGTCAGTTCGGGCGAGCGTAACGGTAACGGGCGCCGCAGGCAGCCGGAAGGGCGCTTGACACTTACGTTAGTCCTAACTTACATTGTCGCCATGGAAGCAGCCCTTCAAGCCATCGCCGAGCCCAATCGGCGCGAGATCCTCCGGCTCATCTGGTCGCGTGAGCTCCCCGCTGGCGAGATCGCCACGCACTTTCCCGTGACCCGGCCGGCGATCTCGCAACACCTCCGCGTCCTCAAAGACGCAGGCCTGATTAGCGAACGGCGGGAGGGCACCAGGCGGCTCTACCGCGCCCGCCCGGAAGGCCTGGCCGAAGTCCGCGCCTTCTTCGAAAGCATGTGGGACGACAGTCTCGACCGGCTGAAGGAGGCCGCAGAGGCCGAGCATCAGCAGAATCAGAGGAGCTAACACCATGCCCGCAACGACGACCACACCCGCGATCGAGCGCACGCTCGAAATCGCCGCTCCGCCGGAGACAGTCTTCGCCTTCCTGACGGACCCCGCAAAGATCTCCCGCTGGATGGGCCGCCAGGCCTGGGTCGATTCGCGGCCCGGCGGTGTGATCCGGGTGGACTACAACGGCTTCGATATCATGCGCGGCGAAATCGTCGAACTCGTCCCCCCGACGCGGCTCGTGATGACCTGGGGGTGGGAGTCGCTCGCCGATACGACCGCGCCCGGGGCCAGCCGCGTCGAATTCCACCTCGAGCGAGGCGGTTCAGGGACGGTCCTCAAGATGATCCACTCCGGTCTCAGCGAAGCCGAGGCGGCCTCCCACAGCACTGGCTGGGATCTCTTCCTCTCGCGGCTCGTTACAGCTGCGGCCGGCGGTTCCCCGGATCCGATGGCGGCGCCGCTCAGTCAGGCTGAGGAGTACGCCAGCCAGCTCAACGGCCTCCTGGTGCAACTCCTCGAGGTTGTTCAAGCCTGTCCAGCGGGCGCGTGGGAACGGACCACTGGTGGAGACACCCGGCCAGTCGGAATCGTGGCCAATCACATCGTGGACCACCTGAACCTGGTGACGGCGGCCCGTGCCGTGGCCGATGGGGTGCCGACTCCCGTTGCGAACCTGACCCTGGAGGGCGTGGACGCTCAGAACGCCCAACGAGCGCGCGAACTGGCCGGAAGCTCGCCAGGCGCGACGATTGTCCGCCTCAAGGCAGAAGGCTCGGCAGCTGTAGCGGCACTCCGCGCCTTCGCGCCTCAGGACCTCGGGAAGGCACAACCGATGGCCTTCGCCGGAGGCGCCGAGGTCCCCGCGGGCGGCCTACTCGAAGGGCCGCTGCTCGCGAACATCGCCGAGCATATCGCCGAGCTCAAGTCGGCCATCGCCCGCTAGGCAGGTACTACCCGGCGATGGCCGCCCGCAGCGCCACCTTCGTGATCCCCAGCGAGCCGTAGAACATCGGGTTCACTTCTCCGGAGTCGATCACCCCGAGGGCCAACGTGGTCGCGTCAATCGCGCTCCGGCCCGCCTCGCGGACGCCCCGCGCGGTCTCGTTGATCGCGTCCCGCGCCGCTGAGCCGTACATCACCTGGTTCTGGTGTGCCTCCGCTCCGCCCTGGGTCAGCATCAGCGCGGCCTCCAGCGCCGCCCGGTCCGGCACGGCGGTGTTGCCCGCTTCGCTGAGGACAGCCAGCGCCCCAGAGAGCAGATGTTCGGCGGCGACGATCGCGACATTCGAGCGCTGGCAAAAGCTCTGCGCCTCGCGGAGGACGCGTTCGCCATCCTCGGTCAGCGAGACCTCCTGGCTCACTTCCCGAACTCCACCGGCCGCCGCTCTCCCGACGGCGCCATGTCGTGGATCTCCAGCTTGAGCTGTTCGCTGCCCCATTCGCGGCTCAGCGAATAGACGATGTCCATCTCGCCCGCCAGCTCCGTATCGGCCTGGCGGAAGGCGATCGCCGGCCAGGTCAGCGGGCCGTCCTTAAGCGTGAGCTGCACGTGTTCACCGCCCGAACCGACGACCTTCGATCGGGCGAGCTTCACGCCGCGGCTCAGGAGCACGGGCTTGGGGTTGCCGTGGCCACACGGCTCAAAGCGCATCAGCCCCTTCACTTCCAGGCCGGTGAGGTCGCGCAGGTTCACCTCCGCGTCGATCTCCTTCACGGGCCGCAGTTCGTCCACGCTCAACAGCTCGGCCGCCGTGTTCACCAGCCGTTCGCGCAGCTCAGCCAGGTGCTCGTTGCGAACCGTGAAGCCGGCCGCGGCACGATGCCCGCCGTGGCGAACCAGGAGGTCCTTCTCCTTGCGGATCGCGCGGACGATATCGAAGGCCGGGATGCTGCGGCAGCTTGCCCGGCTGAATTCGGCGCCCTGCTCGTAGACAACGGCCGGCCGGTGGTGCCGTTCCGCCAGTCGCGAAGCCACAAGGCCGACGATCCCCGAACTGATCTCGGGGCTGCCAAGCATCACCAGCGGGTCATCGCTATTCCCCATCAGCTCGTCCGCGAGCGCCATCGCATGAATCGTCATCTCCTGGCGCTGGCGATTCAGCTGGTCGAGCTCCTGCGCGAGTGGCCGCGCCGTCAGGATGTTCTCCGCGAGCATCAGGTCGAGGGCGATGTAGGCGTGTTTCAGGCGGCCGGCGGCGTTCATCCGCGGGCCGATGGCGAACCCCAGAGTCTCGGCGTTAAAGCGTTCGGGCGCTGTCTGGGCGACCGCGGCCAGCGCTTCCAGGCCGGGCCGTAGGCCTCCCTGCATCCGGAAGAGCCCCTGGGTCACGATCCGGCGGTTCTCATCGGCCAGCGGAGCCACGTCTACCACGGTGCCGAGCGCGACCAGGTCGACGAACTCATCATCGGCCAGCTTCCGGCCGTACGCCTCGTACAGCACCTGTGCGTAGCGGAAGGCGACACCAACGGCCGCCAGCTCATCGAACGGGTACGGCGAATCGAGCCGCTTCGGGTTGACAGCGGCCAGTGCCGCCGGCATCTCGTCCGGCACCGTGTGATGGTCCAGGATGATCACGTCAAGCCCAAGCGTGTTCGCCAGCGCGACCTCTTCGACCGAGCTGATCCCGCAGTCAGCCGTAATCAGCAGCCCGGCGCCACGCTCCCGCAGTTCGCGGACGGCGTTGAGGTTGAGCCCGTAGCCCTCTTTGAAGCGGTCCGGGATGTAGCGGATCGTCTTCGCGCCGAGCGGCCGGAGGGCCAGCGTCAGCACGGCGATCGAGGTCACACCATCGACATCGAAATCGCCGAACAGCGCGATGGTCTCGCCCTTCGCGATCGCCTGCTTCGTTCGCGCCACAGCCTCCGCCATTCCGGGCAGGAGAAGGGGGTCGTAGTCGGCCCCGAGGTGGGGCTTGTAGAAGAGGTCGGCCTGCGCCCGCGTGGTGATTCCACGGGCCGCCAGCACGGTTGCCACGATCCGGGGAAAGCTCGCGATCCCGTTCTGCCCGGCAGAACTGTCCTTGATCCGCCAGCGCGGCACGGGGCGGCTCAGGACGCCTGCCGTCATTCCGGCAAGGGCTCGTAACGCTGGAAGATGAGGCTGGCGTTGTGCCCGCCAAAGCCCAGCGAGTTGCTCATCACGGCGTCCAGCGTGGCCGAGCGCGCGACGTTCGGAACGTAGTCCAGGTCGCAGTCGGGGTCGGGGACTTCGTAGTTCGCCGTTGGCGGAATAATGCTGTTGCGAATCGCCATGATCGAAACGATCGCCTCCACCGCCCCGGCCGCGCCCAGGAGGTGTCCCGTCATCGACTTGCTCGAGCTAATTGGCAACGCATAGGCGTATTCGCCGAATACGCGCTTGATAGCCAGCGTCTCAAGGCGGTCGTTCAGCGGTGTCGATGTGCCGTGGGCGTTCAGATAGTCGATATCGTCGGGCTGGAGGCCGGCCTTTTCGAGCGCTATGCGCATCGCCCGGGCGGCGCCCTCACCGTTTTCCGCTGGCTGCGTGATGTGGAACGCGTCTGAGGTGGCGCCGTAGCCGCCCAGTCGCGCGAGGATCGTGGCCCCACGGGCGATTGCGTGCTGCTCCTCTTCCAGGACCAGGATGCCCGCGCCTTCGGCCATGATGAAGCCGGCACGACGCTTATCGAAGGGCCGGGATGCGTGCTCAGGATCGTCGTTGTTCGTGCCAAGTGCCCGTGCCGCGGAGTACCCGGCGACCGCGAGCGAGGTGATCGGCGCTTCCGCTCCGCCGGTGAGGGCAACATCCGCATCGCCCCGGAGGATGATGTTCGCCGCCTCACCAATGCTATCCGCGCCGCTGGCGCAGGCGCTCACCAGGCTGTAGTTCACGGCCCGCGCCCCGAACTTGATGCTCACATTGGCACAGGCCATGTCCGAGAGCATCATCGGCACGACGAACGGGCTGACACGCCCGGGCCCCTTCGTCCGCAGGACCTCGTACTCCTCCAGGAGCGTCATGATCCCGCCGTGGGCTGTCCCGATGACGACGGCGACGCGGGGCCCATCCTCCGGGCCGACTTCGAGTCCGGACTGCTTGAGCGCTTCCTGGGTCGCGACGATGGCGAACTGGCTGAAGCGGTCCGTCCGGCGCGCTTCCTTTCGGTCCATGTACTTCGTGGCGTCGAAGTCCTTCACCTCGCCCGCAACCTGGCAGTCGTAGCTGCTGGCGTCGAAGTGCGTGATCCGCGCTGTACCGGGCTTCCCGGCGATGAGCGCCTCCCAGTTATCACAGACGTTGTGGCCGAGGGGGGTAATCATCCCCGTGCCGGTAATGACGATGCGCCTGGTCAACGGGCCCACTCCGGAATGGCTAAGGTTCCTGAGCAGCATAGCATCAGCGCGGCTTCCGGGGAGCGGCCGGCGAGCTGGTTCGCAAGCGGGCTCCGACTCTGGCGAACGACCGCGCCGCGGTGCCGCCCTCGCCCCGGCATACGCTACTATCCGGACATGGCCATGTCGCCCGATCGTATGCTCGACGCCCTGGCGGTCACCCTCCGCAACCAAGTCGGCCCCGAGGTGGCGAACCCCTTCGCAAAGACGCAGGCGTTCATGGCCGCAGTCATCCTCGAAAAGCTAGCCGGCCAGCTTCGGGCCGCTGACCATGCCGGGGAGCTAGAACGGGACGAGCGCCACGCGCTGCTCGTTGACATCGAGGCCATCTGCGCCGACCCTCCACCGGCGCTGGACCGCGCGGTCCACGCCCTGGCATCCGACGGCAGTGACGCCGCATGGTGTGGCCTCGTGACCGCGATCTACGCGGACCGCGAGGCCCTCGGACCGGCCTTCGATCGCCTCCTGGCCCGTCTGCGCGTCACCCTTCGCGCGCGGCTTGATCGCACCCTGGTCTACGCATCATGAGCGAGACGACTCCGCCTCTTACCGAAGAACGCATCCGCGCCTATCTCGCCGCCAGGCTGCCGGCTCCCGACCTCGTTCTCCGGAACGTCCAGCGGATCGCCGTCGGTTGGTCGCATGAGACGTGGCTCTTCGATGGCAGATGGACCGGGGAAGAGGGCGCCGTTGACCAGGGCTTCTGCCTGCGCCGCGACCCCGGCAACGCCCTGCTACGTAACCTTTCCGACCTTGGCACGCAGTTCAAGGTCCTCCGCTGCCTGCAAGGCACTCCCGTGCCCGCACCCCGCGCGTTCCTCTTCGAAACGGATATTTCGGCGCTCGGGGCGCCGTTTCTGCTCATGGAGAAGGTGCCCGGTGAGTGCCCCAGCCCATGGGGACGGGAGGGCCGCCGGTTCTATGAAGAGGCGGCTGCACGCGGCGTCCTCGCCGATAGCTTCATCGATACTCTCGTCGCCCTTCACACGCTCGATTGGCGAGCCGCGGGCCTCGCGTTCCTCGGCGTACCCGGGCCGGGCCGGGATTTCGCCCTCAGCGAAGTCGCGAAGTGGCGACGCCTCATCGACCAGTCAGGCGTCCAACCGGACCCAGTCTTGATCGACGTTCTCTGCTGGCTGGAAGCCAACGCCCCGGTCACGGAGCGGTTCGTACTCACGCACGGGGCCTACCGCACCGGCAACCTCCTCATCCACGAGGACCGCGTCTCGGCCGTGCTCGACTGGGAGACCGAGGTCATCGGCGACCCGATGTACGACGTTGCCTACGTCCTCTCGGAGCTGAATCGCGAGGGGACCGACCTGCTTTCGAACCTGGTCGACCGCGATCGCTTCTTCAAGCGCTACCAGGAAGGGACGGGGCTGGCGATCGACGAGGAACGCTGCCACTACTACCAGGTGCTTTACGCCATGCGCTCGACCGCGTTCTGGATGAGCGCGAGCGGCCTCTTCGCCAGCGGAGAGAACCGCGACCTGCGCCTCGCCCGAACCGCCTGGTCGATCCCCGTCGTCCTCGACCAGGCCGCCCGGGCGCTGGGATACTGAGCCATGAGCACACACAGTGAAGCTCAGGAGAACGTCCGCTTCACGCCGGACGACGACGCCCTGCACACCCACCAGTTGAGCGACCAGTGGTGGGAGACGGAGACTGCCTGGTTCTCCTTCCACAACGCCGAGCGGCGGCTGGGTGGCTGGCTCTACACCATGGTCCGCCCCAACATCGGCACCGTAGCCGGCGGGGCCTGGGTTTGGGACGACACCGCCTCCCTGCCCTGGGACGTGCTCTACAGCGCCAACTACTCCGCGCTCCAGCTCCCGCCAGGCGCCGACCTGCGCGACGTGACGCTCCCCACGGGCGTCTCGATCCGGGCCGTCGAGCCCACCATGGTCTACGACCTGGGCTACGAAGACGGCGACCGTCTGCGCGTGCGGCTGCGCTTCGAAGGGGTGATGCCGCCCGAGCCGCTCACCGCCGTCGGCTCTACCTTCGGCGCCGCCCACCACTTCGACCAGCTTGGCCGGGTCACGGGCCACATCGTGCTACACGGAGAACACATCGAGATCGATTGCCTGGCCGTCCGCGACCGGACCTGGGGCAGGCGGCCCGAGAATCGGCCCCGCCAGGGCGCCTACGTCACGGGCGCGGCCAGCCCCGGTCACGCCTTCCTCGCCGTGACGAACTCCCGGGGCGGCGTGGACGAGATCGCCTACGGCTTTCTTCGCCGCGACGGGACAACCGTCCCACTCGCCAACGGGGCACGCACCGTCACCCGCAATCACGAGCATGGCCAGGTCGAACGGGTCGAGCTTCGAGCAATCGATGTGGCCGGGCGCACGTTGCATGCCGTGGGCCAGCCCGTGAGCCGCATCATCATTAACCGCCACACCTTCATCGATATCAACAGCCTCGTCCGCTGGGAGATAGACGGAGAAGCAGGCTGGGGCGAAGACCAGGACATGTGGCCGGTCCACGCCTTCGCCGCCGCCCGGCGCGAAGGCAGGTTCGCCGCCCCGCCATCGCAACCGGCGGGTCCGGAGTGACCCCCGGGGCCGAAGCGATCGACCTTCGCGGCCTGCTCCGGCCGGGCGATACCGTCCTCATCGGCCAGGGCACGGCCGAGCCCCGCGCCCTCGTCGAGGCGCTCATCGCCCAGCGCCACGAACTTGCGCCGCTCCGCGTCTTCGTCGGCGCATCATTCACCGGCCTCTTCGAACCGGCCCATGCCGACGCGCTCGAGTTCATCGGATGCGGCGGCATCGGACGCACGGCCGCCCTCACCCGGGCGGGCGTCATCTCCATCCTCCCGATCCACGTCGGCGCGCTGCCCGCGCTCATCGCCGAAGGGCGCCTGCGCGTGGACGCGGCCTTCATCCAGGTCAGCGAGCCGAACAGCCAGGGCCAGCATTCGCTCGGCCTCGTCGCCGACTACCTCCAGGCTGCCATCGCCACCGCCCGCGTCACGGTTGCCGAGGTCAACCCGCACGTCCCGTTCACGTTCGGCGAGACGCTGGTCGCGGGCAGCCAGTTGACCGCCACGGTCCGCGACGAACGTCCGCTGATCACGACCGGCCAGCGAGCCCCGCTACCCGAAGACGACGCGATCGGCCGCCTCGTCGCCTCGATCATCCCGGATGGAGCCACCCTTCAGTTTGGCATCGGGGGCACGCCAGACGCCGTCCTCTCCCACCTCGGGGCCCGGCGGGATCTGGGCGTCCATTCGGGACTGATCAGCGATGCCATCCTCGACCTGATCGAAGCCGGGGTTCTCACCAACGCCCGCAAGGAGATCGACCGCGGCATCAGCGTCACGGGCGCGCTCTTCGGGACCGAACGGCTCTATCGCTGGGCCGACCAGAACCCGGCGCTTGAGCTGCGCAGCCTGGGCTACACCCACAGTTCACGCGTGCTCTCCGCGCTCGGGGCGCTCTACGCCATCAACTCGGCGGTCGAAGTGGACCTCACCGGCCAGATCAACGGCGAGCTTGCCGCCGGACAGTACGTCGGCACCGTCGGCGGGCAGGGCGCCTTCGCACGGGCCGCCATCTTCTCGCCAACCGGACGGTCGATCGTTGCCCTTCCCTCGACTGCGCGCGGCGGCGAGGTCTCCCGCATCGTCCACCAGCTCACGGGCGGCATCACCTCGACCCCCCGGGCCGACGCCGACCTCGTCGTCACGGAGCACGGCATCGCCGACCTCCGGGGAGCCACGCTGCGACAACGAACGGAGCGATTGATCGCCATCGCCCACCCGCGGCACCAGGCCGTGTTGCGGCGATCAGCCGGGCCTTGAAGGAACCCCTCGCCCGCCGCAATGGGTGAGGGCTCACCCATGAAGCTCACGCCGTTTACTCGAGGCGAGCGCGGCTATGGCGCTCGGAGCTCCTTCACCACCTTCGGCAGGCGGGTCGCAAGTTCGCTGGCCAGGAGCCCCGACTCGCCGTATTCGATGCGGATCGCTTCCCCAACGGCGGCGTGGAGGTAGACGCCGAGGGAGGCCGCCTCGAACGGCGCCTTCCCCTGGGCGAGGTAGCCGCCGATCATCCCGGCCAGGATGTCGCCGCTCCCGGCTGTCGCCAGCAGCGGGTTGGCGAACGGGCTCAGGTTCGTACGGCCATCCGGCGAACACACCACGCTGTGCGCGCCCTTCAGGACGACGACGCAGCCGAAGCGCTCAGCCGCCTCCCGGCAGGCGTGGAGGCGGCGGGATTGGATATCCGCGACCGTCGTCTTCAACAGCCGTGCCATCTCTCCGGGGTGGGGCGTCAGCACCGCCTTGGCCGGCATCCGCGCCGCCGCGTCGTCCATCGCCGCCAGCGCATTCAGCGCATCCGCATCGAGGACAACGCCGTTCGGCAGGTCCGCGGCCAGGTCCGCGAGGATCGCCCAGGTGAAAGCGCGCGTCTCTTCGTCGTTCCCCATCCCCGGGCCAATGACGGCGGCGTCATAGGCGCTCCACTCGTTGCGCAGGGCCAGCGCGGCATCGCCGCGCAGGCCGCCCGCTTCGCTCGCCGGCTGGGGCAGCCAGGTCGCCTCCGGGATCCCCGCCGCCAGCGACGGCACGAGGTACTCCGGACAGACGATCGTCACCAGACCGCCGCCCGCCCGGTAGGCCGCCTCGGCCACGAGCCGGGGCGCGCTGACGTAGCGCCGTGATCCGCCGACCACGAGCAGGCGGCCGAACGTCCCCTTGTTCCCGTCCTCCGGGCGTTCCGGGAGCGCCGTCTTCGTCCAGCGCGAGGTCAGCAGTTCGAGCTTGACCGCTTCCTGGGCCGCCTTCGGGATGCCGATATCGATCACCTGCACGCGCCCGATGTGCGCGCTGGCGGGCGCCTGGTACATCCCCACCTTGGGGAAACCGAACGTCACGGTCATGTCCGGCGCGACGCTGAGCGGGTCGACGGCGCCGCTATCCGCATCCACGCCCGTCGGCAGGTCGACCGCGACCAGCTTCGGCGGGGCGTAGCTCGCGCGCGCCTCGCGTAGCTTCACCAGGGCCAGGGCGATCGGCTCCTCCGGGTCCAACGGCCGCTTCTGGCCGATGCCCAGGAGCGCGTCGATCACCAGGTCGGCGCCGTTCATAGCCGCCGCCAGCGTCTCGAAGCCCGGGTCCTCTTCGCCCGCGTAGATCCCGATTTCGCGCGGGGCAAGGTCGGCAAGGAGCGACGTATCGCGCCGCTTGCGCGGAATGTAGAGGATCAGCTCCGCGCCCCAGTCGGAAAGGTGCCTGGCCGCGACGATGCCATCGCCACCGTTGTTGCCCGGGCCAACGAGCACGACGATCCGCCG
>CAZQCR010000094.1:0-11011 GCA_964591745.1 uncultured Anaerolineaceae bacterium
GTCTGGGACATCCCGGAGGAGGCGCGAGCGGAGATGGGGGCGGCGTTGCAGGCGAAGTTCGCGTTCCTGATGCGGCAGTTGAAGGCGGACGGGACGAAGGGGCTGGTGGAGCGGTACATCTGAGCGCCGCTACGGGAAGCGGAAGCCCTGCTCCTCTTCGAGGGCGATGCGGCAAGGGACGTAGTGACGGTACCACTGCTCGTTCGCGGGGCTTCTTCCGTCCCCACGTACGATGATGTTCTCGTTCAGCTGCTCGAACGACATGTCGGACGCCACGAGAGGCGCTCCCGCGTCGCGCATACAGGCCGAGAGGGTCGCGAGAGCGCGTCGCAGGGCAACGGGGTCCGCAACGCCCTGCTCCATCCAGGCGACCTGGTACTGACACAGGTGCTCCCTGAAACAATGATCTGCCTGGCCCTGGGCGGTGTTCACGGTCTCGCGATCCGGCACGCCATCAGCGTCCGGGACGGTGAAGGTAACGTCATCCGGGCGCTGGCCCTTCCCGGCAATGATCTCCGGCTGAAACCCTTCAGCCCGAAGGCAGTCGGCCGTGAGCCGAACGCCGGCGTTGAACTCGCCCACGGTAAGGCGCCCATCGGCCAGAGCGCCCTTTAGGCCAGGGCTCACAACTTCGGGGACCGCGGGCGGCACGGTGAGGTCGCGGGCGACGGACCCGTTTGCTGAGGCCGCCATGTCACGCGTCAGGACGTAGCCCGCGAAGCCTCCGGAGAGCAAGAGAGCGGCGAGCCCAAGGCCGAAGAGGGCACGATTTCCTGGGATCTTAAGCATGGTTCGTGGTGCTCCTTTCCGCTGATTAAGCGGCGGGTACTTCATGGCTTCTAGTACTTACTTGAGTAAGTTGGCGTTCGTTGCCGGGCATCTGCCCTCACCCCCAACCCTCTCCCAGTGCGCTGGGCGAGGGGAGCCATCCAGGCCGGCGGGCGTGCTCACTTACCGTGGACTTTCGCGAGTTAGTACTAGTGCGGCCAGAAAGTTGGATTGAAGGGCTCCAGGTGACGCGCAGAATCTGATGGTATCCGTACACGTATGTGGACGTACCGGCGTAGCTCACCGGACAGGCGCCGCTGGCGCCTGAGCATTGGAGGCTGCCAACGAAAACGTACGAGCTGCCGTTCCACCGCCATAGCGATGCCACCATGTTGTGTACGGGCCGCCAGTCGTGTACCCGTTGAAAGCACAGCTTTGCCAGTTGAATGGAAGGCTGTGGCCGGCCGTTGCGACGTCAGCGCCGATCGCGGCAGCGAGTAGTCACGCCGCAGCCGCAGCGCCGAGAATCCTGGACCATCGCCTGATGTCCATTGCTCACCTCCCGCTTTGCTTCTTGCCACCAAGGTAGCGCCTCCCCCCCTTGCTCTTTTCAATACCTCGAATTGTAAACTCCTATCCGACCAGATGGGCACTTTCGGACGATCGCCGCGCGAGGCGCCCGGCAAACCATGGCGCGGCGCATGCCCTTCGCTTGAAGACTTCAACGACGCGCGGGGTGCGAAAGTTCCCGCCAGGAGAAGCGGGCCGGCCGCACCTGCCGGTGCATCCTTCCCTTTCGTTGTCGGCGATCTTTACCATGGGTTCAGGTCCGACGATCTACGGTTGATCGCAGAGATATCGCACCCGGGAGGATGCCATGAGAGTCCTGGTTGTCGAAGACGAAGAACCGATTGCCAGCGCCATTGAGCGCGGGCTGACGAAGCTGGGCTACGCCGTGGATGTGGCGGGCGATGGCATCGAGGCGCTGGAAAAGGCGGCCATCAACCTCTATGACGTGGTCTGCCTCGACCTCAACCTGCCGCGGCTGGATGGGGCGGAGGTCTGCCGCCGGCTGCGCGAGGAGCGGTACGCGGGGGGCATCATTATGTTGACCGCGCGCAGCTCGATCCGGGAACGGGTGGAGGGGCTGGACCACGGCGCGGACGACTACCTGGTGAAGCCGTTCGCCTTCAGCGAGCTGGCGGCGCGGATTCGCGCGGTCACGCGGCGCGAGGGCAGCCTGCGCGAGCCTGTGATCTCGACGCGTGGCCTCGAACTGGACCCGAACACGAACCGGGCGAAGCGCGACGGCCAGGAGGTCCACCTGACGCCGAAGGAGTTCTCGCTGGTGTATTACCTGGCACGGAACGAAGGCCGGGCGGTGCCCCAGGAAGAGCTCCTGGAACACATCTGGGACGAGCACGCGAACCCGTTCACGCAGACCGTGAAGGTGCATATGAACAACCTCCGGCGCAAACTGAACGAAGGCTTCGCGGATCAGCTCATCGAGACGATCCGGGGGAAGGGTTACGTCCTTTAGGGTGCATATGCCGCCATTCACGCGGACCGTCCGCTTCCGGCTCACGGTGTGGTATTCGAGCCTTCTGCTTGTCTTCGGGATCGCCTTCGTCGTCTCGTTGAATATCGCCGTGCGGCTTGACCAGCCGGATTACGTCGCCGTCAAGGACTTGCGTTACATCCCGGTACGGGAAGTGGCGGGTGGCGCCATCGACGTTGACCGCTTCGCGCTCGTCGAACTTGCGAGCGCCGAAGAGTCGGTTTACGACCAGAACCTGGACAACCTCCGCAACTGGTCGATCATCGCGGTGATCGGGCTGGCTGTCGCCTCAGGCGTCGGTGGCTATGTCCTCTCGGGGATGATGCTTCGCCCCGTCCGGGATATGACCAGGGTCGCATCGGAGATCGGCGCCGGCAACCTCGGGCAACGGATCAACCACCAGGGGCCGGACGACGAACTGAAGGCCCTGGCCGATACCTTCGACGGCATGATCGACCGGATCGAGCACTCCTTCGAACAGCAGCGCCAGTTCGTCCAGGACGCCTCGCACGAACTTCGGACGCCGCTGGCGGCCATTCGTGCGAACATCGAAGTGGCGGAGATGGACGGCGAAGTGAGCCCGGATGAGTACCTCTCGCTCTTCGCGACGGTGAAGACGCAGACCGAGCGGCTGACGCGACTGACCGACGACCTCCTTCTCCTGACCATCTCGAACGACCGGGGGCAGTTGGAGCTGGAGCCGGTCTCGCTTCACGACCTCGCGCGGGAAGTCGTCAGTCAGCTCTCTCCCGTTGCGGGCACGCGAGAAGTCACACTCAAGATCGAAGGCTCGGCCGAGGTGGAAGCCGAGGCGGACCCCGACCAGATCTACCGCTGCGTCTTCAACCTTGTGGAGAATGCGATCAAGTACTCGGGCCCCGGGTCGACCGTCAGGCTCAGCGCTTCGCGCCAGGGTGACCGCGCGGAGCTAACGGTGAGCGACAACGGTGCGGGCATCCCCGCCGACGTCCTGCCGCACGTGTTCGACCGCTTCTTCCGTGTGGACAAGGGCCGGAGCCGGCGGGAAGGGGGCACGGGGCTGGGCCTGGCAATCGTGAAGGAGCTGGTCACGGGGATGGGCGGAACGGTGGTGGTCGAATCGAAGGAGAACGCTGGGACGGCGTTCCGGATCAGCCTGAAGGCTTCCACGGCGCCCGAAGCGCCGACTCGCAGCGCGAGCGCGAAGACGGCGGCGCAGACGGCCTGAGGTGCGCCGGCGGCCGGGCCTGGCTCGAACAGTCCGCGCCCGCTGAGGGGCGCGCCTACCCTGGGGAGTGCGGGTCAGGTGTTGCGGTGGGTGGTATCGGGGAGGGATGTTTCACCCATGAGGTAGACGTCGATGCCGCGGGCGGCGTCGCGGCCTTCGGCGATGGCCCAGACGATGAGGGACTGGCCGCGGGTCATATCGCCGGCGGTGAAGACGCCGGGGATGGAGGTCATCTTGCTCTCGTCGGCCTTGACGTTGCCGCGGGCGTCCAGTTCGACACCGAGCTGTTCGATCATCCCGGGCTTTTCCGGGCCGAGGAAACCCATCGCGAGGAGGAGGAGGTCGCAGTCCTCTTCGAACTCCGTGCCCGGGACCTCTTTCATCACCTGGCGGCCGTCCTCGTTCATGAACTCGACGCGCACGCCGTGGAGCTTCTTGAGGACACCGTTTTCTCCGGAAAGCGACTTCGTGAGGATGCTGTAGTCGCGGTCACCGCCCTCTTCATGGGCCGATGACGTGCGATAGATGACCGGCCAGGTGGGCCAGGGGTTGGCGTTGGAATCGCGGTCAGGAGGCGGCTTCGGCAGCAGTTCGTACTGCTTGATCGAAGCGCAGCCCTGGCGATGGGCGGTGCCCAGGCAGTCCGCGCCGGTATCGCCACCGCCGAGGATGATGACGTGCTTGCCGGCGGCGCTGATGAAGGCGGAGTCGGGGATTTCGTCGCCGGCGTTGCGCTGGTTCTGGAGGGGGAGGTACTCCATCGCCGGGTAGACGCCCTTCAGTTCGCGGCCCGGCACCTGCAGGTCGCGAGCGGCCGTGGCTCCACCCGCCAGGCAGACAGCGTCGTAGTCATCGAGAAGCGCGCGGGCACTGATATCGTCACCGACATTGACACCGGGCTTGAAGGTCACGCCCTCGGCCTCCATCTGTACGAGGCGGCGATCGAGGAAGCGCTTTTCCATCTTGAAGTCTGGGATGCCGTAACGGAGGAGGCCGCCGATGCGATCGGCGCGCTCGTAGACGTCGACATCGTGGCCGGCGCGGGCGAGCTGCTGGGCGCAGGCGAGGCCGGCGGGCCCGGAGCCGATGACGGCGACGCGCTTGCCGCTGCGGCGTTCTGCCAGTTCCGGGGTGACCCAGCCTTCGTCCCAGGCGCGGTCGATGATGGTGAGTTCGACCTGCTTGATGGTGACCGGGTCATCGTTGATCCCGAGGACGCAGGCGGCCTCGCAGGGCGCCGGGCAAAGGCGTCCGGTGAACTCCGGGAAGTTGTTGGTGGCGTGGAGCCGATCGATCGCTTCGCGCCAGTGGCCGCGATAGACGAGGTCGTTCCAATCCGGGATCACGTTTCCCAGGGGGCAGCCGGAGTGACAGAAGGGGATGCCGCAATCCATGCAGCGGGCCGCCTGGTCCTTCAGCTTCTGGGGCGGGAACTCTTCGTAAACCTCGAGCCAGTCGTGCAGCCGTTCCGGGACAGGCCGCCGGGTAGGGCCTTCGCGCCCGAACTCCATGAATCCGGTGGGCTTAGCCACGTGCAGCCCCCACCGCAAGGACCTCACGATTGCCCGCGTCAGCGGCCTCGCGCTGTTCACGGAGGACGCGCTTGAAGTCGATCGGCATCACCTTGACGAACTTGCCGGCAACGGCCGGCCAGTCCGCGAGGAGCCGTTTGGCAACGGTGCTCCCGGTGTACTCCAGGTGGTGGCGGAGGAGGTTCAGGACGGTGGTCATATCCTCGGGCTCTTCGAGCGGCTCAAGGCCGACCATCTCGCGGTTGCAGCGAACGTGGAAGTCGCCATCCGGGTCGTAGACAAAGGACATACCGCCGCTCATGCCGGCGCCGAAGTTCCGGCCGGTCGGGCCGATGACGACGACGCGGCCGCCGGTCATGTACTCGCAGGCGTGGTCTCCCGTGCCCTCGACAACCGTCAGCGCGCCGCTGTTGCGAACCGCGAACCGTTCGCCGGCGACGCCGCGGAAGAAAGCGTGGCCGCTCGTCGCGCCGTAGAGGGCGACGTTTCCGATGACGATGTTCTCTTCCGGAACGAAGGTGGCTTCGCGGTCCGGGTAGACGGCGATCTGGCCACCGCTGAGGCCCTTGCCGATGTAGTCGTTGGCGTCGCCTTCGAGTCGGAGAGTGACGCCGGAGGGGATGAAGGCGCCGAAGCTCTGACCAGCGGACCCCCGGAAGGAGATGTCGATGGTGTTGTCCGGGAGGCCGGTGTTGCCGTAGCGGCGAGAGATTTCGCTGCCCAGCATGGTGCCGACGGTACGGTTCACGTTGCGGATAGGCAGCTCGATCTTCACCGGCTCGCCTCGCTCGATAGCCCCTGCCGCCAGCTTGATGAGCTGGTTGTCGAGCGCCCTGTCGAGGCCGTGGTCCTGCGTTGTCACGTTATGCGTCGGCACGTCATCCGCCATCTCCGGGCGGTAGAAGATCGCCGAATAGTCGAGCCCCTGGGCCTTCCAGTGGTCGATGGCACGGTGCATATCGAGCAGGTCGCTGCGGCCAACCATCTCGTCGATGGTCCGGAAACCGAGCTGGGCCATGTACCCGCGGACCTCTTCGGCGATGAAGCGGAAGAAGTTGACGACGTGTTCGGCGCGGCCCTCGAACTTTTCGCGCAGACGCGGGTTCTGGGTGGCGATGCCGACGGGACAGGTATCGAGATGGCAGACGCGCATCATGATGCAACCCATGACGACGAGCGGCGCGGTGGCGAATCCGAACTCTTCGCCGCCGAGCAGGGCGGCGATGACGACGTCGCGGCCCGTCTTCAGCTGGCCATCGACTTCGACGACGATCCGGTCGCGGAGCCTGTTCAGGACGAGCGTCTGCTGGGTCTCGGCGAGGCCCAGCTCCCAGGGGATGCCGGCGTGCTTGAGCGAGGTGAGTGGGCTTGCGCCAGTGCCGCCATCGTGGCCGCTGATCAGGACGACGTCCGACTTCGCCTTTGCAACGCCCGCGGCTACCGTTCCGACGCCGACTTCGGCGACGAGCTTCACGCTGATCCGGGCGCGCGGGTTGGCGTTCTTCAGGTCGTGGATGAGCTGCGCGAGGTCCTCGATGGAGTAGATATCGTGGTGGGGCGGCGGGCTGATGAGGCCGACGCCGGGCGTGGCGTGGCGTACCTCGGCGATCCAGGGGTAGACCTTGTGGCCGGGGAGCTGGCCGCCCTCGCCCGGCTTGGCGCCCTGGGCCATCTTGATCTGGAGTTCGTCGGCGTTCACCAGGTACTCGCTGGTGACGCCGAAGCGCCCGGAGGCGACCTGCTTGATCGCGCTGCGGCGCGAATCGCCGTTCCCGTCGGGCGTGTAGCGGCGGCGGTCCTCGCCACCTTCGCCGGTGTTGCTCTTGCCGCCGATGCGGTTCATGGCGATGGCGAGCGTCTCGTGCGCTTCGGCCGAGATGGAGCCGTAGGACATCGCCCCGGTCTTGAAGCGCTTGAAGAGCGTTTCGACGGGCTCGACCTCTTCGATCGGGACAGGCTGCCGGTCGGGCTTGAACTCGAAGAGGCCACGGAGCGTCGCCATGTGTTCGGACTGGTCGTCGACGAGGCTCGTGTACTCGCGGAAGACCTTCTGCTGACCCGAACGGGTGGCGTGCTGCAGTTTGAAGACGGTGTCCGGGTTGAAGAGGTGGTACTCGCCATCGCGGCGCCACTGGTATTGTCCACCCCAGTTCAGCTCGTGGAGGCCGCCATCTCGCCCGGGGAAGGCGCGTTCATGGTTCGCCAGCGTCTCAACGCCTACCTCGAGGATGCCGACTCCGCCGATTCGCGAGGCGGTCTTCGTGAAGTAGTGGTCGATGAAGTCTTCGGCGAGGCCGATAGCTTCGAAGATCTGGGCGCCCCGGTAGCTCTGGACGGTGGAGATGCCCATCTTGGACATGACCTTGACGACGCCCTTCTTGATCGCCTTGAGGTAATGCTTCTGGGCGGTGTGATGGTCGAGGTTGCCTTCGATGTAGCCTTCCTGGCGGAGCTGCTCCAGCGTATCGAGGGCGAGGTAGGGGTTGATGGCGCCGGCGCCGTAACCGATGAGCAGCGCGTAATGGTGCACTTCGCGCGTGTCGGCTGTCTCGACGATCAGGCCGACCTGGGTGCGCAGCTTCTCCCGCACGAGGTGGTTGTGCACGCCCGCGACGGCCAGGAGCATCGGGATCGGTGCGTTCGCTGCGTCCACGCCGCGGTCCGAAAGAATGAGGACCTTCGCACCGATTGCAATCGCCCGGTCCGCGGCCTCGAAGAGCCCGGTCATGGCCGCTTCAAGGCCCGATGGCCCGGCGTTGGCCGGGAAGAGCGTTGGGATGACGGTTGCCCGCAGGGCAGAGTCTTTGAGCGCCTTAAACTTCGCCAGCTGCTCGTTATCGATGAAGGGCGAATCGAGGCTGACGAGGTGGCAGCTCTCCGGCTCGGGGTCCAGGAGGTTCCCTTCGGGCCCGATGACGGTCTTGACCGAGGTCACGATCTCTTCGCGAATAGCGTCGAGGGGCGGGTTGGTGACCTGGGCGAAGAGTTGCTGGAAGTAGTTGTAGAGCGGCTGCGGACGGTTCGAAAGGACGGCGAGCGGGGTATCCGTGCCCATCGAGCCGAGCGCTTCTTCGCCGTTCTTCGCCATCGGGGCGATGATGTACTTCTGGTCTTCGAGGGTGTAGCCGAAGGCGATCTGCTGCGTCAGGAGATCGTCGCCCGAGAGCGGCGCAGCGACCTCGCCCTCGGGGGCGTCCTCGAGGGGGAGCATGTTCTTCGTCAACCATTCTGCGTAGGGGCGTTCGGAAGCGAGCTTCGTCTTCAGCTCGGCGTCGTCGATGATTCGTCCCTCTTCGAGGCTGACGAGGAACATCTTGCCGGGCTGCAGGCGGCCCTTCTTGAGGATTCGCTCCGGTGCGATATCGAGCACGCCAACTTCCGAGGCCATGATCACCAGGTCGTCCTTGGTGACGACGTAGCGGGATGGGCGAAGGCCGTTGCGATCGAGCACGGCGCCGATGTTCTTGCCGTCGGTGAAGGCGACAGAGGCGGGGCCATCCCATGGCTCCATCAGGCAGCTGTGGTATTCGTAGAACGCCTTGCGCTCGGCGCTCATGGATTCGTGGCCCTGCCAGGCCTCGGGGATGAGCATCATCATCGCGTGGGGGAGGGAGCGGCCGGCGAGCACGAGGAGTTCGAGGGCGTTGTCGAGGCAGGCGGTGTCGCTGCCCGTCTCATCGATAACGGGGAGGATCTTGCTGATGTGTTCGAAGTGGGGGGACTGGAAGAGTGCCTCGCGCGCGGCCATCCAGTTCTGGTTGCCGCGCTTGGTGTTGATCTCGCCGTTGTGGGAGATCATGCGGTAGGGGTGGGCGAGCCGCCAGCTGGGGAAGGTGTTGGTGCTGAAGCGGCTATGGAACATGGCGAGGGCGCTGATGAACCGCGGGTCGCTCAGATCCGGGAAGTATTCGCGAACCTGGAGGGCGGTGAGCATTCCTTTGTAGACGATGGTCCGGCAGGAGAGGCTGGAGAAGTAGAAGAACTCGTGCTCGTCGATGCCCCAGCGGCTGATGGCCTTCTCGAAGCGCTTGCGGATGACGTAGAGCTTCCGCTCGAAGGCGTCATCGCCATCGCAATCGGCGCCGCGGCCGATAAAGACCTGGTGGACTTCGGGCTCGACGGCGAGGGCGCTCGCGCCGACGGTGGCGTTATTGGTGGGCACCGTGCGCCAACCAAGGAGATGCTGCCCTTCCTCTTCCACGAGCGCGGCGAGCACCGCCATACCCTGTGTCCGCGCCCGCGAATCCTTCGGCGTGAAGAGCAAGCCGCTGCCGTAGTGGCCAGCTTCCGGGAGGCGGATGCCGAGGCCCGCGCACTCGCGGCGATAGAATTCGTGTGGCAGCTGGACAAGGATCCCGGCGCCATCGCCAGTATTCGGCTCGGAGCCGCTCGCCCCACGATGGTTCAGGTTCTCCAGGGCCGTGAGGCCATCGGAGACGATCTGGTGCGAACGATGACCTTTGATGTTGACGATGAAGCCGACGCCGCAGCTCTCGTGCTCGTTCTCGGGGTCGTACAGACCTTGCTTTGGCGGCAGTCCGGGAGCGCGCATGGTCCGGTTCCCTCTGGAAAGTTTGTCTACACCGGCCCCTCGCGGGATAAATGGAACTCCACTGCGTGCCGGAGTGCCCTCCGGCGCCGTGTTTGTGAAATCAATCCCAAATGCTGGGGCGCGGGCTGGTGAAGGGTCAGTATAACAGCGCCGTCAAGTAGACCGTCGAGCGTTCGAACGCCCAAAGCTGGCTATGCCAACGATTGCGCGCGTTTATAGGACGGGCCGCAAGAACTCTCCGCCTGGCGGCCGAAAGACGCGCCGCTGTACCTCCGCTCCGCTACCCCGCCCGCCGCTCACTCATCCGCCCAAAGAAGCGGGCCGGGCGTACGGGTGGGGCCGGCGCGTCCTCCTGGCCGGGCATCCAACAGGTGCCCGTGGGCGCGACGCGGCCTTCGTCATCGAACACGCCGTGGAGCGCCTTGCGCGCCAACAAGAGATTGTGGGCAATCGCGCCGGCGCTGTCGTCCAGGCGCCACGGAGACGTCCGGCTCAGGTCCGGCCGCGCGACGTAAACGGGCAGCTGCTGGGAAAGGCAAGCCTCGACCGCCCGCGTCGTCGCTGTCGAAAGGATCGCGAACGACTGCTTGAGGACGCCGAGGGCTGTCTTTGGCCGGGCCAGCGGCGCCGGCGGCGTGAGGTCGATCGCGAAGATCTCGGTCGCCCCCATCTCCATCGCTGTGGTCATATCGACCGAGGCGGAGACGCAGCCATCGACGTAGAAGTCGCCATCGATCTCAACGGGTTCGAAGACGCCGGGGATGGCCGTCGACGCCATGATCGCCCGCCCCAGCGGGCCGCTGCGGAAGGAGTGCTTCACGCCCAGCGTAAGATTGGTGGCCACCACCGCCAGTTCGAGCGCCGTGTCTTCAAAGCGCATGCCGGGCATATGCCGGCGCATCAGGTTGGGCACGACGGCGTTCTTGCCGAGGCTCACGGGGTGGAACAGCCGCGAAGCCAGCGAACCGGCGCTCAAGTGAACGAGGGAGAGCTGGTCCATCCCCAGCCAGATCCGCAGCAGCTCCTCCGGGCGGTCCGGGTGGAGGGCGACCCAGGCGCCGTTCAGCGCGCCGACGCTGGTGCCCACGACAACGGCTGGCCGGAACCCCAACTCGTGAGCGGCCTGGATGTAGGCGGCCTGGATGACGCCCAGCGCTCCGCCACCCCCAAGCACGAGGGCCGGCCGATACGAGAGTGAAGCGCGATCCGGTTCGGTCACGGCGAGAACCTTCCGTCTCAGGTATCGGCAACGGGGTGCGATCCGTTGAGGGTGGCGCGCCACCGTGAGGATGCGATGCCAGCTCCGGGACACGCGCCGGGTGAGGAGCCTTGCACTCCACGTCTGGCGGCGTGCGGGTCGCGGCCGCCGCTTGCTGTCGCGCGCGGTACTGACA
>CAZQCR010000095.1:0-6943 GCA_964591745.1 uncultured Anaerolineaceae bacterium
TGCCACCCCCTTCTCCATGACAGAGAGTGATCGACACCTGTTCGAACTTCTTCAGTGAGAAGGCGCTGCACTTTGATTGCGCTGCACTTTGACTAAAGGAGGCGGCGAAATTCCTCCACCGACAGGCCAGCTTGCTTAAGGACCGCTCTTAGCATCGGAGCTGACATGTCCCGCGAGTGGATGGCGACGGTGGTGCGCCTTCCGAATCCCGGTTGACGAGAAATCGATGGCTGCCCGACCGCCTGGTGACAACGAACTCCGGCGCGCTCCAGCGCCCGCACAACCTCGTTCGGCCGGACTTCCGGCAGCTCGCCCATCAACCGGCCTGGGCGAACATCCGCCTGAACCGACCTGGCACCGCTAGCCCTTCCGCCAGCGAGCCCTCCACGTACAGAACCAACGCTTCCCGGATGTTCGCGAATGCTTCGTCCAGCGTGGCGCCCTCGCTGAGGCACCCGGCCAGCGCCGGTACTTCCGCAAAGTAGCCTTCATCGGTCTTTTCAAACCGATACGTGACGCCGTTCTGCCGGATTTCGAACTCGTCAATGTCCAGAGTATACATGTGCCGGAACGCCGCCCTACGCCCTCGTCAGCTCCGCCTGCGGCGTCTGCTCCAGGCTTACCGGCGTGTCCAGCTCGAACGGATCCTTCAGGCCGAGTTCGTTCGCGTAGTCCCGGATCGCCGGCACCACTTCCTTGCCCAAAAGCTCGATGCAGCGCTTCGAATCCGCGTGGTCGATCTTCCCGTCGTTCCCCCAGAGCGCCAGGATGCCGACGCGATTGTTCTCCAGCACCGTCTTCAGCTGCGTGATCACCTGGTCTGGCGTCCCCCAGACGAATGTGTGTTCGAGCTTCCGCTGGCTGATCGGCGGCGGCATCACCATCGGCCGCCGCCCCGCCGCGATCTCGATCAGCGACTTCCGGTTCGAACGCGAACCGTAACCGCTGGGCGAACCCCAGACCGGGTGGGCCAGCCCCGTGAACTCGCCCCGCATCCACATGAACTCGCGCGCGTTCCGCTCCGCCTTCTCCTCCGTATCGGCAACGTGGCACTGCAACAGCTGCCCGAAGTTCTCCGGACCCGGCTCGTAGCCCACGCCTCGCGCGCTCTCGATGTAGAGGTCCTTGATCTTCTGGCTCACGTCGAAGTTCGTGTTCAGGCCGATGTACGGGTAGCGGTGTTCCGCCGCCCAGACCACCGTCTCCTTGCTCGCCACGCCGGGGACCCAGATCCTCGGGTGCGGCTTCTGCAATGGCGTCGCCCAGGGATTCACGACGCGGTACTCGTAGTGCTTCCCCTCCCAGCGGAACGGGCCTGGCTGCGTCCACGCCTTGATCACCAGGTCGTGCGCCTCTTCGAACCGCTCCCGGTTGAAGACCGGGTTCGCGTTTGCCTGGATGTTCTCCACGCCGCCGCCACGCACGAACCCGGGCACCAGCCGCCCGCCCGAGATCATATCGATGATCGCGAGCTCTTCCGCGAGGTGGACCGGGTTGTCCCAGATCGGCAGCGGGTTCCCGAGCAGGACGATCTTCACCCGCTTCGTGATCCGCGCCAGGATCGCCGCGAACAGGTTCACCCGCGGCGACATGCAGAACGGCGCCGTATGGTGCTCGTTCAGCATGATGCTGTCGAAGCCGACCTCCTCGGCCAGCATCCACTCGTCGATCCGCTCGTTATAGAGGCGGCTGCCCTCCACCGCGTCGAAGAAGCGGTTCGAGTGGAGGAGCGCGGTGACCCGCTGCTTCTTACCGCCGCCGATCTCGATCTCGTCGAGGGCGGCGCTCTCCGGGTTCCACGCCGAATACGGCTGCTCGGTGAAATACATGACGTGCATGGCGAAAACTCCTTGTGACCTGTCTCAGCGAATTGTTTTGAGGAAGGACGAGGTGGCGGCCGCGACCGCCGCCGGGTGTTCGAGCTCGATGGCGTGCCCGCAGCCCGGCAGCACTTCGAGACGCGCATTCGGCAACGCAGTGGAGTACGCCTTCGCTGCCGCGGGAGGCACAACCGTGTCGGCGTCGCCCTGCAGCACCAGGGCCGGGCAGCTCACGCCGGCCAGCAGCCGTGGCAGGCTGCGGTTATGCATGTACGGCTTCCAGGCGATGCGTGAGACCATCTCCCGGTCTGTCTCCCAGCCTTCGAGCTGTTCGAACCCGGGCTCGGCCGAGTACAGCGCATCGAACGCGCTCTCCTCGCCGAACATCTGGCGGGCGTAGGCCTCCGTGCTGCTGATGAACTGGTCGTGGATGAACTCGCCCTCGACCCGGATGCCCATCGGACTGACAAGGATGAGGGCAGAGATGTCGCCCCCCGCCATCGTCGCCATTTCCGCCGCTACGTAGCCGCCGAAACCGAGGCCGAGCACGCGGACCGGGCAGATCCCGATCGCGCGCGCCAAGGCCGCCTGTATGACCGCCAGATCGCGCACGTTCGCCACCCACTCCCAATCCTCCACGGGGCCGCCACCGTGGAAGCCCGGGTACAGCGGGTAGTAGACCGTGTTCGAAGCCGCGAGCGCGTCGAGGCACTCCGTTCGCGGCGGGTGGCCGTTGTCTCGCGGGAGCACGAGAAGGGCCGGACCACTGCCACCCTTGCGATACCGCACCGTGCCTCCGCAAACCATCGCCGATTCTTCCACCCAGGTCATGGATGGCGCTGCTGTCGTCATACGTACCGTCCTGTTCGTAGCAGATGGGCCGCCCTCG
This sequence comes from uncultured Anaerolineaceae bacterium, assembly GCA_964591745.1. Classification (GTDB taxonomy): domain Bacteria; phylum Chloroflexota; class Dehalococcoidia; order Tepidiformales; family Tepidiformaceae; genus JANMTH01. The sequence continues at coordinate 2,710 of CAZQCR010000095.1, forward strand.
CGGCCCGCGTGCGCACTCTAGAACGCCCGGGCGTGTTCGTCACCCCTTTCCCGCGATCAACGGACAAACGTTCACCTCCCGTGAACCATTCCCGCGCGCTACAATCCGTCCCGCCCGCACTTCGGGCTCATCTGGAGGAGACCCGTGACGATCTTCGTCGAAGCTGTCCACACCGTGACGCCGCTCACCAATACCGCTTTCGACGCCTACGTCGCCTGGTACGGCGAATTCGTCATCCCGGCGCTGAAACGCAACGGCTACGACGTCGTCGGTGCGTTTAAACGCACTGGCGGGCCGATGGGCCAGGATGTCCTGCTGTCCCGCTTCGAGAACGCCGCCGCCTACGAACGGGCCGGCGCCTCTCTCCGCGCCGACGCGTCCTTCCTCGCCGGTGTTGGCAAGATGGCCGGGCAGTTCGAGCTGCAGGAGTCCGCCAAGCTGGCCGCGGCCGTGCCGTACGCCACCGAGCAACGGCTGGAGAACGCGCTGGCTGAGCGGCCGGCTGTGCCGCGCCAGTACATGCAGGCGGTGGTGCAGATGCGGCTCGGCGCTCAGCCGAAGTTCTACGCGGTCCTCCAGGAGCTTGCCGACCTCACCGACCAGGGCAGCGCCTTCAACCTGGTCGCCGCCTACGAGACGACGATCGGCCAGCGCGGCGAACTAACCGACCTTTGGGTGATGCCCGGGCCGCCATCGCTCGCCTACAAGCCGGGCGACCCCCTCGCCGGTCTCGTCGACGAGCTGCGCAAGGCCGCGCTGGGAGAGTCGACCTACTACCTGAATCCGCTCCCCTACTCGCCCCTCCAGTAGCTGCCGTCCGGAGACATCACAATGAAGAAGGTTCTCGTCGCCGGCGCTTCCGGCCTCGTCGGCCACGCCGCCATCCGCCACTTCGCCGCCCTTCCCGGCTGGGACGTCGCCGGCGTCTCCCGCCGCACCCCGGCTGACCTGCCCGGCGCGGAGTTGCTCGCGGTGGACCTGCTCGACGCGGAGGCCTGCCGCGCGGCCTTCTCGGCCATGGGCGGCGTCACCCACCTCGTCTACGCCGCACTCCAGGAGACCCCCGGCCTCTTCCCCGGCTGGACCGACGAAGAGAACATCGAACGTAACGCCGCCATGCTCCGCAACCTCTTCGAGCCGCTCTCCGCAGCCGCCGAAGGACTCGAACACGTCTCCCTGCTCCACGGAACCAAGGCCTACGGCCTCCACCACCCGTCCATCGGCTACACCGGTGTGCACAACCCCCTGCGCGAACGCGAGCCGCGCAAGGAGCACCGCAACTTCTACTTCGTCCAGGAGGATTACCTCCTCGAACGCCAGCGTTCCGCCTCCTGGGGCCTCACCGTCTTCCGCCCCACCGTCATTTACGGCGGAGCATGGGGCGCCAACATGAATCCCCTCCTCCCGATCGCCGCCTACGGCGCGCTCCTGAAGGAGGCCGGCGAACCGCTCCACGTCCCCGGCGCCACGCTCGATAGCGCCGTCCGCGAAGCCGTCGATGCCGACCTTGTCGCCGAGGCCATCGCCTGGGCTGCGACCGCGCCCGCCGCGCGCGGACAAACCTTCAACCTCACCAACGGCGATGTCTTCACCTGGGAGGGCGTCTGGCCCGCCATCGCTGCGGCCCTCGGCATGGCCCCGGGCGAACACCATCCCTTCTCCTTCGCCCGCGATCTCCCCAACCGCGCCGGCGAGTGGCGCAACCTCGTCGCGAAGTACGGCCTCCGCGCACCCGCCGATCTCCTCGACTTCGTCGGCCACAACTCCCTTGTCTACACCGACATGCTCATGACGCCATCGCCCCGTGCGGGCACACCCATCCTCAACAGCACCATCAAGGGCCGCCAGGCCGGCTTCTCCGCCTGCATGGATACCGAAGACATGTTCCGCAAATGGCTCGCCAAACTCCAAACCGAAAACATCATCCCCCGGTAGCCGCGCCCCTCAGCGGGCGCGGGCTGTCCGAACCCTCCCCGGCGTGTCTTCGTACCTCACTCGCACCGGCCCTTCGTGGCCTTCGTGCCTTGGTGGTTGAACCCGCCGGCCCCCGTTGCCCATCCATCGCATTGATCCCCGCCCCCCGGAGCGGTAGCGTCGCCACTGGGCTTCCACGCCCCGGAGGGCGCCATGCTGCTAACTGGTGAGGGCTACCGCGATTCCCTCCGCCGCTACCACCCCCGCGTCTTCCTCAACGGCCAGCTCGTCCCCTCCGTCGCCGATGAACCCCTCCTCGCGCCCGGCCTCAACGCCACCGCCGTCGCCTACGATTTCGCCCACCGCGACGAGTACCGTGACCTCATGACCGTCACCACCGCTGGCCGCGTCATCAATCGCATGACCGCTATCGACCGCACGCCCGAAGACCTCCTCACAAAGCTCGAAGCGGTCCGTCTCGTCTGCCGCGAAGCAGGCTGTGCACAGCGCTATCTCACCCACGACGCGGCCAACGGCATCTTCCAGGCCACCCACCGCGCCGACGCCGTCCACGGCACGGACTACCATCAGCGCTTCCTCGCGTACCTCGCCCGCCTCCAGGACGAGGACCTCACCCTCGGCATCGCCATGACCGATGCGAAAGGCGACCGCTCCAAACGCCCCGGCGCCCAGGCGAACCCCGACGCTTACGTCCACATCAGTGAACGCCGCCCGGACGGCATCGTCATTCGCGGGACCAAGGCGATCGTCACCGGCGCGCCCTACGTCCACGAATTCATGGTCATGCCCGGCCGCACGATGACCGCGGACGAATCCGATTTCGCCGTCTGTTGCGCCATCCCCATCGATGCCCCCGGCGTCACCATCGTCGCTCGCCCCGCGGGCCGCCCCGGCGAAGCCGCCGCGAAGTTCAGCGGGCGCTACGGCCAGTCCACCGGCGTCGTCATCTTCGATGACGTCTTCGTTCCCTGGGATCGCGTCTTCATGGCGGGCGAAGTCGAAGAAGCGAGCCTCCTCACCACCTCCTACGCCACCCATCACCGCCACTCCTGTATCGGCGCCCGCGCCGGCTTCGGCGACCTTCTTATCGGCGCCAGCGCCCTCATGGCCGAGGCCAACGGCCTCGACCCGGACCGCCACAGCCACATCCGCGACTCCCTCGTCGAGCTGATCACCACCACCGAGGGCTTCTTCGCCTGCGGTGTCGCCGCCTCCACCTACGGTCGCACGGACGAGGCCGCCGTCTGTATGCCCGACCCCGTCTTCGCCAACATCGGCAAGCTTCTCCTCGCCACGAAGATCTACGATATGCACCGCCTCGCCCACGAAGTCTCCGGCGGGCTCATCGTCGCCCTCCCCGGCCCGGATGAGGACCACAACCCGGCGACCGAGGCCTCGCTCGCCTCCGTCTTCGCCGGGCGCGACGACATCCCGGCCGCCCGACGGGTCGAAGTCGCCCGCCTGATCGAAGACCTGACGGCTTCGCACCAGGGGGCCTGGTACTCCGTCATCTCCCTCCACGGCGGTGGCTCGCCCGAGGCCATGAAGCGCGAGATCTGGCGTAACTACCCGGTCTACGAAAAGCAGGAGATGGTCAGCCGACTCCTCGAACGCGGTGTCCTCGACACGGGCGAGGCCGTCTCCTCCCAGCCGGGGCGTTGTTGCGCCGCCGGCTGCTCAGGCAGCGAACACCCCAACGCCGCCCACCTCACCGAATAGGAGTGCGCCATGGATAACCCGCTCAGCGGCATCCTCGGCCCGTGGCAAATCCCCACCGGGCACGTCTTCCACTTCGCCCTCGCCGTCGATGACGTCGCCCGCGCGACCGGCGAATTCGGCGCTGCCCTGGGCCTCACCTGGACTTCGATTCGCCAGGCCAACATCGTCCTCGATACCGCCGCCGGCCAGGTCACCACCCCCATCTCCGCCGTCTACTCTCGCGAAGGCCCACCCTATTTCGAACTCGTCAGCGGCCCCGCTGGCAGCTTCTTCGAACACGGTGGCGGCCCGCCGCGCCTCCACCACGCCGGCTACTACGTCGATGACGTCCCGGCCGAGGTCCGCCGCCTCGAAGCGGTCGGCATGGCCGTCCACGGCCTCACCCCCGGCGGGCCACCCGGTATGGCCTTCCTCACGAACACCCTCGGCTTCGCCCTCGAAGTCCACTCGCCCCGCTCCCGCCAGATCCTCCTCGATTGGTTCGCCCAGGGCGACTAACGGTCACGGGCAACAAGACGCAGAGACAGCTGAGGATCTCTGAAGACGAGCCTTCTCCGCTCTCTCTGCGCCTCTGCGTCCA
>CAZQCR010000095.1:7043-10919 GCA_964591745.1 uncultured Anaerolineaceae bacterium
GGCACCGTCCGGTGCTCCACCGTCTCCGTCGCCAGCTTGAGCCCGGGGAAGCGCTCCAGCAGCGCCATCACCGCGATCCGCGCCTCAAGCCGGGCCAACGGTGCCCCCAGGCAGTACCGCCGGCCGCCCCCGAACGAAACGTGGCGGATGTTCTCCCGCTCCACATCGAAGCGGTGCGGGTCCGCGTTCGCCGCCGGGTCGTGGTTCGCCGCCAGCAGCAGCGGGGAGAGCGATTGGCCCGCCATCACCGGGCATCCGCCCACTTCCATGTCCTTCAGCGTCAGCCGCCCCGATTGCGTCACCGGCGGGTCGAAGCGCAGCATCTCCTCCACCGCGTTGTCGATGAGCGCAGGGTTCGCCCGAACCTTGTCCGCCTCCGCCGGGTTCTGGAGCAGCGCCAGCATCCCGTTGCCGATCAGGTCCGTCGTCGTCAGGTTCCCCGCCAGCAGCAGCAGGCCGACCATCGTCACGATCTCTTTGTCCGTCAGCTGGTCGCCGTTCTCTTCGGCGTCGATCATCGCGCTGATCAGGTCGTCGCGCCGGTTCGCCCGCCGTTCCTCCACCGCCGCCTTCAGGTAGGTGTTCATCTCGTCGCCGGCCTTCTCGCCCGCCTTCCGTGACTCCTCGCCCTGCATTGGGTTCAGACCGTTGATCAGGATGTCCGACCAGATCTTGAACTGCGCCTGGTCCGCCGGGTCCACCCCCAGCATCTCCGCGATCACGATCGTCGGCAGCGGCGCCGAATAGTCGGCAATGACGTCGAACTCCCCGCCCCGCGACTCGATCCCGTCGAGCAGCTCCTTCGCGATCTCCCGCACCCGCGGCTCCATCCGGTCTACGGCTTTCGGCGTGAACGCCTTGTTCACCAGCCCCCGCAGCCGGTCGTGGTCCGGAGGGTCCAGGAAGAGCATGCTCGGCTCGGTCTCCCGCCGGTCCTGGCGTCGCGCCGCCAGCAGCTTCATGAACGAACCCTCCGGCGCCTTCCGTGGGTCAACGCACAGGTCGCGGTCACGCAGCACGGCCTCAACTTCGGCCGCCCGCGTCAGGACCACTCGCCCCAGTACCGAATCGAGCAGGACCGCACCCTCCTCCCGCAGCTTGTCCAGCATCTCGTGCGGATTCTCCCGGAACCCCGGATCCATCGCGGTGATCGAGAGGCCGAGCGGCATCTCCTTCGGGCCGGGCTTCTGCGTAGCGGTCATGCGCTCCTCCTGCAGGGGAACAGATTCAGTGCCCACTACGGTACCACGCCCGAAAGCCCACCGTCCGACCGGTAAGACGAGGCGACCGGTCAAGCGCAGGCGGCGGCCAGGAAGCGCTCGCGGAGATCGCGCATCCACGCTTCATCCGCCTGCAGTTCCAGCTGCCGGGCCGCCTCCGCGAAGAACTCGTGCACGCGCTCGTTCCCCTCGACGAGATACGCGTACCACTGCCAGAGGCCCGTAAGCCGTGACTGGAACCAGAGCGTCAATGCCAGGTCCGCCTCCTCCCGCGCCAGGCGCACCTGTCGACGATATCCACCGAGGTACGCCTCCAGGAGTGGCGAATCCAGGAGCTGTGAAAATGCCAGCGAGCGGACCAGTTCCCATGCTCGCGAGTCCACATGCCAGATCTCCCAGTCCACGACGGCGCTCACCCGCTGATCGACAAAGAGCACCTGCTGGTCGTGAAAGTCCCCATGAAGCAGCTGGCATGGGAGCGTCACGAAGGCCTCGGGCGGGAGCACCTCCGCCTGTTCAAGCATGGCCAGTTGCCGCTCCATCGTACGGAGCGTGGCCTCCGGCGCCCTCTTCCGCCTCGCTAGCGTGATCAACGATTCGAGGTCGCGTAGCGAAGCGGCCTTGTCCCAGCGCTGCCGAAACTTCGCACCGGCACTCTCCGGGTGGTCGCTGAGCACGGCCTGGACCCTGCCGTGCTCAGCGCCGAGCGCCTCGCTCGCCGCGGGCGAGAGCGAGCCTCGGGGCCGTGGCCCGCCTTCCGCCCAGGGAAAGAGCACCCAGCGTTCCTCCCCCAGGAGCAGGAGTGATCCCCCTCCCGGCAGCGGTCTTGGGATCGGTGCCGGGACACCTCGCGCCGCGGCCCAGCGGATGAGCTCGTGCTCGCCGACGATCCGCTCCGTCTCCAGATTCGACCGGCAGCGCCGGAGGAAGAACCGGCCAGCCGCCGTTCGGACAACGAAGTTGTGGTTGAGGGACCCGCCGGGCACGACGGCAACGCTCTGGGCCTCGAGTCCCCAGGCCGCGACAACGCCCCCAATGACCGCGTGGGCGCTGTTCTCCGTCATCACATACCCCCAGGCCCATCCGGCCACCACCGGTACCTACCCAAATCCACCACGCCCTCCGCCGAGAACACTACGGCCTCCCGTTCCAGCAGCGCCCGCTGCAGGTCCCCCGCCGCCCCCCGGCCCCGCAGGCTGATCGCCCCCCGCGCGTTGATCACCCGCCACCAGGGTACTTCGCTCCCCGCCGGCAGGTTGTGCAGCGCATACCCCACCGCTCGCGCCGCCGCCGGCGAGCCAAGCAGCAACGCCACGTGTCCGTACGTGATCACCCGCCCCCGCGGCACGCCCATCACACACGCATACACACGCGTGTAGAAGGAGGGGACGAACGCCGGGCCCGCGCCGCCGCCACCATCCTTCTTCGTCCCCTTGGCGGCTTTGTGCCTTTGCGTTTCCACCCCGCCCGGCAACGCTCCGGGACTGACGTTGTCTGCTCGACGTTTGGGCTCGCGCATCGCTTTCACGTAGTATCCCCCACCATGGATAACACCGTACCCGGCGCCCTCGCCGGAATCCGCGTCATCAGCGCCGGACAGATCCTCGCCGCGCCCTACTGCTCCACCCTCTTCGCCGAATTCGGCGCCGAAGTGATCAAGGTCGAACAGCCTATCGTCGGCGACCCCAACCGCGATAACCTCTCCTTCTGGCAGGACAACCGCGGCCAGAAGTCCATCACCATCGACCTCCACGCGCCGGATGGCAAGGCCCTCTTCCGCTCCCTCTGTGACCGCTCCGATATTCTCGTCGAGAACTTCCGCGCTGGCACCCTCGAAGCCTGGGACCTCGCACCCGACTCCCTCCGCGAGACCAACCCCGGCCTGATCGTCGTCCGCATCAGCGGTTATGGTCAGACTGGCCCCTACAAGGACCGCGCCGGCTTCGATCGCGTCGCACTCGCCTTCTCCGGCATGACCTACACCACCGGCTACGCCGATAGGCCGCCAGTCCGTCCCGGCTTCTTCGTCGCCGATTACGGCGCCGGCACCTTCGCCGCCCTCGGCGCCATGGTCGCCCTCCAGGCCCGCCAGCACAGCGGCCGCGGGCAGGATGTCGATGTCGCCCTCTACGAGGCCGCCTTCCGCATGAGCGGCACCTACATCGGCGGCTACGGGCAGACGGGCGCCGGCCGCGAACGCTCCGGCAACTACTTCCCCGGCGTCGTCCCCGCCGAACAGTTCGAGACCCGCGACGGCCACCACCTCGTCGTCAACTGCACCACCCAGCGCGCCTTCGTCAAACTCTGCCAGGCCATGGGCCAGCCCGAACTCGTCACCGACGAACGCTTCACGCCCCGCAAGAACCTCGTCAAGAACTACGAAGTCATCCACGCCATCCTCGGCGCGTGGGTCGCTGCCCGCCCCCTCGAAGAGTGCCAACGCATCCTCGATGCGCATGGCTGCCCCGCCACCAAGGTCTATGCCGCCCCCGATATCGTCGCCGACCCCCACTACGCCGCCCGCGAACAGGTCGTCTCCGTCGAAACCCTCGCCTACGGGCAGGTCCTTCAGCCCGGCATCGTCCCCCGCCTCACCGGCACACCCGGCGTCGTCCCCGGCCGCGCCCCCACCCTCGGCGAACACACCGACGACGTC
>CAZQCR010000096.1:0-10912 GCA_964591745.1 uncultured Anaerolineaceae bacterium
GGGGCCTGTTCCGCTGCCGCTCCTCCAACGGGCGCTGGACCGCGGCTTCCCCGTGGTCCAGACCTACGGGCTCACGGAGGCCGCCAGCCAGGTCGCGACCCTTGCCGCGGCCGACGCCATCGCCCACGCCGGTTCGGCCGGCAAGCCGCTCCTGACCACCCGGCTGCGCATCGATGCCCCGCCGGGCGAGCCCGGCGAGATCCTTGTCGCCGGGGAGACGGTGACCCCGGGCTACTTCCGCCGGCCGGAAGCGACCGCAGCGGCCCTCCGCGACGGCTGGCTGCACACGGGTGATATCGGCCGGCTCGATGACGACGGGTTCCTCTACGTGCTCGACCGCCGTGACGATCTGATCGTGTCTGGCGGCGAGAACGTCTACCCCGCGGAAGTGGAGGCGGCCTTGCTCGCTCACCCGCTCGTAGACGGCTGTGCGGTCGTCGGCCTCCCGGATGAGAGATGGGGACAGGTGGTGACGGCGGCGGTGGTGATGTCCGGGCCGCTGGACGAGGCCGCCCTTCACGAATGGCTGGCTGGAAGGCTGGCGGGGTTCAAGACTCCCCGGCGCTTCGTCTTCCTGGTCGAGTTGCCGACGACGGCGAGTGGCAAGGTGCAGCGCCACCTCGTCCGCGCGCTGCTCTCGCCGGCCCCCCTGGCGTAGGCAGTTCTTCCCCGAAACCCCCGGGGCCAGTACAGTCGGACTGTTGTTCATCGGCGGCGCGTGGTCTCGAAGAGGCCAAATTTATGCGTCGCACTCTTGGAGGCTCCCCCTGGTTACGCCCGTAAGCATGAAGCAATTGCTGGAGGCAGGTGTCCACTTCGGGCATCAGACCCGCCGCTGGAACCCGAAGATGCGGCATTTCATCTTCACGGAACGCAACGGCATTCACATTATCGACCTGCAGCAGACCGTCACGCGGCTGGATGACGCCATCAACTTCATCCGCGATACCACCGCCCTGGGCGGCGAAGTCTTGATTATCGGCACGAAGAAGCAGGCCCGCGAAACCGTCCAGATGGAGGCGGAACGCGCCGGTCTTCCCTTCGTGAACAACCGCTGGCTCGGCGGGACCCTCACCAACTTCCGGACGATTCAGAGCCGGATCCGGCACCTCATCAACCTCGAAACGGCGACGACCCGGGGCGATTTCCTTCGGATGACGAAGAAGGAACAGCTCGACAAGTCGAACGAAGCCGCGCGCATGAATCACTATTTCGGTGGCATTAAGAAGATGGAGCGGCTCCCGGCCGCCGTCTTCATCATCGATACCGTGAAGGAAGCGATCGCCGTCCAGGAGTGCAAGCGCCTGAACATTCCGATCGTCTCGCTCGTGGATACGAACTGTGACCCCGACCCCGTCTCCTACCCGATCCCGAGCAACGACGACGCCATTCGCGCGATCAAGCTGATCCTCGGCAAGATGGCGGACGCCGCAATCGAAGGGCGCGCCGCTCGCGAGTCCGGCGTAGGCCCCGGCGTCCACGGCGATGACCTGATGCGCGCGGCCGAAGAGGGTGTCGCTTCCGGCTCCTTCAGCGCTTCGCCAGAGGAAACTGAGAGCGACGCGGCCGAAACGTCGATCACCACCATCTCCCTTCAGCAGCAGGCCGTGCCCGCTGCTCCCGCGCAGGAGTAGGACGAAGTTGGCAGAAGTCACCACGGCAATGATCAAGGAGCTCCGGGAGACCACCGGAGCCGGTGTAATGGACGCCAAGCGCGCGCTGGACGCCGCTGGCGGCGACATCAAGAAGGCTACCGAGACGATTCGTGAGCAGGGCATGGCCCGCGCCGAGAAGCGCTCGGAGCGTGAGACCAGCCAGGGCGTCCTCGAGGCGTACATTCACCAGAATCGCATCGGGGTCCTCGTCGAGCTCAACTGCGAGACGGACTTCGTGGCGAACACCCCGGACTTTAAGCAGCTCGCTCGCGATATCGCGATGCAGATCGCGGCGATGGACCCGAAAGTGACCAGCGTCGAGGACCGCACGCCGGAACTCGAAGGCTTCCCGGATGCCGAAGTCGTATTGATGGCTCAGCCGTTCATCAAGGATAGCGGCCGGACGATCGCCGACCTCTGCAAGGATGTCATCGCCCGGACGGGCGAAAACGTCCGGGTTCGCCGTTTCACCCGTTTTCAGCTGGGCAGCTAGCCCGGGAAGGAGCCGCCGGTGACGGCCCGATATCGCCGTGCCCTCGTAAAGTTGAGCGGCGAAGCCATGATGGGCGCGCGTAGCTCCGGGATCGACGCCGTCACCGTCCGGGCCCTCGCCCAACAGATCGCGCGCGCTACCCGTGAGGGGATCCAGGTCGCCATCGTGGTTGGCGGTGGCAACTTCTGGCGCGGGGCCACGGTCGCCGAAACGGGCATGGACCGCGCCACCGCCGATTACGCCGGCATGCTGGCGACGGTCATGAACGCGCTCGCCCTCCAGGACGCGCTGGAGAAGGCTGGCGTCGCCGTTCGCACCCAGACCGCGCTCTCCATAACCTCCGTGGCCGAGCCGTACATCCGCCGCCGGGCGATCCGTCACCTGGAGAAGGGCCGGGCGGTGATCTTCGCGGCCGGTACCGGCAATCCGTATATGACGACGGATACAGCGGCAGCCCTCCGCGCCATCGAGACGGAGTGCCAGGTCCTCCTGATGGCCAAGAACGGCGTCGATGGCGTGTATGACGCGGACCCGCAGAAAGACCCTTCCGCCACGCGCTTCGCCCACCTGACCCACCTGGACGCGCTCCAGAGGCGCCTCCAGGTGATGGACAGCACCGCGCTCAGCCTCTGTATGGAGAACCATCTACCAATCGTCGTGTTCGACGTGGGCGCGCCGGATAGCATCTACCGGGCGCTCTGCGGTGAAGAGATGGGAACGACCGTTTCCTCCGAATCCGAATCCGAACCCGTTCACCCCGTATAATCCTCGTACCGGAGGGCACCGCTTTGGCCGATCCTGATGAGATTCTGTTGGATGCTGAAGAACGCATGGATGGCGCTGTCGTGTCATTCAAGCGCGAATTGAACGGTGTGCGGTCCGGCCGCGCCCACGCCAGCCTCATCGAAAACCTCGCGGTCGATTACTACGGGGCGATAACGCCCCTTCGACAGCTCGGCACGATTAACTCGCCCGAACCGCGGATGCTGACGATCCAGGTCTGGGATCGCGGCGCCATCAAGGCCATTGAAAAGGCCATCCAGAGTTCGGACCTCGGCCTCAACCCCGCCGTGGATGGCCAGCTCCTCCGCCTCCCCTTCCCGCCGCTCACCGAGGCGCGCCGCAAAGAGCTCGTGAAGCACGTACACGGCAAGACGGAGGACTCACGCGTCTCCGTGCGCAACGTTCGCCGTCACGGTCACGACGAGCTGAGGAAGATGGAGAAGGAGGGCAGCTGTTCCCAGGACGACCTGAAGCGGTACGAGGACGAACTGCAGAAGCTGACCGACCGCCACATCGCCGCCATCGACGCCGAAGGCAAGCGCAAGGAGGCGGAGCTCCTTGAGATCTGAGCCCGCGGCGATTGCATCGCTGGCCGGCCCCGGCGAGCTACTCGGTGACCTGATCTCGCCGATTTCGGGAGGCCGTGTGCCCCGTCACGTCGCCGTGATTATGGACGGCAACGGCCGCTGGGCCACCCAGCGCGGGTTGCGCCGGGCAGCCGGGCACCGGGCTGGTACCGAGAACATTCGGCGTGTGATCGAACGATTCGCCGACCACGGTGTTCAGTACCTCACGATCTATGCCTTCAGCACCGAGAACTGGAACCGGCCACTGCCGGAGATCCGGGCGCTTATCCGCCTCCTCCGGTACTTCATCCGCAAGGAATTGGAGAACCTTCACCGCAACCGTGTCCGCCTGCGGATGCTCGGGCACATCGAAACGCTCCCCGCCTGGCTGCAGAAGCAGGTGGAAGAAGCGGTCCACCTCACCCGTGACAACACCGGACTCGGCCTCAACATCTGCTTCAGCTACGGCGGCCGAGACGACATCGTGATGGCCGCCCGGCGGCTGATTGAGGCGGAAGTGCCCGCTCACGAGGTCACCGAGGAGCTGTTCGCTTCTTCCCTCTCGACAGCCGGCATGCCCGACCCGGACCTCGTGATCCGGACGGCGGGCGAGCAGCGCATCTCCAACTTCCTGCTCTGGCAGGCGGCCTATGCGGAACTCTACTTCACGGATACGTTCTGGCCCGACTTCGGCCGCGAGGACATTGACATCGCCCTCGCCGAGTACGGCCGCCGCAAACGAAAATTCGGCGGCCTCCTCCCGGAAGACCTCGAAGCCTTTCGCGGCAAGTGAGCGCGGCCAGTCCCGCGGCCACCGGGCCTTCGAACCTTCAGCTGCGCCTGCTTACGGCCGCCGTTGGCCTTCCCCTGGTCTGCGCCGCGGTCTTCTTCGGCGAATGGCCGTTCGCCCTCGCGATGGCTGCCGTAGCGCTGCTGGCGGCCGCCGAGTTCACGCACGGCTGGCTCTTCCCGACGATGCCGATCTCGGCCGTCTTACCCCAGTTTCTTGCCTTCGGCGCGCCAGCGGCCATGGTCCTCGGTTCGCACGAAAGCGACCGGTTCGTCTACGCCGGGATCGTTCTCGCTGTTCTTTTCGCCACGGCCGGTTATCTGCCCACCAACCGGTTCGGCCCGCGAAAGCCCTACCGTGTGCAGGCCTGGGGCCTCGTCTACATCGGCCTCCTTGGCAGCACGCTGGTGCTCACGCGAGACGTGGAGAATGGACGCGAGTGGGTCTTCCTCGGCCTCCTTTCCACGTTCGCCGTCGATACCGGGGCCTACGCCGTGGGGCGGCTCATTGGCCGCCACAAGCTCGCCCCGCGGATAAGCCCGAAGAAAACGTGGGAGGGCGCCGTAGGCGGGTACGTGGTTGGCGTGGCGGCTGTCCTTGCGTTGAACGCCGCCTTCGGTACCGGCGTAGGCACCCCGACGATGCTCCATTTCGCCCTCCTCATGCCCATTGTCAGCCAGGCTGGCGACCTCTTCGAGAGCTGGATGAAGCGGCGTATGGGGGTGAAAGACGCCTCGGGACTCCTTCCCGGCCATGGCGGATTCCTGGACCGTCTCGATTCCATCCTATTCGTCTTCCCCCTGCTTTATCTCTTTCTCCAGCTCCGTGTGCTCTGATAGCCTGAACGAGACGGGGAACGGGATGACCCGTTCCCGGGAGGCCCCGTGCCTGCAGCCCATCTACCAGCCGACCTCCAACACCACTACGCCGAGGTCAACGGTATCCGCATGCACTACGTGGAGGCCGGTGCGGGCGATCTCGTCCTCCTCCTCCACGGCTTCCCCGAGTCCTGGTACTCCTGGCGCCATCAGATCGCCGCGCTGGCCCCCCACTACCGGGTGGTGGCCCCGGACCTTCGCGGCTACAACGAGACGGAGAAACGCGGCCCCTACGATACCGACACCCTCCAGGAGGATGTCCTCGCCCTCCTGCGCCACCTGGGCGCAAGCCGTGCCCATATCGTTGGCCACGATTGGGGTGGAGCGATCGCCTGGCTCCTCGCGATCCAGCACCAGGACGCTGTCCGCACGCTGACCGTCTGCAACATCCCCCACCCCGCGTTATTCCAGAAGGCGATGCTTCGCAATCCGCGGCAGACGCTTCGTAGCTGGTACTTCCTCGCCTTCCAGCTTCCCTGGCTGCCCCAACGGCTCGTCGGCTTTCGAAACTACCGTGCACTCGCACGCGCGCTCATCAACGACTGCCGGCCTGGGACCTTCACGCGCGAAGATATCAGGCACGTCCTCGCGTCCTGGAGGCAATCCGGCCTGGATGGCGGGATCAACTGGTACCGGGGCATCTTCCGCCACCCGCGTCGCTTCCCCGGGCCGCTTCCCCGCGTGGCCGCGCCCACGCAGCTTATCTGGGGCGAAGACGACCAGTTCCTGGGTGTCGAACTCACGCGGGGCACGGAGGCGCTTGTCGATGACTTCACTTTCCACCTCCTTCCCAACACCAGCCACTGGGTACAGCAGGAAGAACCCGCCGAAGTAAACCGGCTCATCCTCGAGTTCCTCGCGACGGCCAGCACACGATGACCGAGATCGACCGCGCCGCCGGTGGCCTCCATCGCCCGTCGCTCGATGACTTCGTGTTCGAGGGCGAAGGCACGCCGCTCCTCCTCCAGAAGCGGGTCGTGGCCGGGGTGATTGGCGCGTTCCTGGTCATCGTCGGGGCCTATCTCGCTGTCTCCCTGGTCTTCGGGCTCTCTACCGAGATCGACGCCGAGCCCTTCCGTGATTGGGTTGAGCGCCGTGGAGCCCTGGGACCGACCGTCTTCATCCTCGCCATGGCCATCTCCGTCCTTTTCGCGCCAATTCCCAACGCCCCGATCTTCATCGCCGCGGGATTGGTGTGGGGCTCGTTCCTCGGCACCACATACTCCGTTTCAGGTCTGCTGCTTGGGAGCGTCATGGCGTTCTACGTCTCACGGGCGGTTGGCCGCCGTCACCTCCCCCGGCTGGTCGGAGCACGTCTGGCCCTTCGCGTCGATGCTCTCGCCGAAACCATGGGTGGCCGCGTCATCTTCTGGTCGCGCATGCTGCCTGTGGTGAACTTCGACTGGGTGAGTTTCATCGCCGGGGTCACCGCCATCCGCTTCCGCACTTTCTTCGTCTACAGCCTCCTGGGCATGCTCCTGCCGACGTTCGTCACTGTTTCCGCCGGGGATGGCCTTGGGCGCGACTTCCGCGTCACGCTCGCCATGGGCGGCCTCTGGCTGCTCGGAATCGTGGCCAGTGCGCTCTACTTCTGGCGCCGCCAACGCCGGTGGGTTGCCGCTCGCCGTATCGCGACGGCTACCGCGGGCGATTGAACGTCTGAATTCGGTAAACAACGGCGGTAACCTGAGGGTTGCACCTACCGTTTCTTTCATCGAGGAGTTGGAGAATGTCCGTACTCACTCCTTGGAAAGAACCGGCATGGCTACCATCGCGTTCCCCCAGAACCTTTCGCTGCTCCGCCCACACCTGGGCCGCGAGCCGCTCAGTATCCCGGCGGGACGCGTCCTTCGGCGCCGCGCCCGGGTCGTCTCTCGCCGCGAGCTGATAGACCGCGTGGAAACGGTGGGCAGTCTCGCTCCCGATGCATCACTCTCTTTCCTGGCCGTTCGCCTTCGGCCTGCCGACGGTGAAGCTGAAGGATCCCACGATGATGTGATGGAGGCCGTCATCGGCCACCACATCCTGCGCATGACGCGGCCGACGGACACCGTGGGCCGGCTTGGACCCCGCACGTACGGCATCGTACTCCAGGGCACCGGCCAGGTAGCGGCGGCGGCGGTAGCGGCCCGACTTGCCCACCACCTCAACCAGCTCGTGGCCGCCCGTGTATCGAGCCTGATGGCCGACGTGTATACCGCGACCGGCACTGGGGCGAACGCGACCATGCTTCCCGTTGCCGCCTCTGAGTGTGACTACGACGATTGCTCCTGAGCGTCAGGTCCTCGCGGCCTTCGCCATAGGCACGGAGCGGTCTGCGCCGGGCCGTAGTTCGCGCACGACGGCCACCTCTTTGCAGTTCGTGAAGAAGGGGCAGCGAACACACTCGTTCCAGACCTTCTGTGGGAACTCCATGACATCGGCCGTACGGAAGCCCTGTTTTTCGAAAAAGCCGGGCTTGTAGGTCAGCGCAAACACCCGCGCCAGGTCGAATCGCTCCGCCTCCGCCATGCAGGCGGCTACGATTGCCGCGCCCACGCCCTTCGCCTGCGTGTTCTCCCTGACGGCAAGGGAGCGGATCTCGGCAAGGTCTTCGCCCATGATGTGGAGCGAGCCACAGCCCACCACTTCGCCATCGATGCGGGTGATTTTGAAGTCGCGGATCGCTTCGTAGATTTCGCCGATCGGGCGATGCAACATGTCGCCTTTGTCCGCCCAAAAGGTGACCAGTCCGTGGATCGCCTCGGCGTCGGATAGCCGGGCCGGCTCAACCGTAAACACAGCGTTCTCCAGGTTCAATGCGGGATACGTGGCGCCGCTGCCCTCAGGCATGGGCGCGGGATGTGATGGGGCACTGCGGCCGGCCCCGACGCCCGCGGGCGACGTGCGTCGCGTCGCCCTTGAACCTGCCTTCTGTTCGCTCGTCACTCATACTGGCTTCCAGTCTACGATACCGGGGAGTATCAGGTGAACCCGGGAGGTCCAACCATGCGCGTTTCGATCATTGGCCAGGCTCCGTTCGGCGAGGCTGTGCTGAAGCGCCTGGCTGAAGACGGCGCCGAGGTGGTGGCTGTCAGCGCCCCTCAGCCCGTCGAAGGCGGGCGACCCGATCCGCTCTGGGTTGCCGCCAGCGAACGAGGACTTCCGCTTGTTCCGACCGCATCGTTCAAGCAGCCTGAGCACCTGCATGCTTGGAACGCGGTGGCCGCCGACCTCTGCGTCATGGCCTTCGTCACCGACATCCTCCCGGACGACCTCTTCGAGATTCCCCGGCTGGGCACCATCCAGTACCACCCGAGCCTGTTGCCGTTGCACCGGGGCTCCAGCTCCATCAGCTGGCCGATCATCTTCGGCCGAACGGAAACCGGTGTGACCGTCTTCTGGCCCGATAAGGGCATCGACACTGGCCCCGTCCTCCTCCAAAAGCGATGCGCCATTGGCCCCGATGCGACCGTCGGTTCGCTCTACTTCGAAGCGCTCTTCCCGCTCGGGATCGAGGCCATCTCGGAGGCCGTCGCCATGGTTGCCGCCGGTACGGCTCCTCGCGAGCCGCAGGACCACGCGCTGTCCACCTACGAACCGCCCTGCCGCGAGGCGCACGGCGAGATCCGCTGGCATGAACCGGCCGACCGTGTCTACAACCTGATCCGCGGCTGCAATCCCCAGCCGGGCGCGTGGACTAAACATAACCAATCGAAGCTCAAGATCTTCGACGCTCGGCTCAGCGGTGGCATGGAGCCAGGCATGCCGGGGCGCGTTCTTGCCATCACCGACGAGGGCATCGCCGTCCGCCTCAATGGCGGGGTGCTTTTTGTCCAGCGCGTTCAAGCCGAGGGCGGCAAGAAGATGCCGGCCGCCGAATGGGCTCGCGGAGCTGGACTGGCCGAGGGCTACCGCTTCCGTTAGTACCCGCTCGCGGCTTCGGCGTCAGTTCTGCGCCGGTGGCGTGGGAGTGGCCGTGGGAGTGCCATTCGGCGTTCCCGTCGGCGTCCCCGGGCCGGCCGGCTGGCGTTGGACGTTGAAGCTGACGGCGTTCAGGAACGCGCCCTGCGTCAGCCGGACCGTATACACGCCATTGCTCAGGCCGGCCAGGTCGACGGTCCCGAGAACGGCGTCGGTTACCTGTTTGCTTCCGTTGCCGATGAGTTTCCAGGTCGTTGGGCTGGCGCCCTCGCCTATTTCTAGCTTCCAATCGCCCGTGACGCCGACACTGCCGACCACCGGTGTGTTCGCCGAGATCGTCTTGCCGTTCGTGGGGCTCGCGATCGTGACGGCCGCGACGCCGGTGCTCTTCTCCGTCGGCACGGCGACTTTGAGCTCCTTCGCGAGTTCCGTTGCGAGGTCGGGCCGGAGGCCCGGGAGCTTCGGAAAGAGCTTCGTGACCTTGAACTGGGCCGGCGTCTGCTCAGAGGCGAGGAGGCCGTTGCGCGAGTCGATCTCCTTCTCTTCGCACTCCGAGGCGTAGCGGACATCGGTCCGAATCCAGCTCGTTACCGGCCGGCAGAGCCCCTTGCTGTCTTCAATCCCGCCCAGGGTCCGGTCCGTTGCTCCGGATTCGATGGACCCCTGTCGCACGTTCTTCGGCTGGATCTCCGAGAACCCGGCGAACGCGCCGATGCTGCCGATTCGCTGAAGATAAAGGTGATACTCACCCATCCACGTCTTAAACAGCCGGATCGTCGCATTGGCCGCGGCGAAGTTCGCGGCGGGACCGTCCTTTACTAGTTCGTTGTTCGAATTGCCCACCCAGAGTGCCGTTCCCGCGTGGCGACTGTAGCCCACCATCCAGGTCTCCAGGGTGTCGATCGCGCTCAGGGGGCCCTGCTGCGTCCCCGTCTTCACACCCGAGGGGATCTTCACGCCGTCCGCGAACGAATCCAGTGCGCGGTCTTCGTTGCTTCCCCCGCAGCCCCAGATGATGAAGCGTGAGCTGCAATCGGAGATGATCGAATGGACCAGCCAGACCGAACCCGGGTTCATCACCTCTTTGCTGACAAGGTCCTTCATACCGAGGTGGTCGTACAGGATCTCGCCCTCGATCGTCTCGACGCGGAGGACGGTGACGGGGTCCAGTTCCCGCGTCCCGGGAATGCGCAGGTTGCCCCGGGCGAACTCCTGGCGCTGATCGAGGGCGGTTCGGTAGGCCTCGCCTTCATCGACGGACGTGCTCTTCAGGTCCTTGAGCTCCACATAGGTCGCCAGGTGGGGCACGCCGCGCATGACGCCCATGTTGGCGAAGACGGTGTTGGCGTAGGCCATATCGATGGCGCGGATGTTCGCCCCACCGGTAGCGATGGAGGCGCCATAGGTGACCGCTTTGTGGTCGCCGAACGTCGGATCGAAGTACTGATCGAGCGTCGTGAACCCCATCTGCTTGGCGACATCGATGACGTTCTCGGTCCCCGCTTCATAGGCGGCGCGGAACGCTCCAACGTTCTGCGAGCCGCCCAGCGCGGCGCGTGCGCTGATCAGCATCCCCTCGCCGGACTTTCCGTCGTTGCGCGGGTTACGGATCTCCACGCCCTGGACGACGAGGGGGCTCGTGTCCCAGAAGGTGCTCATCGGCGCCTTCCCAAGGCGGTCCATCCACGCCAGGTAGACGATCGGCTTGAACGACGAGCCTGGCTGGTTGATCTCCACCAGCTGATCGATCTTTCCCGCGACGCGTGGGTCGGCCGTAGCGCTCGGGTCCGCGTTGGCGGCGTAGACGATGACCTGGCCGCTGGCCGGGTCGATCGTCGCGATCG
>CAZQCR010000097.1:0-10848 GCA_964591745.1 uncultured Anaerolineaceae bacterium
ATGCACGGCCTCAGTACCCTGCGAGACCCGCAGGGTGCGCGCGCCCGTCGCCTGGCCCTGGCCCGAGGGGAGAGCTGAGATGGCCAATCTCAACGTGACCTGGCGCAAGAGCGCCATCGGTTATCGTCAGGATCAGAAGGACACCATCCGGGCGCTCGGTCTGCGCCGACTCAACCAGACGGTCTCCCATGCCGATTCGCCGGACGTTCGCGGTATGCTCAACAAGGTGCGACACCTCGTTGAGGTGAAAGAAGAGGGCGCTTGATGAGAATCGACGCATCACAGTTGAAGCCGGACGCCGGCGCAACGCACGCCAAGAAGCGTGTTGGCCGCGGCAACGGTAGCGGTCACGGCACGTATGCCGGAAAGGGCCTCAAGGGCCAGAAGTCCCGCAGCGGTAAGAAGGGCCCGTACGACGCCTTCGAAGGCGGCCAGTTCCCAAGCTCGCGGAAGTACCACACCCTGCGCGGGTTCAACAACAAGTGGCGTGTCCCCTTCCAGCCAGTCAACCTCCAGGCGCTCGAGCGCTTCGAAGCCGGTTCCACGGTCACGCCTGAAGACCTCCGGGCCGCCGGCATCGTCAAGCACTTGCGCGAGCCTGTGAAGGTCCTCGGCGACGGCGAATTCACGAAGAAGCTGAACATCGTGGCCGACAAATTCAGCGCGTCTGCCCTCGCCCGGATCGCCGAACTCGGCGGCACGGCGACGGTCATCGGCGCGGACGAATCGAAGGAGAGCTAAATGACGGCGCAACCGGCATCACGGCCACGGCTCCTGCAGGCAATGGTGGATGCGTTCCGCCAGGAAGAGGTGCGGCGCAAGCTGCTCTTCACGCTTGCGATGCTCGTCGTATTCCGGTTCGTCGCGCACGTTCCCGTACCGAACGTGAACAAGGCGGCGCTGGAGCAGGCGTTCAACAACAACTCGTTGCTGGACTTCCTGAGCATCTTCTCCGGCGGCGCGCTCCAGAACCTGAGCGTCGCGGCACTCGGCGTCTACCCCTACATCACGGCCTCGATCGTGATGCAGATCCTTCAACCGCTGGTGCCATCGCTCAAAGCGCTCGCGGAGGAAGGGGAACAGGGCCGGCGCCGCATTCAGCTCTATACCCACTGGCTCGCCGTCCCGATGGCGTTCTTCCAGGGCTACGGCCAGCTCACGTTTATCAACAGCACCGTCGGCGGCGGCGTGATCGACGACTTCGGCTTCCAGAACAGCGTCATTGGCACGCTGGCGACGCTCTTCACCCTGGCCGCCGGGACGATGTTCCTGGTCTGGCTTGGTGAATTGATCACGGAAAACGGCATCGGCAACGGCATCTCGATGCTGATCTTCGGCGGCATTGTGGCGCAGCTGCCGGGCCTCATCCCGAACCTCTCGACCGAGTCGATCATCGGCATCCTCGTGATAGCCGTCTTCGCTGTCGGCCTCATCTACCTCGTCGTCTTCTTCCAGGAAGCGCAACGGAGGGTGCCCGTGCAATATGCCCGGTCGGCCTTCCGGGGAGGGAAGATGTACCGCCAACAGGGGCAGAGCCATATCCCCTTACGGGTGAACATGGCAGGCATGATCCCCTTGATCTTCGCCTTTTCGATCATGATCCTCCCTGCCACCGTCGCCTCGTACTTCCGTAACTCCGGCGGCTGGTTGGAGAGCGTGGCGGACTTCTTCGTGAACCAGTTCCAGGGAGGGCGCGGCGGCAGCGGCACCGGCTGGTACTGGATGATCCTCTTCTTACTCGTGATCGTCTTCACGTTCTTCTACACGATGGTGCAGTACCAGCAGCAGCAGATGGCGAAGACGCTCCAGCGCCAGGGAGCGTTCATCCCGGGAATCAGACCGGGGCCGCCCACCGAGGCCTACCTGATGCGTGTCGTCACCCGGATCACCTGGGCTGGCGCCCTCTTCCTCGGGTTCGTGGCCATATTACCGTTCTTCATCGGGCTGGTTTCGGATGTCCGCGCCCTGACGATCTCCAGTACGGGCTTCCTGATCGTCGTCGCGGTGGTGCTGGATACCATGAAACAGTTGGAGGCACAGCTGTTGATGCGTAACTACGAAGGATTCATTCGCTAGTGTTCATCGTCTTGCTCGGGCCACCAGGTGCAGGAAAAGGCACGCAGGCGCAGCGCATCGCCGCCGCCTCGAAGCTCCTGCATATCTCAACGGGCGACATGTTCCGCGAAAACGTGAAGGACCAGACCGAGCTTGGCCTCCTCGCCAAGACATTCATGGATAAGGGCGAACTCGTCCCGGACGACGTGACGATCCGCATGTTGATCGAGCGAATCGGCCGTGGCGACGCGGCCGCCGGAGCGATGTTCGATGGCTTCCCCCGTAACGTCGTCCAGGCCGCCGCGCTCGATGAGGCGCTCGCCGGCCGTGGTCAGGATATCGCACTCGCCCTCCGCATCTCGGTGCGCGACGAGGAGCTGATTGGCCGGCTGGGCGGCCGCTGGATCTGCCGGAACTGCGGCAAGCTTTATCACGAGAAGAACGATCCACCCGCCCGATCCGGCGTCTGCGACGCGTGCGGCGGCGAACTCTATCAGCGCGAAGACGACCGCCCCGGGGTGGTCGCCGCACGGCTGGAGAAGCAGAAGCCGCCGGCGGCGCTGCTCGATCACTACACGACGGCCGGCGTTCTGCGCGAAATCGACGGCGAACAGTCACTGGATGCGGTGACGGCCGCGCTCCTGGCGGCCATCAATGGCCGGGCGGGAGCGTAGCTACTCCGATGGCCGTGAAGTTGAAGTCCGAGAACGAGATCCGTCTCATGCGCGCTGCCGGGCGCCTCGTCGGCCAGACGCTCGAGCGCATCCGCGGTATGGTCCGGCCCGGTCTCGACATTAAAGAGATAGAGGCCTTCGTCCACGACGAGTTCAAGAAGGCCGGCGCGAAGGAAACGTTCCGAAACTACACCCCCGCGCCGAAATACCCGCCGTATCCGTCGAATATCTGCATCAGCATTAACGAGCAGCTGGTTCACGGTATCCCCCGGCATCGCAAGCTCGCCAGTGGGGACATCGTGACGTTCGACCTCGGCGCGACGTTGAACGGCTACGTGGGGGACGCGGCGATAACGGTCGCCGTTGGCGATGTTCCCGCGAACGTCATCCGCCTGATGAAGGTGACGGAGGACTCGCTCTGGGCGGGGATCCGGGCGGCGGGGAAGGGCACGCATCTGAATGACATCTGCGGCGCCATCGAAGACGTGATCAAGCCTTCTGGCATGGGGATCGTGAAGGGTTACGGCGGTCACGGCGTGGGCCGCTCGATGCACGAAGAGCCGCACGTGACGAACCATCGCATGCGCTTTCGGGGTACGCCGCTCAGAACGGGCCTCGTCCTTGCGTTAGAACCGATGGTTAGCCTGGGTAACCCGGACACCGAGGAGGGGCCGGACGGCTGGACTGTAAGAATGAAAGACGGTAGCTTATGCTGTCATTTCGAGCATACGATTGCCATTCGAGAGGGTCATGAGGCTGAGGTCCTGACCCTCCCATAAGATGAGATTCACTGCAAGAAGAAAGGTGCATGGCAAGGCGGAGCGAGGGGAATCCGGGGTGGAAGGGACATCTGTGCCCATCCAGCGGTACCATGGGACGCCCGTCCGATCAGCGCTTCTGACCGGGCAAAGCCAGCATAGCGAGACAGGGGAGAGATGAAAGTTCGAGCATCGGTCAAGCCACGCTGCGACAAGTGTAAGGTGATCCGGCGGCATCGCCGGGTGATGGTTATCTGCGAAAATCCGAAGCACAAGCAGCGGCAGGGTTAAAGAAGATGGCACGTATTGCAGGCGTAGACCTTCCCAACGACAAGCGCATGGAGATCGCGCTCACCTACATCTTCGGGATTGGGTTGACGCGATCACAGCGAATCCTGTCCGAGACGGGTGTGAGCACGGAGACCAAGGCCCGTGAGCTCACGGACGACGAAGCCCTCCGGATCCGCGACTACATCGACAAGCACTTCACGGTGGAGGGCGACCTTCGCCGCGAGGTGCGGCAGAACGTCGCGCGGCTCGTTGAAATCAATTGTTACCGCGGTCAGCGGCATCGGCGTAACCTGCCGGTGCACGGCCAGCGAACGCGCACGAACGCGCGCCAGAAGCGCGGAGCGCGCAAGACCGTGGCCGGCAAGAAGCGGGCCGGGAAGAAGTAAGAGGGACCAAGCACAGCGATGGCAGAACAAAAGCGAACTACCCCACGCGCCGCCGCGGCGCGCCGTGTCAAGCGCAAGGAACGAAAGTCAATCCCCCGCGGGCGTGCCTACATCAAGAGCACGTTCAACAACACCCTGGTCACGCTTACCGATCCGAATGGGAACGTCATCTCGTTCTCCAGCTCGGGGGCTTCTGGCTTCAAGGGTTCGCGCAAGGGCACGCCGTTCGCCGCCCAGCTGGCAGGCGAAAACGCCGCCCGGCGGGCCATGGAGCACGGCATGCAACAGGTTGAAGTCTACGTCCGGGGAGCGGGAAGTGGCCGCGAGGCCGCCATCCGCTCGCTCCAGTCGACGGGCCTTACCGTGACCGCGATTCGCGATGTCACACCCATTCCGCACAACGGTTGCCGCCCTCCCAAGCGGCGCCGCGTTTAAGGCAAGGACCGTACAGCATGGCAAGATACACAGGGCCCGTCTGCCGGCTTTGCCGGCGTCATGGTGAAAAGCTCTTCTTGAAGGGCGAACGCTGCTTTACGCCCAAGTGCAGCTACGACCGGCGGCCGAACCCGCCAGGCCCACGCCCGGCGCGCAGGCGCAAGGTTTCGGACCGTGGCCTTCAGCTGCGGGAGAAGCAGCGGGCTCGCGTTTCCTACGGCGTGCTCGAAAAGCAATTCCGCCGCTACTACAAAGAGGCCCTTCGTGGCTCGGGGGTGACCGGCGAAAACCTCGTTCGGCTGCTCGAGACGCGGTTGGATAACATCGTCTATCGGGCCGGATTCGCGGATTCGCGGAGCCAGGCCCGGCAGATCTCGCGTCACGGCATCATCGCCGTCAACGGCCGCAAGCTCGATATTCCCTCCGCTCACCTGAAGATCGGAGACACCATCAGCTTCACGCCGCGCGGCCAGCGCAGTGAATACTACAAAATCGTGCAGGAAGGGATGCGGGCCAAGAACCCGCCTACCTGGATCTCGCTCGATACGGGTGCGATGTCCGCGCGGATGACGGCTGAGCCGATCGTCGCGCAGGGCGAATCGCACATGTTCAACGAGAACGTCGTCATTGAATACTACTCGCGGTAACGGACGCCCGGAGAGTTCCGGGGAGATGGTGAGGCACAAACGAGCATGATGGAATCCACCGAGTTGATTGGACAGCCGCCAGAGGATGTCCTCCCTGAACTCACTATCGATGAAGAGACGGAAACCTTTGCCCGGCTCATAGCGGAACCGCTTGAGCCGGGATATGGCATTACGCTCGGCAATGCGATTCGGCGCGTGCTCCTCAGTTCACTGGAGGGCGCCGCCATCACGTCGGTGCGCCTCGAACAGGTGCAGCACGAATTTTCGACCATCGTGGGCATGCAGGAGGACACCACCGAGTTCCTCCTCAACGTCAAAGAGGTTCGCCTTCGCGCTCTCAGCAATCGGCCGGGTACCCTCGCGCTCGATGCCGAAGGCCCGGGCGAAGTGAAAGCGGGTGACCTCCAGGTCCCTGCGGACTTCGAAATCGTGAACCCGGACCTTCACCTGGCGACGCTCGATAGCTCGAGCGCCCGCCTCAATGTGGAATTCCACGCTCGCCTGGGGCGGGGCTACCAGCCCGCAGGCATCGTGGAAGGCATGCCTATCGGCGTAATCCCCGTCGATGCCGTGTTCTCCCCCATCCGGAAGGTCAACTACCGGGTCGAGAAGACACGCGTCGGGCAGTCCACCACGTTCGACCGCCTCGTGCTTGAGGTGTGGACTGATGGGACGATCGGCGCGGTCGATGCGGTGGGGCAGAGCGCCGACATCCTGATGGACCAGTTCTCGCTCTTCAGCGCGATGGGCCGCCCGGATATGGGCATGGCCCTCCCCGCGGGGGTGCCCGTCGTCTCTGGCGGCACTGGCGCGAGCCTCCTGATGGCGCCGGACCGCTACAACACGCCCATCGAGGAGCTTTCGCTCTCCGTGCGGGCCTACAACTGCCTCAAGCGCAGCGGACTCATGACCGTCGGCCAGGTCCTGGACAAGAGCGAGGACGAACTCCTCGGTCTCCGGAACTTCGGACGCAAGTCGTACGACGAACTCCGCGACCGGCTGATTGAGCTCGGCTACGTCGATGGCACGGCAGAGGGCCTCAAGCCCATCCTCGACCCGGCAAGGGCGGCAGGCAGCGGAGCCACGCCTCAGCGCGGTGGCCGACGGGCCGCACCCGTCCGTTCCGGCGCCATCATCCTGGACGAAGAGGACGAGGAACAGAGCCTCGGCGCCCTCGGTAAAGCATTGAAAGAAGCACTGAAGGAGGTCGGCGACGACGACCTTCTCGGCGCCGACGACGAGGACTAACCATGCGTCACCGCGTACACGGCCGGCATCTCGGCCGGGACACTGCCCACCGCACCGCCATGTTCCGCAACCTGGTCACCGACCTGTTGCGCTATGAGCGGATCACGACGACCGAAGCGAAAGCCAAGGAGATCCGGCCGATCGCCGAGAAGATCATTACGCTCGGCCGGCGGGGTGACCTTCACGCTCGCCGCCAGGCGCTCAGCTACGTCTACGACCCCCACGTCGTGAAGAAGATCTTCGACGAGATCGCCCCGCGTATGAAGGACCGTCCCGGCGGCTACCTGCGCATCACCTCAGTCGAAGCCCGCAAGGGCGACGGCGCCAGGATGGCCTCGATCGAGCTCGTCGACTTCGTTGACGCTCCGCCGACGCCCCGCCCCCAGCGGGTGACCGCCGCGCCCGCGGTCGCGACGCGGACAGTCGCCGCGCCGGAGGCCGTCGCCGTCCCCGAAGCGCCCGAGGCCGAGACGGCTGTCGAGGCTGAGGCGGTCGCGGAAGTGGCTGAAGAGGTCGTAGCCGAGATCGAAGCCGAAGCCCCCACGGAAGCCGTTGAGGCCGACGCGGAGACGACCGAAGCGCCCGCGGAGTCCGAGGAGGACGCCAAGGGACAGGCCTGACGCCGTGACCGCGATTCGTTTCGCGGCGACGGTGAGCTACGACGGTACGGAGTTCGTTGGATCACAAGTCCAACCGGGCGGCCGGACCGTCCAGGGAGAACTGGAACGCGCCACCGCCACACTCTTCGGAGCGGCGGTACGCGTCGAAATGGCGGGACGCACCGATTCCGGCGTCCACGCCATTGGCCAGGTAGCGGCCTTCAGCGCGGAAACGCGATTGGATGCCGCGACGGTGGGACGGGCGCTTAACGCCCACCTGCCGGCAGACGTGGCGGTGCGGGACGTCCGCGAAGTTGTCGAGGGTTTCGACCCAAGGCGATGGGCGCGGCAACGGCTCTACCGCTACACCATCTGGAACGCCCGCGAGCGTTCCCCGCTCCGCCGCCGCACGGCGTGGTATCTCCGGGGCAACCTGGACGTCGCCACGATGGACGCAGCGGCGCAACGGTTGACCGGCAGGCACGACTTCATCGCGTGTTCCGGTCGCCTGGACGAGGGACGAACTTCGGTTCGGACGGTGTTCCAGGCGGGGTGGCGTCGCGAAGGCGAAGCCGTCCTGTTCGACATCGAGGCGAACGCGTTTCTGCCGCAGATGGTGCGCCGGTTAACCGGGGCGCTCGTGCGTGTGGGCCGCGGTCCGCTCCAAGAGGAGGATTTCGTACGCCTGCTGGAGCAGGCAGAGCAAGGTACGCTGGGGCCCACCGCCCCGGCACACGGGCTCTGTTTGCTGCGCGTGCAGTACGATGAGGGATACACGCAATGAATACGACGCTCCGGATGAAAGCTTCCGACATCTACAAGGACTGGCACGTCATCGACGCGGCGGACCAGCCGCTCGGCCGTGTCGCCTCTGAGGCGGCCATCCTGCTTCGCGGCAAGCACAAGCCGACGTATGAACCTCACCTCGACGATGGGGACTTCGTGATCATCATCAACGCCTCGAAGGTCCGGGTCACCGGCCGCAAGAGTTCGCAGATGATGTACTACCGCCACTCGGGCTACCCCGGCGGCCTGAAGAAGCGAACCTACCCGCAGCAGCTCGCACGCTTCCCGGACCGCGTCCTCGAACGCGCGATCAAGGGGATGCTGCCTGGCGGCACGCTCGGTGAATCGATGGCCAAGCACCTGAAGGTCTACGCCCGCGCCAACCACCCGCACCAGTCCCAGGTTGCTGGCTCGGCGAAGGCGAAAGAGGCCCGTGACGCCGCGTTCGCGGCGCTCATCATCGAGCCGATGAAGGCCCCGCGCCTGCGCCCGCTCAGCATTCCCCAGGGGAGCGAAGCGCCCGCGGCAGTGGCGGCAGAGCCGGTCGTCGAAGCTGTGGTGGAGCCGGTTGTCGCCGCGCCGAAGGCCACGAGGCGGACCAAAAAGGTCGAAGAAGCACCAGTCGAGGCCGCCCCGGTTGCGGTCGCGGACGGAGCCGCTGAAGAAGCGGCGACCGAGACGGAGGACAAATAATGGCCGATCAGCAGTACTTCTACGGGACCGGGCGGCGCAAGACCGCCGTCGCCCGCGTGCGGCTCTACCCCGGCAACGGCGCCATCGTCATCAACGGCAAGCCGATGGAGGAGATCTTCTCACGCGACATCCATCGCGCCGAAGTGCTCTCGCCCCTCGTCCGCCTCGGCCGCGAAGGCCGCTACAGCGCCCAGATCAAGTGCGCCGGCGGCGGCATCACCGGCTGGTCTGGCGCCATCCAGATGGGCATCGCCCGCGCCCTCGTCGTCAGCGACGCCGCAACCAAGCCCCTGCTCAAGCGCGGCGAAAACCTCCTCACCCGCGATTCGCGGATGAAGGAACGGAAGAAGCCAGGCCTGAAGCGCGCCCGTAAGGCCCCTCAGTTCACGAAGCGCTAAGGCGCTTTGGCCGTTGGCTCATGGCCATTGGCCGTTGGCAGCGAAACACACAGCAGAGGCCCCTCGCGAGAGGGGCCTCTTTGCTGCGTCTGCTACCGAACGCCGGTCGTCAGCCGGGCGCTCCCTGGACGGCGCCGGCGGCCACGGGCCGCCCTACACCCGCCGAACCCGGCCGGACGGCCATCGCCACGCTGAACGCGATCGTCCAGACAATGAACGCAAGCATCCCCAGGAATCCCGGCCCGTCGATGACGAACGGCATACCGGCGAAGAGCGCGATTCCGCTGACGACGCCGAGCCAACACGTCCACGTTGGCGCGACCCTCGCACTAAGCGCGCCGAGCGAACTGGCGATGGCGA
Organism: uncultured Anaerolineaceae bacterium; assembly: GCA_964591745.1. Taxonomy (GTDB): domain Bacteria; phylum Chloroflexota; class Dehalococcoidia; order Tepidiformales; family Tepidiformaceae; genus JANMTH01. The sequence goes on from CAZQCR010000097.1 coordinate 9,331, forward strand.
ACACGCCGAGGGGGAGGAAAGTGATGAGAAACGCAAAGCCGTTGAGATCGACAAGCGTCTTCACGATTTCCGGGTTCAGGCCTTCGTCGGCCCGGTACATCGCGGTCAGCTCGGGAGCGCCGGACGCGACTTTTATGGCAAGCGCGACAGCGCCCGCGACGGTAGCAATCGAACCGAAGCTCCCGGCGTCACGAAGCCGCGACCCAATAAAGCCCACTAAGACCAGCCCGAATCCGAATCCGGCGAAGTCTATCGCCACGGACACCCAGGAGAGAGTATCCACCTCGTTTGCGTAATACTCGGCGTAGACCGAGGGAGGGTCGTCGGCTGCCGGAGCGGAGCCGCTATCTCCAAGGACATCGTTTCCAACGACGATCAGGACCATCCAGAGGGCGCCCGTTAGGGCGAGTGCGCGGAACCAGCGTTGTGACATCACCAGGACTCCAGTTGGCTGAGACTACCCGTTGCCGGGTGCAGCCCCATGCTGCGCCGGCGCGGCACCGCGCCGCGTCCACTTCCCGGACGAGTTCTGGTCATCCTCCAGAGTGACTCCTCGTCCGCCACCCGAGCGATGCGGGCCGCTTCGCCGCGCCGTAGAGTTCGGGTTGTGATACGTAGGGCATTGCGATTCGCTTCGCGCGGCACCATCCTCGATTGGGGACCGGCGGTGTTTGTCGTCGTCTTCGCCGCGCTCGCCAACGTTGCCGAGCCGTACCCTGGACGCCCACTCACGAGCATCTCGCTCGTTGCCGTGTTCGCGGTCGCTGTGTTGTTGCGTCGCCGGCATCCGCTGGCGGCACACGCGGCCGTCGTCTTGGCCGCGGTTGTCGCCGCGGTCCGTATGCCTCCCACCGAGCAAGGTTCGTTCGAACCCTTCTTCGCGCTGATGCTCACGATGAACGCGGTGGCCGTGAGCACAGGGTCACGGCTGGCTGTCGCCGCTGCGCTTCTGGGCTGCACCGGCTTCAACTTCGCTCTCCTGTTCGACAACGGGCTGTCCGCCTCAACGGAATTCGCTCCAGTCGTGGTCTGGTCCGCCGCCGCCGCCGCCATCGGCCGAGCGTTCCGCAATCGCACCCAGCTCATGGCCCTCCTGGAAGACAAGGCGGCCCGGTTGGAGCGGGAACGGGAGACGGAGACACGCCGGGTGCTCGCCGAGGAGCGCGGGCGGATCGCCCGCGAGCTTCACGATATCGTCGCCCACAACGTCAGCGTCATGGTCATTCAGGCCGGTGGCGCGCGCCTGGCCATGCAGAACGACCCCGCGCGCGCTCGAGACGCGCTTCAAACGGTCGAACGTACCGGACGTCAGGCACTTGATGAGATGCGGCGGCTCGTTGGGCTGCTCCGTACGGACGGTGACGGCCCTGCGTTCGCTCCAACGCCCGGCATCGCCTCCGTCGAGCGGTTGGTCGGCGAAGTCGAAGCAGCGGGGTTGGTGGTGGATGTCCGACGCGAAGGCGAGGCACGCGCGCTCCCTCCTGGGGTCGATCTGGCCGCCTACCGCGTCATTCAGGA
>CAZQCR010000098.1:0-10581 GCA_964591745.1 uncultured Anaerolineaceae bacterium
TACCCAGGCAATAACCTGGGGCCACTGGCCTTAGCAGAACACCACGTGTTCGTAGTTCTCAATGAACGCCGAGAGAGCGCCATGGGGCGCAACGAAGCTGGCGATCGAACCCAGGTTGCGTGCTCCCGGCACTCCGTACAGTTCGCCAGCAGCTTCGGGCTCCTGGCTAATTCCATGGAGCCACGCGCCCTGCGCCGAACAACCTCCAGCATCGCCGCCTTTGTGAGCCAACGCTGCGCCGGGGATAAGCGCGGCAAGTACAGTCACGACCAGGAAGAACCGTTTCATGGTTGATCACCTTGTCCATAACCTCAGCTGCGGATGCAGTTGGGCGCCTATCGTCTATTGAATGGTCCCGTGTTTCATCGAGAGATCGAATGATCTCTCACGTCAGCGTTCATCTAATCGAATGACGCTGCGCCCGCAACGAGCCGCCTGGCCGGCCCCCGCCGGCGGAAATCGTTTCGGGTGGTGTGGCCGACCAGTATGAGACTCAACCTCCAACCCGGCCACGGCGAAGCCAAGCCGTACCACGTCCGCCAATTCTTTCGGCTCGTGGAGGCCCATGGCTTTCAATGGGTGGGCGACGATGAGTGACTATCGCATCAACATCTCTTACAGCGCCGAGGATGGCTGTTACGTGGCCGACCTCCCGGACCTGGAGTACTGCTCTGCCTTCGGTGAGACGCCTGAGGAGGCGCTCGCGGAGCTGAAGGGAGCTCGGGACGCCTGGCTGGCCGCGGCGAGGGCGAAGGGCGACCCTATTCCACCGGCTCGCTATCGTCCGTTCCTCTACCTCGCCCGGTAGTCGCGAGCCGCGGGCCACAACGCACGGGCGGCCGACGTGGGGCGTGGCGGATACCGGCGGCGCCGTTGTACGATGGTGACCCGCGCGTGGGCGGTTAGCTCAGTTGGTTAGAGCGCTGCGTTGACATCGCAGAGGTCACAAGTTCGAATCTTGTATCGCCCACCATCCCTGCGCTGGCGCCTTGGCAGCTACCTTCCTTGGGCCTTGCAAATATCAGCATCACATCACGGGAGCCCCGTCCGGCTCCGGCCCACCATAAGCAGCATGGTATACTCCGCGATATGCAGACTTCCCGGCGCGTCCGAGTCGGATGCGAATTCGGCTTCCTGGCCACCACACCGACTCATGCCGTCATCCAGGTAGAACCGAGCCGGACGGATCAAGCCGTGATTTTGCAGGAGCGGTGGACTCTCAGACCTGATGCACGGCGGAAGGGCTACCGCGACCTCTACGGCAACCTCTGCCAGCGCGTCGAGCTGCCCGGCGGCATGTTTACGCTGCGCTACGAGGCGCTCGTCGAAGTTCCCGACCAACTGGACCCGGTCGAAGCGTCGGCAGTCGAAGTCCCACCGGGGGCCTTGCCTGACGAAGTCCTGGTGTACACCCTGCCCAGCCGATTCTGCCTTTCAGACGAACTGGGAGACGAGGCCTGGCGCCTGTTCGGTGCGCTCGCGCCCGGTTGGAACAGGGTCCAGGCCATCTGCGATTTCGTACACGACGGAATCACCTTCCGCTACGGAGCGAGTTCAGCGCGAACGACCGCCGTCGATGTCTACAGAGATCGCGTCGGAGTGTGCCGCGACTTCACCCAGCTGGCGATTACCTTCTGCCGCGCGCTGAACATCCCGGCGCGCTACGCCTTCGGATACATGCCCGATCTCCCCGAGGACGAGACGCCCAACGACTTCTGCGCCTGGATGGAGGTCTGGCTCGGGGGCCGCTGGTATACGTTCGACCCCCGAAACAACGCTCGCCGAACCGGTCGCGTCCTCGTGGGGCGCGGACGTGACGCGCTCGACTGCGCGATGCTCACGAGCTACGGCAACGCCGCACTCGATACCATGCTTGTCTGGGTCGATGACGAGGCCGATGTTCTCCCCGAGTTCCCGGGATGAACCAGGAGCCAGTTCAGGAGTCATGGCTGAGCTCCGGCGAGATGTCGCTCGACCCGGCCCTCGCCGTCCACGCTGGAACCCGGCTGCGTTACGCTCTTCAACAGAGCTTCACGTATCGCTACGAACGCCCGGTTGAACGCCTTGAGCAGGCACTCGTTGTGATTCCGCCCCTCCGCCACGGGGCACAGCGTCGCAAGTTCCACCGTCTGGCGATACGCGGGGCGGAAGGTCACGCGACATGGTCCCGGGATGCCTTCGCCAACTCCGTGGCCCGAGTTAGCGTGCCGGCGGTGGCCGAATCCGTCGAATTCCAGGTCACCGTGGTGCTGGAACGGTCCGGCCATGGCCCCGCCACGCTTCCCGCAGAGGCATCGAACCATTCGCTCTTGCTCGACCCGACCGACCTCACCGCCGCGGATGAAGCGCTAACGACCGCAGCCCACCAGGCGGTTGGTTCTAGATCCTCGCCTCTCGAAGCCGCGGAACGGTTGTGCGCGCTCGTTCACGGCTCCATCAAGTATCAGAAGGGCGTGACCTCGGTGGCGACCACCGCAGCTCAAGCATTCGGACTGGGCGCGGGTGTCTGCCAGGATCATGCGCACGTCATGATCGCGATGTGCCGAGCCCTCCGCATTCCGGTTCGCTACGTCTCCGGGCACATGCTCGGAGAAGGCGCGACCCATGCCTGGGTAGAGGTGTTAGTTCCACATCCGCGACGTCGAGACAGGGTTCAAGCCTTTCCGCTGGACCCCTGCCACGGGCGGCAGCCGGATTCCAGCTACGTGACTGTCGCCGTCGGGCGAGATTACCGTGACGTAGCCCCGGCATCCGGCACATACAGTGGCGACATCCGCAATCGATTGACATCGACCAGCCGCCTGCTCGTGAGCGTGGTGGAGCCAAGCCAGGCGGCTTAGAAATCGCGAGCAAGCGGCGCGCCGGGTGGCAGGTCGCGCGGCCCTCGCCTGGCACGGATATCATCTCCGCGAGGAACGGCCGATGAAGTACCTGATGGTCTACGAGACAACCGGCGTGAGCCCGGACCTGCTTCGGGTCAACTACTACCCGGCCCACCGCGCACGCATCGACGAATTCGCCGCCCGTGGCGACATTGTTGCCTCCGGCCCCATCGTTGACGAGGACGGCCGGCCGTCGGGCCTCGCCTATGGCGTCTTTCACACGAGAGAGGCGGCCGAGGAGTTCGCGACAGGCGACCCGTTCGTCACGAGCGGCGCGGTCGCGAAGTGGCGTGTGGACAACTGGAACGAAGTCCTGCTGCCGCCACCCGCTTGAGCGGCAAGCTCCATGCGAGAGCCTCAAGCAATACGTGTTCTTCGCCCACTTCGTCTACTTCAGGTGGGGCGGGAGCTCGGCCCAAGCGCCGAGGCCTTCCAGGTTCTCCGGGAGGCTCTTGAGGTAGTCGTACATGCCGAAGGACTTGAAGTTCTCGCGGAAGTTGGCCAGGGATTTCCCCCACCACATCCGCTGGCGCCGCTCTTCGGGCGTCAGGTCGGCCTCGGTTACGCCGTGGGGGCCGAGCTCGACCCGCGCAGCCTGGCCATCGCCGGAGGCGGACTGCTGCCAGATCGCTGCTCCCATGCCCACGTAGTAGACGAAGAGAACGGTCGACATCGTCTCGAACTCGCGCTCGAACTGTTCGTACGTGTAGCTCTTGTAGACCTGCGTTTTTGCCATGAACTGGTCGTAGAACGACCTCATGATCTTCTGGCGGTTCTCGGCGGCGTACACCTCGGGGAGCACGGAACCGCTGCTCAGCAGGTAGGCCAAATCGGAAGGGATAGGACCGCGGAAGAGCAGCTGGAAGTCGATACACAGCCAACCCTCCGGGTATTGGCCGTTGGGCTCGCAGAAGAAGATGTTGTCACCACGCAGGTCACCGTGAGCAAGCGTGCATGTGGCGCCCCGTGACGGGTGGGCGCTCGCGAAGAAGGCGTCGATCGTTTTCGTGAACGTCTCGCAGATGCCCGGTCCACCAAGGTAGGCGTCCCACGTGGGCGATTGCACGACGCTCGATCCCTCGATCGTCGTGAACTTATCGAACAGCCTGGCGCCGCCTGGCATCACTGCCTTATAGATCGCGAGATTCGCCTCGGAGGCCCAGAAGTCCACTCCCAACTCGGCGAGTTCGGAGGCCTTCCCGCCTTCGTGGCAACCTTCCCAGGCGACGGCTACGTTGACCAACCCGGGCAACATCTTCATCACCTCGTCGCTAGTCATCTGGCTCTCGTGGACCTTGTGTTCGGCGAAAGAGTCGGCATCTTCCATGACCAGTGCCCACCGGTCATCGGCGGCGTCGAAGGCCGCGAGCAAGGCCTTCGGGCGTGGGTAGAAGCGTTCTGCAGGGAACAGATAGGCCTTGATGTCCTTCACGAACATGGCCTTGATGGCCTCCCTGGGCATGACCTCGAACGCAGGCCACGCCTTCACGACGAAGGAGTCCTGCGCGTCGGTCGCTTCGCGATAGGTGCACCGCACCTTCTTAATCTCCGAGAAGTACCCGGCCGTCATGCCGACGCCCTTCTCCTCTTGCGAGACGACCTCGTTCGTAGCGGTGATGACGCCAGCTTCGCGAAGCACACGCGTCATGAACGCGACATCGACCTCCTGGAGGCTCTTCGGCAAGACGAGTCCGGCTGCGGTATCGGTCATGAACTGTTCCTTACGAACGACTGGGCGGCTCTTCTTCGTGATTCGCGGAAGACTACACCATCCAGGACGAACCGGACGCTTGGCAGAGCTGCCGACTCGTAGAGCCTGTTAAGCTTGGCGGCCCATGGAACGCGAGCAACCGCCATCTGCCCGGCTGATCGAACGCGACCCCGCCGCCCGCATCACCTTCGAGGTGGCGCGTCGCAACGAGTATTTCGACTAAGGAACTATTGCCGAAGGAGAGGCAAAGCGTCAGGTTGGACCGTACACTGGATCGGCGTGCGAGCGCGGACACCACCATGTCGGAGTGGATGCTATCCCCAGTTTTGCGTTACGCTCGCTCGTGAGCGCGTGGCGCAGAGACGGAAGACGTGGAGTGACGGAATGGACACGACAGTGGAACCAAATCGCGCCGTTATTCGCCGCGCGATCGAGGCGATGGCGTCCGAGTTCGCAACACTTGTGGGGGAGATTGGCGACGAGGGATGGAGTACGAAGAGCGGGATTCCCGCGTATACCTGCGGGCAACTCGCATGGCATCTGGCTTCGGGCACTTCGTTCCTCGCCGGTGAGATAGCGAAGGCGAAGGACGGAAAGGCGCTCAATCCGCCTGCATTCATGCGGCCGATGCTTTACAAGATGGGCGAGTGGCGGGTTCGCGTCGTATCGCGGAAGGCGACCCCGGCGTCGGTGCTCGGCGATTTCGACACCGCTGTGGGCAAGCTCCGCGGAGTGCTGGAATCGTTTGACGATGAAACGCTGCGATTGTCCGCTACGCGTATGGGCGAGACGATGACAATCGCCGGCATGTTTCAGAAGCCCGTGGAGCACCTCGCGGAGCATGCGGGCCACATCCGCGCCGTCCTGGGCCGCTAATCCCTCCCCCGCCTGTTAAGCTTGGGCGTCCCATGGAACGCGAGCAACCGCAGCCGGCCCGCCTGATCGAACTGGCGCGAGAAGCCCTCGCGGCCGACCCGCGCGTGCTAGTCGCCTACCTGTTTGGGAGCTTCGCCCGCGGGACCGCGAGACCGGATAGCGACCTCGACATCGCCGTCCTGTTCGCCGAGCGCATCGACGCCCGCCTCGGCGGGCCGCTCGACGAGCTCCGCGACGCCGTCGAGCGCGCCTGTAGCCGCCCGTGCGACCTGATCGACGCCCGCGCCGCGCCGGCCGACCTGGTCCACCGAGTGCTCCGTGACGGCCAGTTGCTGGTGGAACGGGACCGTTCGGTCCGCATCGCCTTCGAGATAGCACGGCGCAACGAGTACTTCGACCTGCTTCCGTACCTGCGCCAGTACCGCCGGAGGGGCCTGGCATGACAGACGTGGATCTGGTGGCCAAGAGGCTCGCGTTCATCGAGACGTGTCTGCGCGAGCTGCGCGAGATCGCCAGGCCGGACGAACTCGCGACAGACATTCGGGAGCAACGATTCGTCGAGCACACGCTTCAGCTCAGTATCCAGGCGGCACTCGATGTTGCCGCGCACATCGTCTCGGAAGAACGCCTGGGGGAACCCCCAACCAACCGGGAACTGTTCGACCGGCTTGCGCGAGCAGGGTGGATCGAAAGCGACCTCGCTGGCCGCGTTTCGAACATGGCCGGGTTCCGGAACATCCTCGTCCACGGCTATACAGACGTGGACCTTGAAATCGTCCGAGACGTGCTCGCCAACCACCTCGGTGACCTCGACGCGTACGTGGTGGCCATCCGGGCGAGCCTCGCCCGCGCGTCCGGCGAACCTGGGCCAGCGTCCTGAGGAGGAGTTGAACGATGCCGGGTTCCACTGAGTCCACTATCTCCGACGATGCCCTCCCCGAGCCAGTGCGCAACGCCCGGCCCGCGCGCCGGCTGCGCGATGCCTTCGAGCCGATCGCGATGCACAACATCGCTGCCCGGGCGATCTTCGAGCGGGCCGGGGCGCCGGACCTCGACTTCGCCGCCGGCTACGTCTGGAGGCGGGCCGCGCCGATGGGTGAGCCGGTCGCGGAGGTCGTCGTCGCCGCCTTTGGCGTGTTCGAGCCCGGGCTGATTAGCGCCGCTTACGAACGCGGGCGCAAGGCCGTGAGCCGCGACGCGCTGCTCACAGCCCAGGTCGAGGTGACCGCCCAGACCCTCGGGGCTGTCCTGGGCGACGCCGACGTCTCGGGCGCAGTTGCGGCCTTGCGACGCGGCGCGGAGGCGGCCGACGGGACAGGGCGGCCGCTCTTCTCCGGGCTGCGTTCGCTGCCCTGGCCCATCGAACCGGCGGCCCAGGTCTGGCGGGCGTGCAACCTGCTGCGCGAACACCGCGGCGATAGCCACATCGCGGCCTCCATCAGCGCGGGGCTGGACCCGGTGGCCATGAATATCGTGACGGAGCTCTGGCTGGGGATGCCGCTCGGCCCCTACACGGCCACGCGTGGCTGGAACGAGTCGCGGATCGCCGCAACGGTGACGGCGCTGGAGGGACGCGGGCTGGTTGCCTCCGGCGGGCTGGTTGCCTCCGGCGCGCTGACCGCGGCCGGCCGCCAGCTCCGTGACGATATCGAAGAGCGGACGGACGCCATGGAACAGGGGATCGTCGAGGCGATCGGCCCGGACTTCGAGGCCGTCGTGGCCCAACTCCAGGAATGGTCCGAACGCTGCATCGCCGCGAGGACATTCACGGCCGATGTCTTCAAGCGCGCGGCTGGATAGTACGAAGTCAAGACAGCGACGTGACATTATGGATCTGCCAACGGTCACTCCCCCTCGCCCTCCGCAGAGGGAGCAGGGGGTTGGGGGGTGAGGGTAAGTCGCCGCGACACCGAACGCCCGCTTCCCAACTCAGTACGGGCCGCCATCCTCAGGCTCAGCGCGACCCCGGCGCAGAGACTCCCCTCGCCCACCGCCGTGGGAGAGGGGCGGTGGGTGGGGTAAGCCCCCTGGCTGCCGTTCCCGCCGCCCCATACGTCTGTTTGCCAACACGCCCTTCCCGCTATAGATTCGGCCATTCGTTCGGCTGGGAGGCATCACCATGAGCGGCCCCGGAGCGCTCCACAACCTGCGAGTCCTTGAATGCGGGGACTTCGTCGCCGCCCCCTACGCCGCCACCATTCTCGGCCACCTCGGCGCCGATATCGTCAAAATCGAACCGCCGGGCGGCGACAGCAATCGGCGTCGCGGCCCCTTCCCCGCCGGCAAAGAAGGCCCCGAAACCAGCGGCCTCCACCTCTTCCTCGACCAGGCCAAGCGCAGCGTCGTCGCGGACCTGGAGACGGAGGCAGGCCGCGCCCTCCTCCGCGGCCTCGCCGCCTCCGCCGACCTGCTGATCGCCAGCGGCTCCGTCGAGGACTTGCGGCGCAAGGGCCTGACCTACGAAGCGCTCCAGGCCGTCAACCCCCGCCTCGTCGTCACCTCGATTACGCCCCAGGGCCTCCAGGCCGCCGACTCCAGCCGGCCACTCCGCGACCTCACGGACCTCGCGACCAGCGGCTGGCTCTCCCTCAGCCCCACGAGCCTCGATGACTCCACCCTGCCTCCGCTCAAGCCGTTCGGCCAGCAGTCCCACTACCAGGCCGGGCTCCACGGCGTGATCGCCTCGCTCGGCGCCCTCAGCGCATGCGACGAATCGGGCGTCGGCCAGCAGGTCGATGTCTCCGTCCAGGCCGTCATCGCCAGCCAGCTCGAGATCGGCCTCATGCACTTCCTCTACTCCGGGGCCGTCGCCTCACGCATGGGCGCCCGCATCCTCGGCCCCTGGGGCATGGTGCAACTTTCCGACGGCCTGCTCTTCATCGTCTGCGTCACCGAGGTCGACTGGCAGGCCCTCGTTGGCTTCATGGGCCATCCCGATTGGGCCGATTCAGAGCTCTTCGCCGACCGATTCGTCCGGGCGGCCAACAACGACGCCCTGCTCTCCCTCATCGAAAGCGAAATGTTCGAACGCACGGTAGCGGAGACCTACGCGGCGCTGCAGGAGATCCGCGTCCCCTGCGCCCCCATCAACGAGATGGAACAGCTCCTCGAACACCCCCACCTCGCCGCGCGCGAGTTCTTCGAGCGGATCGACCATCCCCTGGCGAGCACGTGGACCTACCCCGGCGCCATGTGGAAGTTCTCGGCGACACCCTGGCAGCCCGGCCGTAGGGCGCCCCTGCTCGGCGAGCACCAGGACGAAGTACTGACGGAATGGGGCGCGACCGTTGCCGCACGGGCCCCTGTCGCCGCGGCGCACCGCCAGGGCAAGCTGCCGCTCGAAGGGGTCCGCGTCGTCGCCTTCACCTGGGTCTGGGCTGGCCCCATGGCCGGCATGCTCCTCGCCCACCTCGGCGCCGATGTCATCCGGGTCGAGTCGCGGCTGCGGTTGGATACCCTGAGGGCCGGCGTCGGACCGCACTGGAAGGGCCAGCCCGGCCCCAACAGGTCCGGCTACGCCAACCAGTACAGCCAGGGCAAACGCAGCCTCACCCTGAACCTGAAAGACCCCCGCGCGATGGAGTTGGCCCACGACCTCATCGCGAAGGCCGACTTCGTCATCGATAACTTCGGCGCCGGCGCCCTCGATCGCATGGGGCTGGGTTACGAAAAGCTCCGTACCCTCAAGCCGGACATCATCCAGGTCTCCATGGCCGGGCACGGCCAGACAGGGCCGATCGCCCACTACGTCGCCTACGGCCCGACGCAGGTGCCGAGCATCGGCCTCGCGTCTCTGACGGGCTACCCCGGTGGCTCGCCCCGCGAGGTCGGCATCTCCTACGGCGACCCCAACGGTGGCAACGTCGCGGCCATCGCCGTCCTCGCCGCACTCAGCCACCGGCGCCGCACCGGCGAGGGGCAATACATCGACATGTCCCAGTGGGAAGCGGCGATCCCGCTCGTCGCCGAAGGCATCCTCACCTACCAGATGACCGGGGCCCAGCCGCCCCGCATGGGCAACCGCGACGAGTTCGAGGCGCCACAGGGCGTCTTCCGTTGTGTGGGCGAGGACCGCTGGGTCGCCGTCTCCTGCTGGTCAGACGACGAATGGCAAGCCCTGGCCCACGCGATCGGGCACGCCGACCTCGCCGATGACCCGTCACTCGCCACGCGCGCCGGCCGCAAAGCGCAGGAGGAGCGGCTGGAGCAGGCGATCGCCGCCTGGACGAGCCCGCAGAGCGCCGAAGACGCCAGCGCGACCCTCCGCGCCGCCGGTGTCCCCGCCCGGCCCGTGTTCACAACGCGCGAAGTGGTGGAAGACCCCGAGCTCGCCGCCCGGGGAATGTGGGTCCAGCTCCCCCACCCGGAGGTAGAGGGCGCAACCCACGTCGGCATCCCCTGGCAACTGCACGGCACACCACTCCGCGTCCGCCGCGCCACCCCCGCCCTCGGCCAACACACCGACGAGATCCTGCGCGAAGTCCTCGGTCTTTCCGAAGCCCACGTAGCGGAGCTGCACGCGGCCGGCGCACTCGAGTAGGGTTGCGACCCCACCGCTGGGCCGTCACGCGCGCGGCGTCAGCCCGCAGGCCTCGGCCACCAGTTCGTAGGAGCGCACCCGGTCGGCGTGCTCGTAGCACATCGTCGTGATCATCAGCTCGTCCGCGCCGGTCCGCTCCGCCAACTCAGCCAGCCCCGCCCGCACCGTCTCTGGCCCGCCGATAATCTGCGAACCCATCCGCCCCTCAAGGAGTGCCCGGTCCTGCGGCGTGTAGTCGTAGGCGGCCGCCTCTTCTGGCGAAGGAAACCGGCCCGGCCGCCCGCTCCGCATGCGGATGAACGCCAGCATCCCCGGCGCCGCCAGCCAGCGCGCCCGCTCGTCGCTTTCCGCACACAAGACAGAAACGCCGAGCATCAGGTACGGCTTCTCGATCTGCCCGGGCCGGAACGACTCACGGTACGCCTCTACCGCCGCCATCGTGCCGCCCGAAGCGAAGTGGTGCGCGAACGAATACGGCAGCCCAAGGAGCCCGGCCGCATGCGCCCCGTAATCCGACGAGCCCAGCATCCAGATCGCGGCGGGGAGCTTTGCGCGTGCTGTCGGTGGCGCTG
>CAZQCR010000099.1:0-10551 GCA_964591745.1 uncultured Anaerolineaceae bacterium
GCGGCGGCAGCGCTCTGGGAGACCACGGGATGGGTCCCAGGCGATATCGACGTCTTCGTGGTCGTCGGGATTGATGTCGACCGGGAGAATCTGGCCGCTGCCAGGCCACCTGGAGACCGCCATGATCAGCTTCGAATAGGAGTGCGCGTAGGCGGGGATCCCCGGCGCTTCCACGACGATATCCATGGAGATGTTTGAATGGGTCGCGTTGTAGGGTGGCCGCGAGACGCCGACGACCCGCGCCGTACCACGGATGCGAGGCTTGCTCTTTTTGCGGAACCAGGCCATGTTCGGAGCCTCCCGGCAATCAGCCTCGTCGAGAGCGAGCCACTTTACGACGCACCCTTCGACCCTGGACGTGAGACGTTAGGATACGCCGCATTCGGCGCGGATGAGGTCGCAGATCTCGAGCGTGACGCCCTCACCCGGCAGCGGGTAGGCCATCTTGTTGAGCGTGACCGCCACGGCGAGACCGGCCTCCGGGTCGGCGAAGGCGATCGAGCCGCCGGCGCCAGCGTGGCCGAACGCCGTTACCCGCGGTCCCTGCGGACCGTGAATGCCCGCCGCTTCGCCGCCCATCATGAAGCCGATCCCCTTGGTCATTGGCAGGCCAAGCACGCGGTCGATGGCGGTCGTCATCACCCGCTGCATGAGCGCCTTCGCCCCCGGCGAGACCAGCCGCACACCGTCGACGGAGCCATCACCAGCCAGCGCTGCGTACATCCGCGCGAGCGCCCGCGCCGTGAAGTGCCCGTTCCCGGATGGCAGGCAGGCCTTGCGGAACGGCGTGCCGTTGAAGTGTGGCCACATCGCCTTCGGCATCGCTTTGTAGAAGTCGCTGTCCGCGGGGAGGTCCAGGCCATCGCCGGCCGCCAGGATCGCCAGCGTCGCCAGCCGCTCCTCGACACCGTCCGGGATGCCGACGAAGAGCTCGCCCGAAACCCCGAGCGGTTTCGCGATCTCCGTGGCGATGAACTCCTTGATGTGGCGGCCTGTCGCCCCGGCCACGATGCCGCCGGCGATCCAGCCGTAGGTGACGGCGTGGTAGCCCGTCGCCGTCCCCGGCTCGTAGGCCGGCACGCCCTCCTCCATCCGGCGGATGCCCGCGTCCCAATCGGTGATGTACTCCGGCAGGAACGGCTCGGGCATGGCGTGGAGGCCGCACTGGTGGCTCATCGCCTGGGCGACGGTCACGCGGTCCTTGCCGTTCTGGGCGAAGGCTGGCCAGTAGGTCGCTACGGGCTGGTCGTACTCGATGAGCCCGCGGTCCGCCAGCATGTGAATGGCCGTCGCGGCTACGCCCTTGGTGGTCGAGAACGAGCAGAAGAGCGAATCCGGACGCACGGGCCGGGCGTCGTCCGGCCCCATCTGCCCGGCGACCGCGTCCACGAGGGCCTCGCCGTGGTGATACACGCTGACCTGGACGCCGATCTGTTGGCCGCGCTCAACCTGACGCTCGATGAGCGCCAGGATCTTGCCGTTAATGTCACTGCCCATAGGGCACCCCCACAGTTCGTTAGAAGCGAACTATGAAGGGAACGGAGGGCAGGTGCCAGCATCGGAGGGTACTGAAGTCAGGCGGCTTCGGCCTCGGTCTCGGTGTCGAAGCCGAACTCGCCTTCAGGAAGTACAGCGTCCATGCCGAGGAGCGCCACCAGCCGTCCGCTGAGCTTGGCGATCCCGCGAATGATGCGTGAGTTGCCGACGACGCCTGTCGCGGGCTCTACGTCGGCCGCCGGAATGCGAAGGACCTCCGAAACGGCATCGACGATCAGCCCGTAGACACGGTCACCTCGAGATGAAATGACGATGATCCGAGACTCCGCGGTTTCGTCGGCGACGGGGACGCCGCAGACACGGCGCATGTCGAGGACGGGGATAACGTGGCCGCGGAAGCTGGTCACGCCCTCCAGCCGATAGTCGGCCTCTGGGATCACGCTGACCGGCTGCATCCGGACGATCTCTTGGACGATGCCAATGTCGATCGCGTACTGCTCCTGACCGAGGCGGAACACGACGACGTGCTCTTCGGCCTGTTCGCGGGCTGCCGCGGAGGCGAATTGGGTTGCGGTTGCCATCTGCCATCTCCTCTGCCTGTTCCGTGGCACTCGTTGGGGCCCTCGGGACGCTTGCGGCGGATCATGCCGCGGATACGGATCGATCTTCGGTCACCGTCTGCCCCGTTCGTATTGGGAAGGGCGCTACTCTTTACGGGGCCGTTACCCTTACCGAACGCGAATGCGAGGCGCTATCGGGATGCTGGCGTTCGACCTGCGTGTTACCTGGCCGGGCAATTGGCCAGGTGGTCGTTCACCATGCCAACGGATTGCATGAAGGCGTAACTGATGGTGGAGCCGACGAAGGTGAAGCCGCGCTTCTTCAGGGCCTTCGACATCGCGTCCGATTCCGCCGTGGTCGCGGGGACATCCGCCATGCTCGCCCGCGCCGGGGCCAACAGCGGTGCGCCGCCAACAAACGACCAGATGTACCGGTCGAAGGTCCCGTATTCGGCCTGGGCCGTGAGAAATGCCTCCGCGTTCTTCACCGCGCCCTCCACCTTCAGGCGGTTGCGGATGATGCCCGCGTCGGCCATCAATCTCGCGATGTCTTCGGGGCCGTAGGCGGCAATTTTCGTGGCGTCCCAGCCATCGAAGGCAACGCGGAAGTTCTCTCGCTTGTTGAGGATCGTGGACCAGGAGAGCCCGGCCTGGAAGCCTTCGAGCAGGAGCCGTTCGAACAGCTCGCCGTCATCGTGGCAGGGGATGGCCCACTCCGTATCGTGGTAGCGCGCATAGGCCGCGTCCAGCATGCCCCAGCAGGTCGGGAATCGTTCGTGTTGTTCCTTGGCCATGGGGCGAAGGGTACCTGCCTTGTGCCGTCGCGGTCGCGCCCAAGGCTTCACGTTTGGAAGGACGACTATCCCGCTGGCGGCTCGGGCGCCATCACTTCCGCGCCGTAGCCCATAGCGCTTGCGTAGAACCAGCCATCCAGGTCCGGCGTCGCCACCCCCGCCTGGGCGAGGGCAATCTTGATCTCCGTGCGATGCTCGACGCCATGTTCGAGCGCATAAACGAGAAAGAAGCTCACGGGGTAACGGTAAGTTCGTCCCGCCCACGGCAGGTCCACCGATGGTTCACCCTCCAACCGCGCCGCGATGGTCGTGAGTTCGGCGCTCGATGCTGCCGCCATCGCGGCAAGCGCAGCGAAACCCGGCCACGCACTCGATCGCGTCGGTTCGCCCTCGTGCTGACGGCCCATCGTCCGCAGAACCTGCGTCTGCTGGCCTCCCACGAGGTGGAGCAACAGCTCCCGCACTGAGCCCGATATCCCGGGCAGCCGCAAGTCCAGCAGCTCATCGGAGAGCCCTGAACAGGCATCCACGAGCGTTGCCGTCGCCCAGCCGTTGTAGCGAAACATCTCGGCAAGTGGCTCGTTCACCCCGGGCTGTCCTCGGTGCTGAGCCATTGTTCGGCGCTGGGTGGGCGCGCCCTGACGCCCTCATCACTCATGGCTCATCCCTCAAGACTTCCCTAGCTGTCCAGCACTTCGTACAGCTTGTGGCTCTTCATCGCCGGGTTGTCCTTGTAGCTCTCGTAGCTTTCGCCGCGATGGCCCTTGGTGAAGTTGTCCGACGTGATCCAGGCCTCGAACGACTTCTCGTCCGTGAAGCGCGTCAGGACCACGTACTCGCCCCGGTCGGGCAGAGCGAGGAGTTCTGTGCCGATGAACCCCGGGAACGTGTCGACCGCGCCGACGCGCGTCTTCCACGACTTCTCGAAGCCCTCGCGGGCCTGTTCTGGAAGGGAGATGGGGAAATAGGAAAGGACTGCCATTGGTAGTTCGCCTCGAAACCTGAAGTCTGTGCAGACAGCTTACCCCGAACGCGGCCTACGACGCGGAGAGGCCACGGGAGGGCCTGCGCTCTCACTTCCCCGCCATCAGTACAGGGCGAGTCTCCATCCCGTCTGGTAGAATTCGTTCATGGTCCAGGCAACGGCTCCATCGAACGTCCGAGACCTCTTGATCGAGCGGATCAAGGCCCTACCAGGGACGCCTGTCCTCTCCTCGTCCGCCACCTCAGTCTTGGAGTGCCTCGACGCCGATGCGCTCTTGGATGTCGTGACCCTGCTCCACCCGGCCCTTGCGGACTCACAGTGGCGCGCTACCGGGGTCACCGGGTACGTCAGCATGGAAGATCCGGCGTGGAAGTACCTCATCGTCGAATTGGCGGGCGCCGGAGGCCGCGACGTTGGGAACGCGTTCGTTACCCGGGTGCTTGAGGAGGCGATGGCGGTCGCTCCTGACCGTGCCGACGCTATCGCCACGCAGATAACGTTCGAGGTATAGGCGTGCCGTTCGACCCGCTCGAGTGGCTGGCTACCGCTGATCAACTTGGCAGAGATCGAACGAACGAAGCCTCCCGGAGAGCTGCCGCCGGCCGCCTTTACTACGCCGTTTGGCTCAAGTCCCTGCTTGCTCTTGAGGCCCGCGGCCTATACCACCGCCATCAGAGCCGGGACGACCACTCGGCCATCATCCGATTGCTCAAGCAGCACCGGCGGGTGACGGCGGGCGAGGCCCTTCAACGGCTCTCTCGCCTCCGCGAGCACGCCGACTACGACGAGCAGGCCCCGTTCATCGAAGCCCACCTGGCCCGCGCTCGCGACCTCGCCGGCGAAGTCCGCCGCCTCTCAGCCGGCGATTGGGCGCCGGCCTGACGGCCGAGCGCCCAACGCCACCGCTCACGCCGCGGCGCCCGCGGCCTCGGCTGCGCCCTCCCGGTCCTTCGCGCTGAAGCGATACTCCCCTTCCGCGAAGTCCACCGTCACGCACTGGCCCTCGCGTACTTCGCCGCTCAGCATCCTGCGCGCCAGCTCGTTCTCGATCCGGCGCTGGACCACTCGGCGCAGCGGCCGTGCCCCATAGGCCGGGTCGTAACCCTCACGCACCAGCTCGTCCTTCGCCGCCTGCGTTAGTTCGAAGTCCAGCGAGCGGTCCTGGAGCCGTTCACGCACCTCGTGCGCCAGCAGCTCCACGATCTGTTCGAGTTCGGCCTTCGTCAGCGGTTCGAAGACGATGATCTCATCGATCCGGTTGAGGAACTCGGGCCGGAAGTGGTCGCGCAGCGCGCGTTCGACCGATTCCTTCATCCGTTCGTAGTCGGAGTTGCTCTCCGCCCGCCGGGTGAACCCGAGCGTCGTCTTCTCCTGGGCGCCGGTGCCCAGGTTGCTTGTCATCACGATGACCGTGTTGCGGAAGTCCACGGTCCGCCCGTGGCCGTCCGTCAGCCGCCCATCGTCCAGCAGCTGGAGGAGCGTGTTGAAGACGTCCGGGTGGGCCTTCTCCACTTCGTCCAGGAGGATGACACGGTAGGGCCGCCGCCGCACCGCTTCCGTTAGACCGCCCCCTTCGTCGTAGCCGACGTACCCGGGCGGTGAGCCGATCAGGCGACTGACCGTATGCCGCTCCTGGAACTCGGACATATCCAGCCGGATCATCGCGTCCTCGTCGTCGAACAGGTACTCCGCCAGCGTCTTCGCGAGCTCCGTCTTTCCGACGCCGGTCGGCCCCAGGAAGATGAACGAACCGATCGGCCGCTTCGGGTCCTTGAGGCCGGCGCGGGCGCGGCGAATGGCGTCGCTAACGGCGACGATCGCCCGCTCCTGGCCGATGACGCGGCCGTGGAGGTGCTCCTCCATCTTCAGGAGCTTCTCGCCCTCCGCCTCTTCCAGCCGGGAGACGGGGATGCCCGTTATCTGGCCGACGAGGGCGGCGATGTCCTCCTTCGTTACACGAAGCTCGACTTCGTGTTCCTTCGCCCATGCCTCGCGTTGCGTGGCGTACTCCGACTGCACCTGAAGAACATCCTGCTTGATCCGGGCGGCGGCTTCGTAGTCCTGCTTTTCGGCGGCCGCATCGGCTTCGAGCGAGAGCCTCTCCAGCCGCTTGTGCAGCGCCCGCACTTCGGCCGGCATCTCCTGTGCGTCGATGACGTGCTTGCTCGCCGCCTCGTCGATCAGGTCGATCGCTTTGTCTGGCAGGTTGCGCTCCGTGATATAGCGCGAAGAGAGGTGGACGGCGGCTTCCAGCGCCTCGTCCGTGATCTCGAGCTTGTGGTGGGATTCGTACTTCGGGCGGAGCCCCCGGAGGATGGCGATCGTATCTTCGATGCTTGGCTCGTCCACGTGGACAGGCGCGAAGCGCCGTTCGAGGGCCGGGTCCTTCTCGATCCGGGTGCGGTATTCATCGAGCGTGGTGGCGCCGATGGCGTGCAGTTCGCCGCGGGCGAGGGCCGGCTTCATCAGGTTGCTCGCGTCGATCGCGCCTTCCGCGCCACCCGCGCCCATCACGTTGTGCAGCTCGTCGATGAAGAGGATGACCTCGCCCTCAGACTGCTTCACCTCTTCCATGACGGCCTTGAGCCGCTCTTCGAATTCGCCCCGGAACTTCGAGCCGGCGACCAGCGCGCCCATATCGAGGGCCATGATCCGCTTATTCTTCAGGTTCTCCGGCACATCCCCGGCGGCCATGCGCTGGGCAAGGCCTTCGACGATCGCCGTCTTGCCGACGCCGGCCTCGCCGATGATCACCGGGTTGTTCTTCGTCCGCCGGTTGAGGATCTGCATCACACGGCGCACCTCCAGGTCCCGGCCGATGACCGGGTCGAGCTTGCCATCGCGCGCTGCCTGTGTGAGATCGACCGAGAACTTCTCGAGCGACTGGTAGCGTGATTCCGCGTTGGGGCTCGTGACGCGCGCCTTACCGCGGACATCCTGGAGGGCGCGGTAGATCGCCTCCTTCGTGACCCCGAGCTCGCCCAGGAGTCGCGTCGAGCCGCTCTCTTCGTTGTCCGCGATGGCGATGAGCAGGTGCTCGACGCCGACGTACTCGTCCTTCAGACGGTCCGCTTCGGCGTTCGCCACCTCCAGCATGCGAACAACCTCCGGCGTGGTGTAGATCTGGACGACGTCGTGCTGGAGCTTCGGCAGCTTCTCGAGATCGCGCGCTACGCGGTCGCGCAGGCGGCCGGCATCGACGCTGAGCTTCTGCAGCACCTGCTGCGCCAACCCGCCCTGCAGGCCGATGAGCGCGGCCAGTACGTGCGTGACCGCCCACTGGCTGTTGCGCTGATGGCGGACGACCTCCTGGGATTGCTGCAGGACCTGCTGGGCCTGCTCGGTGAACCGTTCTTGTCGCATCATGGGAGCCTCCAGTAATGAGTGATGAGCTATGAGGGATGAGGGGGAGATGAGGCAATGGCCCGGGCGGCTTGCTGGCGTCTGGGTGCTACGGTCGTGAACGTGAAGCGGTTCGGTTCGCTTCGCGAGCCCGTCCCACCGATGCTCGCAGTCCGCCGACAATCTTTCCGACTTCGCGTGCCTGTTCGTTCAAGGCTTCGAATTCCGACTGACTGATGAATCCGGCATCGAGTGCGACGTAGAAGAGTGATCGGACCTCCGCACAGGACCCTTTCGAAAATGGATAGCATCTGGTGAGATTCGCCGCGGCCACCGCGTTCGTAGCCCTCGGCAATGTTCGACATGACCGACACGGCCGCGCGATGAAGCTGGTCCCGATACGCATAGCGTGTCGCGATAGGCGGCCGGTCGACGAGTTCACTGACCACCTTCACCAGCGCCCGAGCCTTCCGCCACGCGATCAGGTCCTCGAACGATTTCACGGCCGGAAGAGCGCCCAAGTTCTCGAGGCCGGGCGTCGTTTCACTCATGCCTCATCCCTCACTCCTTCCTCCTCTGTAAGGGGCCGGCAGGCGGGTGCTGCGTAGCTTGTCGAGTTCGGCACGCAGATGGTCGATCTCGGCTTGTAGGGCCTGCAATTGGGCGCTCATCCGGAGCACGACTTCGACTCCCGCGAGGTTCACGCCCAGTTCGCCGATCAGCCGCTGGGCCTGACGGATCCGCTGGATGTCGTCGTTCGAATACATGCGGATCCCGCCGGCCGTCCGTTTGGGCTCGACGAGCCCCGCCCGTTCGTAGTAGCGCAACGACTGTTGGTGCATGCCAACGAGCCTTGCGGCGATCGAGATCACGTAGATCGGTTCGCCGCCCGGGAGATCGCCCCCATCGTCCGCCGGTGGCCGGCCTACCATCTCGTTAACTCCTCGCGTCCACGTGGGCGCCGGCGCCTTCGCGGAGGGCGCGCAAGTCTTCGAAGAGCCGCTTCTCTTCGGGCGTGAGCCGCTCCGGCAGGAGCACGCGTACCCGGGCTATCAGGTCTCCGCGTTGGGCAGCTGTGCCAAGCACGGGCATTCCCTTCCCGCCGAGGCGGATCTGGCGGCCGTTCTGCGTCAGCTCTGGCACCCGCATCGCGATCCGTCCGTCGATCGTCTGCACCTCCACTTCGCCGCCGAGGACGGCATCGGTAAACGGCACCGGGACATCGAGCAGGAGGTCGTCGCCCCGTCGTTCGAATCGATTGTGCGGCAGCACCGTCACCACGAGGTAGAGGTCGCCGTTGGGACCGCCTCCGGCGCCGGGGCGGCCTTCGCCCGCGACCCGCACGCGCGAACCTGTCTTCACGCCAGGCGGCACCTTCACTTCCAGGCGCCGCTCGCGCGTTACCTGGCCCATGCCTTCGCAGGTGTGGCAGACCGCGCCGGCGACATCGCCCGAGCCGCCGCAGATCCGGCAGGCTTCGGCGCCCTGCAGCCGGACTGTGCGCGTCGTCCCCCGGAACGCCTCTTCGAGCGAGGCATCCACGGGCGTCTCGATGTCCTGTCCCCGGCGGCTGGCGGGCTGGCCGCGCGGGCCACCGCGCTCGCGCCGGAAGATCTGATCGAAGATCGACCCGAAGTCTCCCGCCGCGGCGCCCTCGGCTGTGTCCACACCGGAGGGACCGTTGCGGGCCCACGAACCGGCGGACTGCCGTTTCTGCGCGTCTTCTATCTGGTCCGCGTGTTCCCAGCGGTCACCGTACTTGTCGTACTTGCGTCGCTTATCGAGGTCCGAAAGCACCTCGAAGGCGTTGTTCATCTCTTTGAACTTCGCCTCGGCGGCCTTGTCGTTCGGCGCGACATCCGGGTGGTACTTGCGGGCGAGTTTACGGTAGGCGGAACGGATTTCTTTCTCCGTCGCCTCTTTCTTCACGCCCAGGGTGTCGTAGAGGTTCTTCGGCATCGCCTTCAACCGTAGCAGCCCCGGGGGCGTCCTGCCAAGGGAAATGGGAAGAAACTCTTACTATCCTATTAGTAGACTCCCTGATGGCTGGCAGGTCGCTGTCCGTCGTTCACCGTGCCCAATACCGCGATGCCGTCTCACTCCGATACTATCGACTCAGGCCCTCGTAGCTCAGGGGATAGAGCAGGCGCCTTCTAAGCGCCTGGCCGCAGGTTCGAATCCTGCCGGGGGCACCACCCGCACCACCCGAACCCGCAGCCTTACGTCCGTGCGAACTCCAACCCCGCCAGGTTGCCCTCTTCGCGCCAGCTATCCAGCACCTTCGCGAACTTCATGATCCCCGGAGCGTAAGGGCCGTTCCGGCGCAAGAGGTCACCGTTTGGCTGGCCTTCGTTGTTGTAGTAGCCCGGTGTGCACGCCTCCAGGAAGCCGAGGTTCGCCAGCGAGGCGTCGATCACCTTCTGCACCCACGCGTTCTCCGCCCGCTCCTCGACATCGATCGTCCGGACCTCGTGCTCCCGCGCGTGCTGAATGATGTACGACACGTGGCGGCTCTGAACATCCAGCACGTGGGGGATGTTCGCGCTCGTCCCCACCTGGGAGAGGCCGATGATGAAGCAGTTCGGGAAGTTCCGGCTCTGCATGCCGAAGAGCGTCGAAACGCCCTCCTGCCACTTCTCGCTCAGCGCCTGGCCGTTGCGCCCGTACACCTGATACCCGGCTCGCCGCTCCATCGCCGTGCCCACTTCGAAGCCGCTGGCGTAGATGATGCAATCCAGTTCGTACTCAACGCCGTTGGCAACGATGCCCCGCTCCGTGATCCGGTCGATCCCACGGCCCTCCGTATCAACGAGCGTCACGTTGCCGCGGTTGTAGGTCTGCAGGTACTCATCGTGGAAGCACGGCCGCTTGCAGAACTGGCGGTAGTACGGCTTCAGCGACTCGGCTGTGTTCGGGTCATCCACAATCGCCTGGGCGCGAGCGCGAATCTCTTCCATCTTTTCGAAGTCGGCAAGCTCGAGGGCCAGGGCCAGGTCCGAGCCATCGTCCAGCCGCCGCCGGGCGAGCTTGCCGATGATCTCGGTCCAGCCGTCCATCACCAGGTCTTCTTCAGCGTGGCCACCGGTCGTCAGCGTGGAGAAGTTCTCCATCCTCCGCCGGTGCCAGCCGGGCTCCAGCGAACTCGCCCACTCGGGGTCCGTCGGCCGGTTTGCCCGCACATCGACCGAGGAGGGGGTGCGCTGGAAGACGTAGAGCTCCTTCGCGCTCGCCCCGACGTGGGGCACGCACTGGATGGCGGTCGCGCCGGTGCCAATGATCCCGACCCGCTTATCCTGCAGGCCGGCGAGGTTTCCGTAGCTGTTGCCGCCGGTGCTGCCGCTCGGCTTTCCGCCGGTGGAGCTGGCGTTGTCGC
>CAZQCR010000100.1:0-10549 GCA_964591745.1 uncultured Anaerolineaceae bacterium
GGTCCTCGGGACGCCGCTGGTGGGCCCGTGGCCGGCCGGCACCGAGATCGCGACCTTCGCGATGGGCTGCTTCTGGGGCGCGGAGAAGTTCATGTGGAAGGTGCCGGGCGTCTACTCCACGTTCGTCGGCTATTCCGGCGGCTACACGCCGAACCCGTCGTACGAAGAGGTGTGCTCCGAACGCACGGGCCACGCCGAGGCCGCGTGTGTGGTCTTCGACCCGGCAACGGTCGACTACGACGCGCTCCTCAAGGTGTTCTGGGAGAACCACGACCCGACGCAGTTCATGCGCCAGGGCGGCGACGTTGGCTCCCAATATCGGTCAGCGATCTACACGGCCAACGAACGCCAGCAGGAGCTGGCCCTCCGTTCGCGCGAGCGCTACGGCGAAGCGCTCCGCGCCGCCGGCTTCGGCGAAATCGTGACGGAAGTCGACGAAGCGGGCCTCTTCTACTACGCCGAGCCCTACCACCAGCAGTACCTGCACCGTTACCCCAACGGCTACTGCAACCACGGCTTCTGCCAGGCGGCCTACCCGGGTCTCGAACAAGGTCAGCCTTCCACGTAGTTTAGCGCGTTTGAAACGCCAAGAGGCCAAGAGTGTGAGGCTGTCCTGTCCGCTGGAGCGGGCGGGCGAGGCCGTCCTGGTTCCGCCGGGCGCAGAGACGCGGTCCACCGTGACAGCGCCACTCGATTTGCAGGGTCTCGCTGAAGCCAGCCACGATTGCGGAGGTCTGGAATTCATGATGACACATGGCACGAACGACGACTCCGAGGTTCAGGCTCTCATCTCCATCCGCCCAGCGAGAGAGGATGATCTCACTCCCCTGGAGTGGTACGGGTTAAACGCTCCATTTCGAGTGCTGATCCGCCGCGCTTGGGAGCGGGCCATCGCTGGCGAGGTCGCATACCTCGTTGCTGATATCGGCAGCTTCCCGGCCGGCCAGGTCCTCATCGACTTCGGGAAGGACCCGGACGGCAAAGTGGCCACCATCTGGGCGCTCCGCGTCCTTCCCGCCCTCCAGTGTTTGGGCATCGGCGCTCGCTTGATGGGGAGTGCCGAGAGCCTCAGCTACAACCGAGGTTTCAGAACGGCCGAGCTTCGAGTCGGAAGGGAGAATGGGACTGCCTTGCGGCTCTACGAACGGCTGGGTTACGCCACGGCAGGACAAGACCGTGACAGTTGGTCGGCCACGACGGCCGAGGGTGAAGTCGTCCTGGTGGTCGAGGACGTATGGGTCATGCGGAAGACGCTGCTGCCCGGTCCCGGATGAGCGCAACCGCCCAGGGTGACGATGCGCTGGGCGGCCAGGCCGCCGCCGGCGGCGATCGTGGACACGACCGGTCAGCCGAACAGCCGATCAAGCAGTTCGTCCGGCGACAGTTTCTGGTGTTCCGCCACACCTGCAATGATCGAGTAGAGGGTCCCAACCTTGAGCGTTCGATGGCGGGGGACCGAGACGTGGTGTTGTTGTCCGACCGTCGTACTGGTCAGCCGGACATGGCTCCCCGTCTGGCGCGTGATGTCGTATCCCTGTCGCTGGAGGGCCTTCACCAGCGCATCGCCGGAAAGATCGCGCGGGAGCCTCGTCATACCGCGAGGACTTCGTCTCTGACGAAGTGGAGGCGCACGATTCTTGGCCCCGTCGCCTCATCGAAATGACATTGCACGGCGTCCCGCACCATCTCGCGCAACGAGGGCAGGTCGTCGGCTTCCGTAAAAATCGACTGGCCGAGGGCCATCGCGGTATATCCGCCTTCCGGCGCCTCCGTCACCACAAAGATCAACTCGTCCATCGCGTGCCTCCCGATAGCTAGCACCAGAATACGGCAAACGGGTCTGTCCCCGCCGGTGGAGGCGACGGCCGCGAGCCCACGCTTCCATGCCGCGTGGGCTCGCGTGTTCGAGCGATGGAAGGCGACCTACCGCGTAATCCCCGCCGCCACCCGAGCCTGGTCCTTCGCCCCTTCCAGGTCGTAGCCGCCCATGGTGACGATGCGCTGGGCCGCGAGCCCCCCACCGGCGGCGATCGTGGTCACCAGCTCCCAGCCACCGTAGGAGTCGGCCGTCAGGTCGCGGATGAGGTTGTAGACGCGCATCCGGTCTTCGACCTTGACGTCGTTCTTCGTGTGCAGGTACTTGTCGAGCGTCTTCGTGATCTCTTCGTTGCGGTAGTCCGCCTCGGTCGGGAGGGTGAGGACGAGGCCGCCGCTCATGTCGTGGATCTTCTGGACCATGGAGTGCCAGTTGTTCGCGCCGTAGAACTTGCCAACGTTCACGGCCATCGGGTCCGGGTAGACCATGCCGGTCTCGGTCACCTTGTAGTTGCGAACGGCGCTTTCCAGCGACATCCGGAGCATCTCGGCGTAGAAGACGAGGTCGGAGATCTTCTCCTGGATGTGCGAGGCCTTGTTGATCCCGTTCATCTCGCAGAGGAGCTGGGCGGTGCCGACGAGCAGGCGGGAGCGCTCGACGAGGGCGATCAGGCCGCCGACCCGCTCCCAGAGGCCGAGCGAACGGGCGAGGATACCGGCCAGCGGGTATTCGCCGGCGAGGAAGACACGGTCCCAGGGGACGAAGACATCGTCGAAGACGACGAAGCCCTCCGGCGCGTTGTGCTTCGCGCTGATCGGGTAGTCCATCTCGCTCAGATTGGGGTGGGCGTAGGCGCGGTTGATGATCCGCACGCCGGGGGCATTCGTCGGGATGGAGAAGGAGACGGACCACTGCTCTTCGCCCGGGCCCATCGCCTTCGTCGGCATCACGGTCTGTTCGTGGACCAGGCTGGCGCCGCTGATGTGGAGCTTGGCGCCGCGCACGACGATGCCGTCGGCGTTCTTGTCGAGGATGCGCATGTAGAGGTCGGGGTCGTCCTGGTCCTTGGGGTGGCGGGAACGGTCGCCCTTGGCGTCGGTGATGCACTGGTCGGCGCGGAGGTCGTTGTCGCGGCAGTGCTTGTACATGCGCTCGATGTTCTCGGCGTACTGGCCGTTGATGGCCGCGACCTGGTCCTTGATGTTGTACAGGGCCATCAGGACGGCGGAGACGGCGGTGCTGATGCTCGTCATGTGGGAGAGCTTGATCCGCTTCTCCAGGTCTTCGACGGAGGTCGGGATCTTGAAGATGCGGTGGGCGAGGGTGCCGTCCTCGGTCTCGTAGACGCGGATGTCGCGGGTGGCCGGGTCGTCGTAAACGTAGTCCTCGGCCGTGTTGTCGATCGCGACATCGAACCACTCGTTCTTGGTGATATCGGGGACCGACTCGCCGGCCATATAGGTGACGCGGCCGTCACGAAGGCTTTCGCGGTACCAGGCAGGATTCTTGAGGCCCATGGGATGCAGCTCCTCGAAGTAAAGTGAAAGGGGGCGGGGGCAGGCACACGCGGTCGTCCCGGCCCGGCCAGCCTCCGGCACAGGGAGTCAACGCCCCAGCGGGCGTGGTGTCAAGAAGAATAGGCCCACATGAACTACTTTTCGCGAAGAATTTGCCTCAGCGGGCGGGGACGGCGGCCAGCTCGGACATCGCGCGGTCGACGTCGCGGGCCGTGATCGCGCCGCCGTCGATGAGGTCGCGCATGACCTCATCGACCGTCTTGACGCTGTCGATGAGGGCGGAGACCTGGCCCATCTGGGTGCGCTTCGATTCGCCCAGGACCTCCATGGCGAGCTCCGGGCGGTTGACGCGCGGCTTGACGCGGCCCTCGGCAGACATCGTCGAGGTGTCGGTGGCGGCGATGATGAGCTTACGGACGTGGTCGGCGGGGTTGGCCTCGACGGTCATCATCAGGCGGGTGCCGAGCTGGATGCCCTCGGCGCCGAGGGCCATAACGGCCGCCAGGCCCGCGCCGTCGGCAACGGCGCCAGCGGCGATCAGCGGCGTGCCGGGGAAGGCGCGATGGATGCCGGGGATGAGGACCATCATGCTCACCTCCTGCTCGCCACGGTAGCCGCCAGACTCGGCGGGCTCGGCGATGATCGCATCGACGCCGGCCTCGACGGCTTTGCGCGCGTGGTAGAGCGTCGGGAGGACGTGGGCGACGCGGCAGCCGCCGTTCTTCAGGTACTGCGTCCAGAGCTTCGGGTTGCCGGCGGAGGTGATGACGACCGGCACCTTCTCCTCCAGCATCAGCTCCATCTTCGGGGGCAGGTCTTTCTCTGGCGTGAGGACGATCGGGAAGTTGATCGAGAATGGCTTATCGGAGAGGTCGCGGAACTTGCGGATGCGCTCGCGGAGGAGGGCGACGGGCGCGGCGGCGCCGGCCATGCAGCCCAGGCCGCCAGCGTTCGAGACGACGGCGGCGAGCTCGGGGCTCTGGGCGATGGCGCCCATCACGATGGGGTAACGGATTCCGAACAGTTCACAGACGCGGTTGGGCACGGGGTTCTCCTGAGGTTGTGGCCGGAGGGTACGGGATGACGGGCGGTTCGGCCCAGGCGGCTGCCGGGCGACCGTCAGCCGGTAAGCGTCTCTTCGACGGTTCGAAGAACGGCCTGCTCGGCGGCGGAGACCTTCGACCCAACTCCGGCAAAGCCTCCGCCGGCGGCGGTCGCTACAGCTTTCGCCCGCGCGAGGAGCGTTTCGCGGAACGCGCGGCGGTCGCTGTCCTCCATGGCCGAGGCGAGCGCGCCCGCGTACTCCACCCAGGTGGCGAGCAGCGAGGATGGCGGGGGCTGCCGGAGCCAGCCGTCCAGGACCTCGTACGCCGGCATATCGGCCCGAAGTCCCGAGGTGGCGGCCGCCGCGAGCACAGCGCGGCGCTCGGTGTCCTCGAGCTTGCGGTCAGCCCAGGCGACGGCGACGAGTGGGACGAGGGCTACCGCCGCGATGTTCGCGGCGCTCAACCCCTGATCGATCAGCCGGTCAAGGACGGCGGGGTCGGTGATGCCGGACGTTGTACCCATCGCCTCACGGGCCTGGGCCCGCTCCTGGGTGGCACGCATCCGCTCGATGACGGCAGCGTTCTGCTTGCGGAAGAACTCCTCTTCCAGGGTGTTTCCGCGCTCTTCAAACGTGCTCTTATCCATGGGGCGTTCCTCGCTGGTGGTCTAGTCCACCCAGTATAGGTCCTGTCCTGGGCACTCTCCGCACGGACTCTCGAAAACGGCCGCGCTTGCTCTTCGGCGTCGCGGTCTGGGGGCAAGATGGGGTGACCCATGTCGCCGCCCAGGACCCGGAGCTAATCGGCCGGGGCGGAGCCGTTGGGGCGCGCTGAACGGGATGGCGAAGGAGGTCGGCGAGCGTCTCAGCCGCGCGCTGGCGGCGGCCGGCGCCGCGTGAGGTGGTGGTCCGGCGGTGCCAAGACAGACCCGCGTGCTCTCCTTCGTCGACGACGGTGCCCAGGTGTCTATCGAGACTGAGGCAAACTCCGGACGACGTCACGACGCCAGGCGCCGGCGTGTATATTCGGCTCATGACCTTTGCCGTTGATGCCAGTGCCTACGACCGCTTCATGGGCAGGTACTCCGTGCCGCTCGCTCCCCACTTCGCGGATTTCGCGGCAGTTACTCCCGGCCAGCGAGTGCTCGATGTCGGTTGCGGCCCGGGTGCGCTGACAGAAGAACTCGTGCGGCGACTGGGGCCTACACACGTGACGGCTGTCGATCCGTCCGAGTCATTCGCGGCAGCGGCTCAAGAACGCTATCCCGCAGTCACGGTCCGGCGAGCGAACGCGGAGGATCTGCCATTTGAGGACGGCTCGTTCGACGCCTCCCTCGCCCAACTCGTCGTCCATTTCATGGCAGACCCGGTGGCGGGGCTGCGGGAGATGCACCGCGTGACGCGGCGGCATGGTGTAGTCGCGGCGTGTGTCTGGGACCATGACGGAGATGGTGGCCCACTCAGCCTGTTCTGGAAGGCGGCAAGAGAGCTCGTTCCCGCGGCTGAGGGTGAGGCAGGCCTGGCGGGAGCCCGGGAAGGGCACCTGGCCGAGCTGTTTCACGAGGCCAAGTTCCGCGACATAGAGCAGGGCGCTTTGTCGATCTCAGTCCGACACGCGAGCTTCGCGGAGTGGTGGGAGCCATTCACCTTCGGCGTCGGTCCGGCCGGTGCCTACGTCGCCGGACTCGACCCTACCGAACGAACTCGGCTTCGCGAACGATGTCGCACCATGTTGTCGGCTGCACCGTTTGAGGTGAGCGGTCGCGCCTGGGCAGCCAGGGGGATCGTTTAAGCCGGCCGGCACCGGTCACCCGACGATACTCGGTAAGACATCGGTTCGACTCGCCTGCAACCCCAAGCTCGCCCACCACGGGATGGAGGCGGTGCCGGAGATTGGGGCGTTCCTGCCCTGCGGTGTAGCGCTCTGGGAGGAGGACGGGCAGACGCACGTCGCCGCCCAGGACCCGGAGCTGATCGCAGGGGCCGAGCCATCGGGCGCGCTGAACGGGATGGCGAGGGAGGTGCGGGCGCGGCTCGGCCGGGCGCTGGCGGCGGCCGGCGCCGCGTGAAGGCATCTGGTACCCCCGACCGGAGTGGGGGCGGCGTAGGCCAACGCCTGTTCACGCCGGCTGAGTTGGGGTGGGCGGCTTGAGGTGCCACCGCTGCAGGTCGGCGAGTGTGGTTGGGCGTGTCGATGCCCGGACCTGCCTGGCCTGCGGATGGAGCAATGCGCCGGATACGGGGATCGACGCGGTGGAGGAGTCGCGGCCGGTGAGGCGGCGGGACCTGGCGGCGAATGTCGGGCGTCCGTGGTCGGACGAGGACCGGGAGTGGGTCGTTCGCCACAAGGACCGCTTGAGCGCGCGGGAGATGGGGCTACACCTGGAGCGGCCGGAGCACGCGATCCACACTGTCCTGTCGAAAATGGGGGTGGCGAAGCGGCGGGTCGAACATCGGCAATTGAAACAAGTTGCTAAGGTTCAAGGAAAATTGAGAAGGTGGGTAGACACTCAGCTTTTCGACGTAGAGGTGCTGGCGGTGAGGGGGAACCTCCGCGGGGTGGCGTCGCGGATGGGGCGAAGCCACCTGGCGGTTCGCCTGGTGCTCTGGAGGGCAGGTCTTCCATCTGGCCGCCTGGATGGGATGTTGTCGCTGCTGGAGGTATCGAAGTCGTACGGGTGCACGCGCCAGCGTGTGGAGCGGCTCATCCGTTCGGGGGTGTTGAGGGCCGAGAAGCCGGGGGCCTACTGGCGCATCGACCCGGCGGACGCGGAGGAGGTCGCGCCGTTCCTTCGCGCCCGGAGCAAGCACGCGGCGAAGAGGCGGGCGGGATGAGGATGCGCTGCCTGGACTGTGGGACGTTGGCGCGGGCTTCACGGTGTCCGGCGTGTAGCCGCATGCACGGGCGGCGGCGTGGGCCCAGCGGATGGGATCGGGAGAGGGTGAACCGCGGGATAATCGAGAGGGACATGGGGATGTGCCGGCGCTGTGGCGGCCCCGCGAGCGTGGTGGATCACATCGTGCCGCTGTCGCGTGGTGGGGCGGACACGCCGGCGAACAAGCAGTCGCTCTGCGGGCCGTGCCATGCGGGGAAGACGCGGAGTGAGTCGCGAGGACGGCGATGAGGGGAGGGAGGGTCGAAAAGTTCGAGCCCGCATTGCCCGCTGGCACCCGGTTAGCTTTCCTCGCGCGGGCGCGAAATTCGGGGGTGTGTTTTGCCGGCGGGTAGGCCACCGGTGCCGACGGCGCTAAAGGCGCTCGCGGGGAACCCGGGCAGGCGCTCGGCGAGGGGTGAGCCGCGCCCGGCGGTGCGGTTGCCGAGCGCGCCGGAACACCTGCCGGCGGCGGCGAAGACGGAGTGGAAGCGAATCGGTGGCGAGCTGCTGGCGCTGGGGCTGGTGAGCGGAATCGACCGGGCCGCGCTGACGGTGTACTGCCTGGCGTGGGCGCGGCAGAAGGACGCGATCCAGCATATCGCGCGAGAGGGGACGGTCGTCTTCGACGACGGATACCGCGAGGAGATGGGGGAGGACGGGGAGGTGGTGCGGCTGAAGAAAGCGCCGGCGAGGTGGTACACGAGCCACTGGATCGCGATTGAACGAACGGCAAACGACCAGATGATGAAGGCCCTACGGGAATTCGGGATGAGCCCGGCGAGCAGGACGAAGGTATCGAAGGGGGAGGAGCCGGCGAAGCCGAGCCCGCTTCAGGAGCTCTTGAACAAGCGCCGCGCGTCCTCTGAGGCTGGTACATCGTGAGTCAGAGGAAGGGCGCCGCGGCGGTCGCCGACCCGGTGACGGAGTACGCGCACGATGTCCTTGAAGGGCGGATCGTGGCCGGGCGCCTGGTCCGGCTGGCGTGCGAGCGGCACCTGCGCGACCTGCGCGTGGGGGCGGCGCGAGGCCTGCACTTCGACCCGGAACGGGCGCAGATGGCCATCGATATCGCGGGGCTGATGCCGCAGCGAAAGGGCGAGTGGCAGGGGCTCCCGCTGGCCCTGGAGGCATGGCAGAAATTCAGGGTCGGCAGCGTGTTCGGGTGGCTACGCCGAGACGGCACCAGGCGCTTCCGGAAGGCGTGGAACGAGGTCGCGCGGAAGAACGGGAAGACGACCGAGGCGGCCGGGATCACGAACATCCTCGCCTGGTTCGATGACGAGCCCGGGTCAGAGGTCTACGTCGCGGCGACGAAGCGGGACCAGGCGCGGATCTGTTGGTCAGAGGCGAAGTGGCAGATGACCTACAGCGAGCCGGGCGCCGGCCGTTCGAGCCTCGCGGCCGAGATGGGTGTGACGGCGCTGACGGCGAACATGCACAGCGTCGCGACCGCTTCGAAGATGGAGCCGCTGGGGGCGGACGAGAACAGCGGCGACGGCATCAACCCTCACCGGGAGAACCGGGTCCGCCCAACGGAGAACTTCACGCCGCCTCTCACGCCAGGGCAGCGCCTCGCCGTGTTCCAGCCCCGGTTCGCGCGCAACGGGCGGGGTGCGCCCGAAGAGGGGATTGCTGGGCCTATCACGGCGGAGGCCGGGCGGACCGGGAAGGGAGACAGCGCGCAGGTCGTCTTCGGCTACGTGCCGGAGAGATGTGGGACGCTGTCGGCCGACATGTCAACCGGGCAGGGTGCCATGTTCAGCGATCACGTGATCGCCCCACTCTTGCGGCCCCGGCGGCTCACCCCGACGGAGTGTGAGCGCCTCCAGGGCTTCCCGGACGGCTGGACGGCGGAGCAGGCGGACAGCCACCGCTATCGCCAGCTCGGCAACGCCGTCGCCGTCCCGGTGGCCGAGTGGATAGCCCGGCGCATGGCTGCGGTGGCGACATGTTGAGGGAGCGCGTGGTGGCGAAGGTGGAGACGGTGGAGGCGCCGCATATCGCGCGGTTGCGGGTGATTGTGGAGGCGTGGGCGGTTCGAGAGTACGATCGGCGGCAGGCGGCGACGCAGGAACGGGGAGGGAACGAGGGATGACCGGGCGCGAGTTGACGAGGTTCGGGGCTGAGTTCCTGAGATGGTTGAATACCCGGGCGACGGAAAGCGTAGTGGATGGCCTCGAGCGCGGAACGCGGCGGTTGGAGGGGTGGCCCGGTCTGCTGGTCCTCATGGCGATTCCCCCGGCGTTGGGTTTGCTCGGGATCTTGGTCTACGAGGTTGTGGTGCGATGACGAAGGCGGCGATCCTGGCGCGGGTTTCGACGGCGGGGCAGGCGGAGGCGGACCGTCATTCGTTGCCTGTGCAGGTGGCGGCGCTGGAGCGGCTGGCGGCGGAGCGCGGGTTCGAGGTGGTCCGGCGGTTCGAGATCCCGGGGGAATCGGCCTATGTCGATGAGATTGAGCGCCGGCCGGAGTTTCTGCTGGCTATCCAGGCGGCGGAGCGGCGCGAGTTCGACGTCCTCCTGATCTACGACTTCTCGCGGTTCGCGCGCTCGAACCGGGTGGCGCACGACGTCATCTACCGGTTGCGTCGGGCCGGGGTGCGGCTGATCGCGGCGAACGGGGTGGACTACACGTCGGACGATGAGGAGGACCGGGCGGGGTTCGAGTCGCTGATTTCGCGGCGCTCTTCGAAGGACCATTCGCGGCGAGTGAAGGCGGCGTACATGCGCCGGTTCGAGATGGGGCTGGCGACGGGTGACATCCCGTTCGGCTACCGGCGGGCGCTGCGGGACGGGCCGGACGGGGCCCGTGTGACGGATACGATGGCGCCGCCGGTGGTGGTGGAGGAGGAGGCGGAGGCGGTGCGCTGGGCGTTCGGGGCGTATGCGCGGGGCGTGGGCCAGCTGGAGATCGCGCGGGAGTTCAACCGGCGGGGGCTGGCGCCGCGGTCGAAGGTGGGGAACGCGCACTTCACGGCGACGGCGATTTCGTCGTTGCTGGAGACACGCTACTACGCCGGGGTAGTGGTCCATGGCGCCGAATCGCGGCCGGGCCGGCATGCGGCGATCATCACGGATGAGGCGTGGGCGGAGGCCCAGGCGCGGCGGGTGGGGCGTCGGCGCCAACCGCGTTCGCCGGGGCTGCTGTCGTCGCTGGCGCGGTGTGCGCGGTGTGGCCGCGGGCTGATGTGTTCGAGCCGGGCGTATCGCCACCGGGCGCTGGAGGTAGACGACCCGTGCGAAGCGCGGTCGCGCGGCTGGCGGGTGGCGGAGGTCGAGGGGCAGGTCGGCGGCGG
>CAZQCR010000101.1:0-10517 GCA_964591745.1 uncultured Anaerolineaceae bacterium
CTCGGGCCGCCCGGCGAGCCAGGCCCCGCCGAGCGACGTGATGCCGCCGACGCCGAAGATGAGGCCGAGGACACCGGGCGAGAAGCCGACCTCTTCGTGGAGGTAGAGGAGGAAGGCGACGCCGATGAGGCCGTTCGAGAAGTAGCTGAGCATGGTGACGGCGACGAAGGTTCGGAGGATCGGTTGGCGGAGCACGTAGCCCATCCCATGCCGCGCTTCCCGGAGGACGTGCCGGCGATCACGAGAGGGCGCGGGAGGGGGTTCGGGGCGTTTGATCCGCGCCAGGAAGAAGGCGGAGAAGAGGAAGGAGACGGCATCGATGAGGACGGCGCCGGGGCCGCTGAGGAGCTGAACCAACCAGCCAGAGATGCCGAACGAGCCAGCCTCGGCGACGGAAGCGCTGGCGGCGAGCTTCGCGTTGCCTTCGACCAACTGTTCGCGCTCGACCAGGGTCGGGAGGTAGGCCTCATAGGCGACGTTAAAGAGGACGTTGAGCGTGCTGGTGACAAGGAGGACGCCGGCCAGCTGTGGCAGCGTCAACAGGTCGAAGACGGCGGCAAGGGGCACGGTCGCGAGGGCGACGAACCGGCCAATGTCGGCGGCGATCATGAGTGGCCGGCGGGCGAGGCGATCGGCCCAGACGCCGGCGAACAGGCCGACGGCGAAGGCTGGCACGACCTCACAGGCGGTGAGGATCGCCAGGTCGAGGGCGCCGGCATCGAGCCAGATGAGGGCGGTGAACTTCATCGCCAGCCCGCCGATGAGTGAACCGAAGATGGAGATCGTTTCGCCGGCCCAGAGGCGGACGAAATCGGGGTGTTTCCAAAGACCGTTGAAGCGCGGTTTCACGCGGAGAAGCCTTTCGGTGGTGCGGGACTGTCAGGTGTCCCGGCGGTCAGCGAATGCACACGAAACCAGCCCGGAGACGAGCGTCTTCCGGGAGCACGGCGAGGGCGGGCGCGGTGTAGCCTGCGCGCGAACCCTCTACGCCGTGGCGGTTGTGATGCCGGTGCGGTTGCTGACCTTCATTTCGCTGGCCTCTTCGGGGGAATCGTACGGGTGCCGCGGAGATTGCGCGAGAGATGGCCTGGCTGGTGAGGGTTCTTGCGGACGGACCATGGCCGGCTGGAGCAGGCGGCGCAGAAGCGTGTCGAGCCCCCTGGCGTGACCGCTCCCTTGCGGTCGCGGCTCTGTGGCGGGCGCGGCGGGTCTGCCGTGGCGGTCGAGGGCGCGGTGAATGTGTGTCGAGCCGTCCGGGTGACGACCGCTCCCTTGCGGTCGCGGCTCTGTGGCGATCGAGGGTGGTGTGAACGTCTATCGAGCTGTCGGCTGTGACCGCTCCCTTGCGGTCGCGGCTCTGTGGCGGTCGAGGGTGGTGTGAACGTGTCGAGCGGCAGGGCCGCGCTGGCGGTGGGCGGCAGGGCCCGGCTGGCGGTGGGCGACCCGGCGACGCTGGCGCCGACGACGATCGCGTCGTAGGTGGGGTTCACCAGTGTCACTCCGATTGGCTGTCGGCGCCGATGGCGTCGCGCTATCAGTAGACCGGGTGGGGCGGCCCGCAGGGATCGGGCATGGGGCGCAGAGGCCGGTCCGCCGAAGGGCGGAATGTGAGAGCGGGTTCACACAGTGACGAGGAGGACGGCGGGCACGACCCGAAGCGGCCGCCCGTGTATAACTGAAAGACCAAATAGTTCAGCAGGCAGGAATCACTTCTCTATGGCTCGAATGAAGTTCGGCGTCTTTCTCGCACCCCACCACCCGGTCGGTGAGCACCCGACGCTCCAGATCCGGCGCGACCTGGAACTGGTCCAACACCTGGATCGGCTGGGGTACGACGAGTTCTGGGTGGGCGAGCACCATTCGGGCGGATGGGAGACGATCGGTTCGCCGGAACTCTTTCTGGCGGCTGCGGGCGAGCGAACGGAGCACATCCGGCTGGGTACGGGCGTGGTTTCGTTGCCCTACCACAACCCCTTCAACGTGGCGGCGCGGATGGTGCAGCTTGACCACCTGACGCGTGGCCGGGCGATGCTGGGGGTTGGCCCGGGGGCACTGCCCAGCGACGCACGGATGCTCGGCATCGATCCTTCCACGCAGCGGGACCGGATGGACGAGGCGACGGGCGTCATTCAACGGCTTTTGCGGGGCGAACGGGTGACGCAGAAGAGCGACTGGTTCGACCTGCACGACGCGCAGCTTCAGCTGTTGCCGCTGCAGGAGGAGTTGCCGATGGCTTCGGCGACGAGCCTGAGCCCGGCGGGCATGAAGGTGGCGGGGAAGTACGGCATCGGCGTGATTTCGGTGGCGAGCAACAGCGCGGAGGGGTTGGCGGCGCTGCCGACGCAATGGGGTTTCGGCGAGACGTACGCGAAGGAGTACGGCCAAACGATCGACCGGAAGAACTGGCGGATCCTGACGCAGTTCCACATCGCGCCGACGCGGGAACAGGCGATCGCGGAGGTTGCCGATGGGCTGAAGCGCTGGCACAACGAATACAACGTCGATGTTCTTGGCCGGCCGAACGCGGCCCACACCCAGAACGGGGCGGCGATGGCGGAGGCGATGATTCGTTCGGGATCGGCGATCTTTGGCACTCCGGACGACGCAATCGCCCAGATCCGCCGGATCCAGGAGCTGAGCGGCGGCTTCGGGACGCTCCTCGGCTTCGCTCACGACTGGGCGGGCCGGGGGGACGAGATGTTCCGCAGCTACGAACTGTTTGCGCGCTACGTCATCCCGCGCGTGCAGGGGCTCATCGACCCGGTGCAGCGGAGCGCGGACTGGGTGGGCGAACGGAAGCATGAGCTGATGGAGGGGGCCGGCCAGGCGATCCTGAAGGCGATCCGGGAGCACAACGCGAGCCATCCGCGCCAGCAGAAGAGCGAGGCGCTGGACGGCGGGGTTGTGGCGATGGCGAAGGAGTAGGGCGGCCTCAGCCGCGAACGCAGCGTCCGATCTTCGTGTCTGCTATCTTCGCGTGAATCGGGGGAGAGGCGCAGATGACGGCTGAAGAACTGGTTCACGTGGCTGTGGCCTGTGGTGTGGCGACGATCACACTGGATTCGCCGCACAACCGGAACGCGCTCTCCCGGCGGCTGGTGGCCGAGCTGGCGGAGGGCATCGAGGCGGCCTTGCTAGACGACGCGGTCCGTGTCGTGGTCCTTACGGGCGCCGGGCCGGTCTTCTGTTCGGGCGCCGACCTGAAGGAGCAGCGCGAGGCGAACGCGGGGGGCAACACGACCGAGAACCCGGCCGGTGTCGGCGGGGTCGCGGAGATCCTGCAACGCATCTGGGAGGCGCCCAAGCCATTCGTCTGCCGGGCGAACGGGCCGGCGCGGGCGGGTGGCCTCGGCCTCGTAGCGGCCTGCGATATCTCGGTCGCGGTCGACACGGCAACGTTCGGCTTCAGCGAGGTGCGGATAGGGGTGGCCCCGGCGATCATCTCGGTGGTGACGCTGCCGCGGCTTGGCATGGTGAAGGGGCTGGAGCTGATGCTGACGGGCGAGCCGTTCGGGGCCGCGGAGGCGGTGGCCCACGGCCTGCTCAACGCCTGTGCGCCCATGGAGCATCTCGACGCGGCCGTCGGGCGCTACGTCGAGATGCTCTTGAAGGGCGGCCCGAAGGCGATGGCGGCGACGAAGGCGCTGGTGCGGGCGGTGCCGGAGATGCCGGTGGGCGCGGCCTTCG
The DNA here is from genome assembly GCA_964591745.1 of uncultured Anaerolineaceae bacterium. Lineage (GTDB taxonomy): Bacteria > Chloroflexota > Dehalococcoidia > Tepidiformales > Tepidiformaceae > JANMTH01. Next base: position 3,688 of record CAZQCR010000101.1, read on the forward strand.
AGGCGATGGCGAAGCGCTCAGCCGAACTCTTCGCCTCGGAGGAGGCGCTCGAGGGGCTGAGCGCCTTCGCCGAGAAGCGTGATCCGCGCTGGATCGGGTAAGGCCGCGGGCCAGGCCCGCGTCCCCGGTCCCGCGTGAGTGCTACCCGGCCTTGATCTCGATCTTCTGGGGTGCTTTGACCGGTTCCGGTGCGGTCTTAGGGAGATGGACTTCGAGGACGCCGTCCTTCATCGCCGCCTCGATCTTCGTTTGATCGACGCCGGGCGGGATGGTGAGCGAGCGTTCGAAAGAGCCGAAGAAACGCTCGCTGTACTTGTGGCCGTTCTGCTCATCCTTCTTCTCGGTGCGCTTTTCGCCGCGGACGGTGAGCATCGAGTCGCTGACGGAGACTTCCATGTCCTTCGCGTCGACGCCGGGAAGCTCGACGTGGATGACGATCTCCTTGTCGGTCTCGTCCATATCGCAGCGCGGGCTCCACTCGACGGCGAGGCCGCCATCGCTGAGGGCGCGCCCGAAGAGATCGCGGGCGAAGAGGTCGCGTGGCCAGAGGCGTTCGATGTCGGCGAGCGCGTTCCAGCGGGTGAGGGCTGTCATGGGTGGGACCTCCTTGTGATGATGGTGCGAGGTTCGCAGAAGGGCGCGCCGCGGGCGACGGCCGAACGGCGCGATTGGAGCGGACCATGTGGACCGGGATGTCCCGCCGCTTGTCGCCGTTGAGTGAAGGCGCGTAGCATCGCGCGCGATGGCCAGTGAACAGGATCTCGGCGCGGCTCTGGAAGCGTTCCTCGCGGGGCAGATGCCGGCGGCCGAGGAGATCGTGGTCAGCGGTCTGCACCGGGCGACGCAGGGGCTCTCGCGCGAGAACTGGCCGTTCGACCTTTCGTGGCGGGAAGGCGGTGAGCAGCGCCGGCAGAAGCTGCTGCTGCGGCGTGACCCCGTGGGCAGTGTGCTGGAAACGGACCGCCGGTTGGAGTTCGCGATTCTGAAGGGACTGGAAGGGACGGCGGTGCCGGCGCCGCGCGTCCTCTTCCTCGACGCGGCGGGGGAGGCGTTCGGCCGCCCGGCGATCGTGATGGAGCGCCGGGCGGGCGTCTGTGACTACTTCGTCCTGAACGGCGGTGCGCTGCAGCTTCCGGCGGCGGACCGGCTCCAGCTCGCGCGACGGCTCTGCGATTGCCTGGCGGGCATTCACGCGGTGGACTGGCGGGCGCTCGGGATCGAGGAGTTCGCGGACACGAGCCTGCCGCCGGGGGCGCTGCGCGAGCTGGCGTGGTGGGAGGCGTACCTGGCGAAGCAGATCCTGGAACCGCAGCCGGAGATGACGTTCGTCGCTGGCTGGCTGCGCCGCCACGCCCCTGCCCCGCGGGCGACGGTGCTGGTCCACGGCGACTTCAAGCCCGGGAACGTGCTGCTGAAGCCGGAGGGCGGGATCGACTCCGTTCTTGACTGGGAGATCGCCCATGCGGGTGACCCGATGGAGGACCTGGGATGGGTGACGAACCCGTACCGGGCTGGCGAACACATCATCCCCGGCGCGTGGGAGGTGGCGGACCTTGTGGCGCACTATTCCGAGCGGACGGGTCTGGACGTGGATCTGGCGGAGCTGCCCTACTGGCACGTCTTCACGAACTTCAAGCTCGCGGCGATCGTCCTCACGGGCGTCCGTTCGGCGTGCGAACAGCGGAGCGACCGGGTGATGGCCTATCGCAACGTTCGCGGCTTTCTGCGCCGCCTGCTCGACCTTTTGCCGGTGGCAGCGTGAGGCCAACACCGGCGGAAGAGCTGGCAGCGCTGCGCCGGATTCTCGACGAGTCGGTGGCGCCGGCGTTGGAGGACGAGTTCGTACGCGGGCAGCTGCGCCACGTGAGCGAGGCGATGGCACGGCTCGAAGCGGACTGGGACGGACCGATACCGAAGCTGGTGGCGGAGAACCTGGCGTTGGAGGAGCTGCTGGCGGGCATCGCGGCCGTCGCACCATCGGCCACGGTGGTCGATTCGAGCTTGGATGCGACGCTCACGGTTGCCGCGCGGAATGCGGAACACCAGGCGCTTCGGGGCCAGCTTGACGCGGCGATCCGGGAGATCGACGCGGCGGCGGATTCCGGGCCGATACGGGCGGCGCGGAGCCGGGTCCATGAGTTCCTCCGTAACGCAGCACGAGGATGGGAGTAGGCAATGCTGACGAAATTGGATGACACGCTCTGGCACCAGCTGCCGCAGACGTTCGACCATGTGGGGACGAGCGATCCGCGGTTCTTCGACCGCTTCTGGTTCGCGATCTATGCGCCGGCGGAGGGCATCGCGATGCAGGTGACGATGGGGAGCTATAGCAACACGAACGTGCTCGACGCGGGGGTGATGGTGATCGATGGCCCGCGCCAGCACAACCTGCGGGTGTCGCGCGCGCTGCGCCCGCGCTTCGAGACGGAAGTGGGGCCGCTGCGCATCGTGGTTGAGGAGCCGATGGAACGGCTGCGGCTGGTCTGCGCGGCGGACGACCAGGGCATCGGGTTCGACCTGCTCTGGAGCGCGAAGCTGCCACCGGAAGAGGAGAAGCCGCACTATTCCCGGCTCAACGGGCGCATCCAGGAGGAGTATCAGCGCTTCAACCAGATCGGCGAGGTGTCGGGTACGTTGGCTGTTGGCGGGCGCGAGGTGCGGGTGGAGCGGTGGTGGAGCGCGCGGGACCACTCGTGGGGGGTTCGCCCCGGCATCGGAGGCCCGCCGCCCCGGAACGGCGAACCATCGCCGCCGGAGACGGCCGGGACGCTCTTCTGCTTCCTCTTCTTCTCGACGGAGAGGGCGGCGGGGCATATCCAGATTGCTGAGCGTGGCGGCGGGCGGGCTTACCTGACGGGGCTGATCCGGTTCGCCGGGGCGGATGGGGAATGGAGCGAACGCTACGTGAACGCCGCGGAGCTGACGCTCGACCTCGTGGCGGGCACGCGCCGGCCGGAGCGCGTCACTATCGCCACCGTGCTCGACGATGGCGAACCGCTGGAGGTGGTGCTGGACGCGACGGGGCCTTCGTTCGCGATGCCGGGGCTCGGCTACAACGGCTGGGACGACGGCCTTGGGCTCGGGGTGTATCGCGGAGCCAGTTATAAGGAGCGGGACACGTGGGATGTCTCGCACCCGGCGGACGTGGGACACGAGGATGGGAGCGTGGCGCGGCCACCGCACCGGATCCAGCCGGTGGCGGTCCGGCTCCGGCGGGGCGGGGGTGAGGAGCGGGGCACGGGCAGCCTGACGCTGATCGCGAACGGTCACCTGCCGAAGTACGGGCTGGAGTAGGCCGCGGGCTGCTCATGGGCTGGAGCGCACGCGCGGGGCGATGCATGGTGGCGGTCAGTAATCGGCCGGGAGCAGGATGATGGACTTCGAACTTTCGGAAGCGCAGCAGCAGATCCGGGTGCAGGCGCGGGCCCTGGCGGCGCGCTTCGATGACGCCTACTGGCGGCGCTGCGACAAGGCGCACGAGTTCCCGTGGGACTTCTACCAGGCGTTCGCCGATGCTGGCTGGCTGGGGGTCGCGATCCCGCCGGAGTATGGCGGAGCGGGGCTGGGGATCACGGAGGCTTCCATACTCCTGGAGGAGGTCTCGGCTTCGGGGGCGGCGATGAATGGGGCGACGGCGCTCCACCTGACGATCTTCGGGCTGAACCCGGTGGTCCGTCACGGCAGCGCGGAGCTGAAGCAGCGGATCCTGCCGGAGGCGGCGGCGGGCCGGCTACATGTCGCCTTCGGCGTGACCGAGCCGAACGCGGGCTCCGATACGCCCTCGATCACAACGTTCGCGCGGCGCGACGGCGATAACTTCCTCGTCCGCGGCCAGAAGGTCTGGACGTCGAAGGCGCAGGAGTCGTCGAAGGTGCTGCTGCTGGCGCGGACGACGCCGCTGGAGGAGTGCCTGAAGCGGACGGACGGGATGACGCTCTTCCTGGCGAACCTGGACCCGCAATACGTGACGATTCGCGAGATCGAGAAGCTCGGGCGCCACGCGGTCGATTCGAACGAGGTGTTCTACGACGACCTGCCGGTGGATGCGCGGGACGTGGTGGGCGAAGTCGGGCGGGGGTTCCAGCACCTGCTGGACGGGCTGAACCCGGAGCGGATCCTGATCGCGGCGGAGGCGCTGGGGACGGGCCGGGTGGCGTTGCGGCGGGCGACGGCCTACGCGAAGGAGCGGGTGGTCTTCGGGCGGCCGATTGGGCAGAACCAGGGGATCCAGTTCCCGCTGGCGGATTCGCACGCCAAGCTGGCGGCGGCGGAGCTGATGATCCGGAAGGCTTCGTGGTTGTACGACAATGGCCAGCCCTGTGGCGCTGAGGCGAACATGGCGAAGTACCTTGCGGCGGAGTGGGGCTTCGAAGCGGCGGACCGGGCGCTGCAGACACTCGGCGGCTTCGGCTACGCGCGCGAGTTCGATGTGGAGCGCTACTGGCGGGAGGTGCGGGTGATGAAGATCGCGCCGATCACGCAGGAGATGGTGCTGAACTTCATCGGCCAGCACGAGCTGGGGTTGCCGCGCTCGTACTGACCGATCGGACCAGGTGACGCTCAGTCCTTGTCGCCGGGCTTCTCTTCGTCTGGCATTGAGCCGACGACCTTGAAGTCGCGGTCGAGCTGGATGTCGACCTGTTTGCCGTCGGGGAGGGTGACTTCGACTTCGTAGTAGGAGTCTTCGTCGCCCTGTTCGGTATCGCTGACGCGTCCGCCGCCGGTGTGGGCAAGGGCGGCTTCGCTTGCGCGCTGGAGGGCTTCGCCGGTGATCGGCTCTTCGTTGTCGTCTGCGGTGCCCGCGGCGATCCCGGCGCCGGCACCGATGAGGGCGACGGTGAGGACGCCCGCGGCAATCCAACGTTTCCTGTTCATTGTTGTTCTCCTTGTCGCTGCCTGAGGGCGGCGTACAGCAAGGTTGGCACAAGGAGGCTGACGCTCCGCTGAACGGGCGGGCGCCGCCCAGAAACCAGGGACTGCGCACTGGCCGTTGGCGGGCCGTCCGGGCGCGACCGCTCCCGCGTGGTCGCGGTACTGTCCCCGGGCGCGGCTGGCGCGGTGGGGGGTGTGGGTGGGGCTGGAAGGCCTACCCCGGGATGACCGGCTCCGGTGCGGTCGAGGTACTGTGCGCGGTGTGGGCGCCGCGTACGAACCGCGATCGGGACGGGGCCGGGAAAGTTACTCCCGGCCCCATCCCTGGTGAGGTGCTGAACCGCGCCGGCTGTGTACTCAGGGCACGATGCGGACGGCGTCGCAGCCGAAGAACCGGTACGTGTTACCGTCGCCGGAAAGGAACGAACCTTTCACGCAGGCCTCAGTGTCGGTCAGCGCCAGCCCCGACTCCCCGGTCTCGAAGTGCAGCACCATGTCCAGGTCTCCGTCCCGAACGCGCTCACGCGCTCCGCGCTCCAGTGAGTCTTCGGGGTGGCCCCCGCCATGCGCCTCATCCGCGGTGGCGGTTCCGCCTATGACGGCGCCCTTCGGCCCGAAGCGGACGGTGAGCGCGTCGATGCTCAAGGCGTCGAACGCCAGGGGCAGTCCGTACTCGCCAGCCAGTGTTGTGAGCACCGCCAAAGGTATGACGCCCTGGTTGCCGAGGTTAATTGAATTGGGGTTGCTGCCCGGCTTGATGTTGATCGCCACCGGCACAACACAGTCAATCGTGACGGAAACCGTCGCGGCGTTGTTGGTCAGGTCCGGGTCGACATCCAGCGGGTTCGTTGGCGCAATCGATGTCGCGAACGCGAAAGTCTTGTAGCCGGGCGCGGTGCACCCAAGCATATAGGTCTCCTCGAGGGTCCGAGGAGCGCCCACGGCGAGTGCAGGGACGCTGACGGGCGACGTAGGCGCGCTAACAGTGCCGCCTGCCGAAGCGCTCGTCGTCCGTGTCACGCTGGCGTTGATGGGAGTGGAAGGCCCCGCGTTACTGACCACGGTGCGGATGGTTACCGGCTCTGTCCCGCCGACGAGAATCTGGAGCGGCAGAGAGAGCGGCTGGTGGCTATCCACTTTGAGGTCGGCCAGGGCGATGATGAGCGTCGTCTCGGTCTCGCTGTTGTTTGCGGGCGCCGCGTCTGGGCCGTCGTGTTTCACGTTGGCCGTCGATGTCAGCGTTTTCGGCCCACCATTGTTAAAGACGAGGTTTGCCGGCACCGAGACCGTGACCGACACGGTCCAGGTCCCCGCAGTCCCAAGGTCGCCGCGTGTGCAGGTGACTACGCCGGCGGCGTGAGAACAGCCCGCGCTCGCGCTGACGAACGTCACGTCGGAGGGCAGGTTCTGCTCAAGTTCGAGGTCCTCCGCGAGGTGTGGGCCGTTGTTTGTGACCGTCAGGCCGTAGGTGTACTGCCCACCCGCGCCCGCCGGGTCTGGGGTATCCGACACGGCGAGCGCCAGGTCGGTCGTGCTGAGGCCATCGTGGATGCCATCCATGATGTAGTGGTAGCGCTCGACCGTCATGCGTTCGTGGTCGGCCGAGTTGATGCCGATGCCCGCGTTCGCCGAGAGGGCCGCCCGGAACTTCAGGTTCAGCCAGTCATCGAAACCATTGAGCGTGCCTCCCGGCGTTGGCGCGGGGCACCCCTGCGAGCCCGCGATGCCCATGTTGGTAATGTCCGCCACGAGCGAGGTCGGGGCGATGAAACCATTGTTGTTCCAGTCGATCCCCAACGTCCCCGTTGAGACCTTGAACGGGCTACTGCCGTCGGTGTCCCAGATGGTGACCGCCGCAATGCCGATACCCTGAGTCTCAATGAGGGCGCCTTCATTCAAAGGCGGCAGGAGCTGTCGCGAATAGTCGATGAACAACTGGTCGCGGCTGTCGACCTTAC